>JBGTHB010000207.1:0-5310 GCA_041746415.1 Coxiellaceae bacterium | reverse complement strand
AAATTGCCCAGCCGATTCGGGTAGCTGTTACGGGAAATACGATGTCGCCGTCAATTGATGTGACGTTGCTGTTGATTGGGCGTGAGCGGGTGGTTGCGCGTATGCAGGCAGCGATTGCGTTAGTCTAGCGTTTTGTTTTATATATGCAGAGCTGCTCTTTGTTCAGGTGGCGTGTAGTAGTAATTTATAAAAGAGAAAAGTAAGTATGGTGTCAGAATTAGGTAGGGAAGAGCTGTAAGGTTGGTTGCAAAACAAGTCCATGCTAGGTTGCTCGCTGTCACTACATGGGTTTCTAGTTGGCGCACAAGGCATGATTTGACTCCTGGCTCTTGGCACAGTGTAACGTTGTTTGGAGCGGCAAAAAAATTGTTGCAGTTGAATGTGCTTTCATTGCGAAAAATGCCTAGAACGTTGAGACATGCCTCTACTCCCGGGCACAGTAGCATCCGCTCAGTTGTGCATTGCTCTCGTACAGTGTGAGTGTTTGAGTGTTGTGCTTTGCATATAAAAAAAAATACAAGTGTTAATACTGCATTACTTATTGAGATAGTAAGAAGAAGGCGCTTTTTTCTTATCCACGCCATTAGAGTCTCTGCAAGCGTAGGTTGGGCGGCTTGCGGCGCTCCTTCCGGTTCGTTGTTTAGCATGTGTAGCCTCTTAAATTTAAGTGCTCTATTGCTGGCAAAGTATAAAATAGTTTGTTGTTGAGTGTCTTGTTTTTATTTGGTAATCGCGCGGTACGCGAAAATATTATTTGAATTCGCCGAAACGAACGGTATAATGCTCTTTCCTTTTAGCCGGCGTAGCTCAGTTGGGTTTTCATAAGACATCTTGAGATAAAAGATTTCTTATGAAAACGCTCAAACAGGGAGCAAAGCGAGCGAATAGCCAGCTTTGCAAGTTTGAGCCGGGGGGAATTGAAACTTCCCAAAGCTTATGACAGGATGTCGCTTTCTTTTGGCCGGCGTAGCTCAGTTGGTAGAGCATCTGATTTGTAATCAGGCGGTCCGCGGTTCGAATCCGTGCGCCGGCACCAATAGTTTTTAAAATAATTAGAGCAACTCTTCTATGCCATCCATAGTGATGTCGTCGATTTTTTTTATTTTCATCAATACATTCTTTTATATCAATAATTGCTTGTCTGATATTGTTTGGCAGCTTATTCGAAGGCGCATTATACGATTACTTGAGTTTTTCAATAAAGGAGTTAAAAATATTTTTAATAAGACTTGCCTGTTCTATCCAAGGGAAATGACCTGCATTCAAAATATTTGCTATTTCAATATTATTCCTATGAAACCGGATGTCTTCTTCAAATACACTGATAGGTGTTAAAAAATCATGACTCGCACCAATAATCAATACCGGTATTTTTTCAGGAATCCATTTTATGGTTTGGTATTCCTTATAACCTTCCGTATGCCACCAATATACCGTATCAACATTAAAAGTTAAGTTTTCTATTGCTCTTGTCCCTTTTTCAATATTCTTTGCAAGAAAACAATAGGAGATGCCAGCTAAAAAGAGCTTTCTTGCTGTATTAATAGTGGGAGTTTTTAAAAATTCCTCAATGAAATTTTGTCTTGACGGTAATTTATTTTCGATAGCACATTGTTCAAATTTACTAGAGTTCAATGTCGGAACCGAGTTCAAAATCACAAACCCTCGTAATATTTTCTCCAATTGTGGAAAAAATAGAGGGAAATAACCACCAAAAGAATGACCAACGAGAATTGGATTCTCGAATTTATTTATCGCAGCAAGAAAATAATCTTTCCAATGAGTATGTGTTATGGTTGCTCCAAGTTTATCCGAAACATTCCCACCATTATATAACAAATCAATTAACCAATAGTTTCCCTCAACATCTATTTCATGGATTAAATGTAATAGGTAATCAGAATCAATGCCAGGCCCACCAGGGAAAAATAACCAATTATAAACGGTTTTTCCCGGTTTAGATTTTACTAATTGATATCTGGTAAAATTCTCGTCAAAGAAGTGATTGTTTAATTTCATTAAAATTATCTTTTAGTTGTAATGTTTGAATTAAAATTTCACAAGCAAGTTTCTTATAAGAAGCCCGTTGAGCTTTTGAAAGACTAAATGTATGAGTGAAATCAAAAAAAGCATAAGAAGCAAGCCCAAAAATAACACTAGATAATGCTTGATGGTTTCTATCTAATCCCACTGGTTTATTTTCTTGTAGTGCTTGCTCATGAACTAACATGCGCATGTTCGCTTTCTCATAAACAGAAAAACGTAATTCAACTAAATCGTGCACAAAATTATCCAGGGGGTCATGGCGAATAGATTGAATAAATTTTGCTGCATTATCAACACGATATTTTTTTTACACATTCTCATGGATCCTCTTTTGATTTAAAATGATGATATATGAGACTTTGATTAATCTATGCAATTTTTGTAATTTAGCTTATAGATGCACCTGAAAATCCTTTCTCAATAAGTGTTGTTAGAGTGGCTTCAAAAACAGTATCTTTTGTTGTGCTTGTTGATATCATGCTATATTCACAAAATAAATTGAACGCTCATTCTAAACCAAATTGAATGAACGTTCAATTTATTTATGGAGCAGCCATATAAAGAGAGCTTCCAATGAATGACTCTGACTCACATTATATAAACCCTCAATTGAACCTAAATTACAGCAACAACCTAAACGAAAACGACATGGGAATAAAAATATACGACAGCAACAGGCAGGTTGAAGTTTCTATTTGCTCATAGAAACAATTATAAGAAGGAAGAAATACCTTTTTGAAATGGCGCGGTCCGCGGTTCGAATCCGTGCGCCGGCACCAGTTTGATCAAAGTCTTTATTTCAATAAGAAGCTTTCAAATAATTGCTGTGCTACCTATATGCTACTGTGGGACTGATTAGGTGAAAATGTTTAACTGCCTTGACGTTAAAAGGTATCGGAATAGTAATAACCAATATTTCAGATACGAAGGTATTTGTCTGCACCCCAACGATATAAAGAGTTAAACGGTTAGGAATGCTGAGCGAAAGATGGACCCAAAAGATCAGAGATGACAATTGAGCAGCAGCAAATTGATCGAGAAGTGCGGCAACAGGTTTCGGAAGAATTCGGGCATCGTCGAATTTCAATCTTGAGAGTATATTGCGAGGCATAATTAACAACTAATCATTCTTTGACAATCAATAGTAGCAAAAATACCATTAACGTTATTATATTAGTTTGAAAGCATTTCATGGTGTGTGTGGTGTAGTTGAACGTTTAGAGCAAACAAGAAGAGCTATTGAACAATGGAAAAATGATTCTAATCTAAAAATCTCTGTTTTCGCTAATATATATATTCGAGATTTAGATGAGCAAATCAAGCAAGAGCGACAAAATGCTGATGAAGAGATTGAGTTGAGAAAAATTCAGTACGGCGTAGAAGATTGACTAACTGTTTTAAAAACAGAGCAAAAAACTTAAGAACACATTATTCTTAAACATTAATTTAATCTTAATTCCAATACATTATACATAGAGTATCTTTTCTGCTGGAGAAGTGCTGTGCGCCTGGCTGTTTTTACTGCATTACGTTCAAGAGTTTCACTACTGGGAGGTGTTAGGCATTTATCTGTTTTTCCACGTGCTCCGGATGTAAAAGGAGTTTATGAACGTTTGGTACAACATAATAAATCAGCGGCACCGGTAGAATGTAATTTTATTTCTCGAGTTGTTGATGTGTTGGCGCAATCTAAAAATCGTCCAGCTATAACCAGTTTAGATTTAGACACTGGGCAAAAACAGAATATCAGTTACGCTGAGCTTACTGCAAAAAGCAAAGCTGTTGCTGGTTATTTTGAGAGTAAAGGTATTTGTAAAGGTGATGCAGTTGTGCTGATGTTAGGGCAGCGTGCTTCATGGTGGTACAGTTTAGCCGCTTTGATGCGAGCTGGTATAGTTGTTGTGCCTTGCCCAAGATTACTGACTGAAGGCGATTTAAAATATCGAATAAATGATCTAAATATCCGTGGTATTATAACTTCCGCTGATAAAGCTGATCTTGTACATGCCGTTTCAAAGCAATGTCCTTCTTTAGTAAGCTTGGTATTAGATAGTGGTTCTCATTCACATTTTGATTCGATTGGTGACGCCTTAACTTCGCATCCTGGTTCTCAGAAAGCTAAAACCACGACAAATGACGCTTGTTTTGCACTATATACTTCTGGCACCACTGGTTTTCCAAAAGCCGTAATTCACAATCACGATTACCCATTTTTTCATTATCGAACGGGTGCGTGGTGGATGAAAGCGACAGAAGAAGATGTTATTTACAATGCAAGTGATACGGGATGGGGTTTTACAGCTTGGACTACGTTAGGCGCGTGGTCGATGGGCAGCCAGATATTAATTACACCTACTAACCAAAAATTTGATGCGCAAAAAATATTGTCCGTGTTACAAAATGAAGGTGTTACAATTTTTTGTGCAGCACCTACTGTTTTAAGATTATTAGTGGCACAGCCTAATTTTGATAGTTACCGATTTCTAAAATTAAAACGCATTGTTACTGTGGGTGAAGCGTTAGATGAAATAATTATTCAAAAATTTGAATCTATGGGTGTTGATGTGCATGTTGGATTTGGTCAAGCAGAAACAACTTTATTATTGGGTAGAGTAAATGAACAGATTCATGTTTCAGGAACAATGGGTAGGCCAGTTGAACCATATAAAATAGAGATCCTTGACGATGATCTGCAACCTTTAACATCTGGTGTTGGGCAAATTGCTGTTGATTTGAAAGAAGGTTGTTGCAATGGCTTGTTGAGATATTATGCCAATGCGCCAGAACGAACAACCAACGCATTTTCTGATGATGGCCGATATTATTTAACTGGTGATTGGGCAGAAAAATTACCATCAAGTTTGTTCGTTTATCAGGGCAGAAAAGATGATTTGATTAAAAGTCGTGGTTATCGAATAGGTCCCGATGAGGTTGAAAAAGCCGGAATGTCTCATCCCGCCGTGGCAAAAATTGCTGTGGTTGGTGTACAAGATGAAGCAACACTTGGTGTTACAGTAAAAGCCTATATTTTGTTAAAGCCTGACTACGTAGAATCGCCTGAGCTTATTTGTGCTATTCAGCGCCATATTAGAGCAGAAACGGCTCCACATAAGTACCCTAGGTTGGTTGAGTGCCTTAGCAGGGAGGAGTGGGAGCAGCATGAAACAATTAGCGGCAAAATTCGTCGAGCTGGGCTCAGGGCGCGTGAATCCGAAGCTCCAGGCTTGCAATTTAGAAGATAGTTACCTGAGTTCAAATATTTTA
>JBGTHB010000206.1:0-19152 GCA_041746415.1 Coxiellaceae bacterium | reverse complement strand
TGAATTTAAAAGGCCATAAGGTTTTAGGCGGTATGCGTGCCGCTATGTATAATGCGATGCCGCAAGCCGGTGTCGATGCGCTTATCCAATTTATGGATGAATTTGCTAATACCAATAAACGCTGAGATTACGTGCCTGACTGAGCAGCAAAATAATTAATTGATTGGATTTTGCGGCTGCGCTTTTTACAGTTTTACGCTGCCATTAAATTAATTAAAATAGATAAGTCGCAGCCGCCGCCGTATTGTTTGTTGGCTTTGAACAGGCTCTACGCTCCTGCTACAATCGCTCACCATGAAAAATATTCCCGTTATCACTATTGATGGTCCTTCTGGCTCCGGCAAAGGTACTGTTGCGCGCGCGTTATCCAAAAAATTGCATTGGCATTTGTTGGATAGCGGCGCTATTTACCGCGCTTTTGCGCTTGAGTTGTTGCGCCACGGGGTTGATCCGCGTGATCAAGGCGCGTTAAAAAAATTGCTGAGTGAAATCAAACTCGAATTAATTGAAGTCACGCCAGGTGAAAAAGTGAAACTACTTTGTAATGGGCTGGATGTGTCTGTTGCTATTCGTTCGGCTGCTTGCAGTGCCATGGCCTCAACCATCTCGGCTTACCCTTTTGTGCGTGAGGCTAGTATGCCGTATCAACGTAATATGCGCCGTGCGCCGGGGTTGGTGGCAGATGGGCGTGATATGGGCACGGTGGTTTTTCCTGATGCAGAGCATAAATATTTTCTTACGGCTAGCGAAGACGAGCGTGCTAAACGCCGCCAGTTACAACTCGCTGAGCAAGGCATTGACGAAGACTTCGCCATTGTAAAACAAGCCATTCATGAGCGCGATCGGCGTGACTTAGAACGCGATATCGCTCCCGCTAAGCCAGCTGAAGACGCCATTATTATAGATACCACCTATCTCACTGTTGATGAGGTGCTGGCTGAAATTGATCGCACTTATATTGAATTTTAAAAGTCAGAATTATCCTGCGCTAGCAGCTTGATAAGAGCCAGCGGCTAGTTCTGCTTCCACACCGTTATTATTGTTTAATAGGTGGGCATTAACGCCAGCAGCTGGTTGTCTGCGGTGGCAACAACACCAGTAAATAGCCAGCGTGCTCAGTGGTATTATCAAAGTTGCTGCAAAGATAAGGCCAAATAACGAAAAGCCTGCCATACCACAGGTATCTGAATTTTGTTGGCAGGCCGTCATATTTGAAATAGGGTTGGTATTATTGCTGAATAGCGTTGAAATATTCATAATTGCTGCCTCCAAAACAGAACAAAGATTGTATAGTATATAATAATATACATTCTGATTTCTACACGAATTTACACGGCGTGCATTAACTTCTCCTTGGTTTAATTGCTGGCGCGAAGTGAAGACGCGTATCATCACCTCAATGGGCTGTCTTGGCTCAGCTCTTGGGAAGCCATCGGGTAGTGAACTTGTTGCTAAACGCAAAAGTCCTGCTTTAGTTTTGCGCTCAGAACCGCTATAATGCCGTGCTTTTATTAGGTGCCGCTAGATCACACTGATCGCGCGGTAAAATACACATTAACCTACGCCGCCAGGTGTAGCTAACTGAAATTTAATAGGTTTTAAATACATGACAAACACGCTTGATGATAACAATCTGGCTCATGAGAGCTTTGCTGATTTATTAGAAGAACATATGGAGCAAACCGATTTGCGCCCCGGAGCAGTAGTGCAAGCCATTATTGTTGATATTCGTCCCGAATACGTATTAGTAGATGCTGGCTTAAAGTCTGAAGGGGTTATTCCGATTATTGAGTTTCGTGATGAAGAAATTAATATCGGCGATGAAGTCGAAGTGGTTGTTAAAAAGGCCGAAAACGGTTTCGGCGAAACAAAATTATCACGTGAAGAAGCGCGTCGCAGTAAAGCGTGGCGTCGTCTTGAAAAATTATATCAAGAAGGCACTTTGGTGGTGGGTAAGATCATTGAACGTGTCAAAGGTGGTTTTACTGTGGAACTCGATTCAGCCGTTAAAGCTTTTTTACCCGGCTCGTTAGTAGATATTAAACCAGTACGTGATCCAGGTTACCTCGAAGGCAAAGAGATCGAATTTAAAATTATCAAAATGGATCAGCGTCGTAACAATGTGGTGGTATCACGTCGCGCAGTAATGGAACAAGAAAGTTCGGTTGAGCGCAGCTCGCGTTTATCTGAGTTAGAAGAAGGTCAAGAAGTAAAAGGCCTAGTAAAAAATATCACGGATTACGGTGCGTTTGTTGATTTAGGTGGTGTCGATGGCTTATTGCATATTACCGATATGGCCTGGAGCCGAGTGCGTCACCCCAGTGAAATGTTGAAAGTCGGTGATGAAATCAACGTCAAGATTTTGAAATTTGATCGTGAGAAAAATCGTGTGTCACTGGGCATGAAACAATTAGGTGATGACCCTTGGGTTAACATCGAACGTCGTTATCCTATGAACACCCGTGTTTTTGGCAAGATTACCAATATCGCTGATTACGGTTGCTTTGTGCAATTAGAAGAAGGTGTTGAAGGTTTGGTGCATATGTCTGAATTGGACTGGACCAACAAAAATGTTCACCCCAGCAAAGTAGTGAAATTGGGTGAAGAATTGGAAGTGATGGTGTTAGAAGTAAATGAAGAGCGTCGTCGCATTTCACTGGGCATCAAACAATGTAAGCGTAACCCATGGCAAGAGTTTGCTGAAAAGCATGAAAAAGGGGAGCACGTTAAAGGTAAAATCCGTTCCATCACAGACTTCGGTGTATTCATTGGGTTAGATGGTGAAATTGATGGGTTAATTCACCTGTCTGATCTTTCTTGGACACAAGCCGGTGAAGAAGTGGTGCGTGACTTTAAGAAAGGCGATGAATTAGAAGCCATTATTTTAGCGATTGACCCAGAACGTGAGCGCATTTCACTTGGTGTTAAACAAATGGAAAGCGATGCGTTAGGTGAGTTTGTTGATGCGCATCAAGAAGCCACTATTGAAGCAATCGTTAAATCTGTTGATAGCAAACAAGCTATGTTGGATTTAGGCAATAACATTGAAGGTGTGTTGCATGTTTCCGACTACGCTAACGCGCGTACTGAAAATTTATCGCAAGAATTAAAAGTAGGCGATAAAATTGAAGTGAAGGCACAATCAGTTGATCGTAAAAACAATCTGATTTCTGTTTCGCGTAAAGTACTTGAAAAGCGTGTTGAGAAAAAGAAAGCTAAAATGAGCACGGCGCCGACCAAAACTACGTTGGGTGATTTGTTGAAAGAACAAATTCAAAAAAGCGACGAGTAATGCACTGCTCGTCTTTGAGCATTGATCATTTTGGTACACCCCTAGGTTCATGGTAGCCTAGGGGTGTTTTTTCAAGGAGGTGCTATGCGTTTTCTTATTTATGGTTTTTGGTTTTTTGTTGTCGTGTTTGGTGTGACGTTTGCTGGACTAAACGCGCATGCCGTTGATATTGATTATTACTTTAATTCCTCCCATATTAGTCTGCCGTTATTATTGTTACTTACGCTAGTAAGTGGCGTTATTTTAGGAATGGCAGCCATTTTTCCGGTTATGGCGCGTTCTAGCCGTCAGAATCGTCGTTTGCGTTCCAAGGTAAAACAAGCGCAACAAGAGGTTGTGAATTTACGCACCATGCCAATAAAGGATGAGCATTAGTGATCATTGCGGCACTCACATTCCTTTTGCCCGTTGCTGCTGCCTGCGGTTGGTTTGTTGGTAGACGGGAAGAGCGTCCAGAAGACACAGCACTGTTGCCTAAAAAACTGCGACGTGATTATTTCAAAGGATTAAATTATTTAATCAACGAAGAACCCGATAAAGCGGTTGATGTGTTTATTAAGTTATTAGAAGTGGACAGCGATACGGTTGAAACACATTTAGCGTTAGGTAGTTTGTTTCGCCGTCGTGGGGAAGTGGATCGGGCAATACGCGTGCATCAGAATTTAATTGCGCGCCCCCAATTGAATAATCAACATCGTTTGGAAGCGTTGTCGGAATTAGGTCAGGATTATTTACGCGCGGGTGTGTTGGATCGCGCTGAGCGTTTATTTCTTGAATTAAGTAAAAGTGGCGATGCAGACAAAAACAGTTTGCATTTTTTGTTGCATATCTATCAGCAAGAAAAAGATTGGCAAAAAGCAATTGAAATTGCCCAGCAGCTGCAAGTAAAAGGCGAATCCATGCGTGCTGTTATCGCGCAATATAATTGCGAATTAGCAGAGCAAGCGTTAGATAAAGGGATGCAGCAACGTGCTTGTGAATATTTAAAGCGAGCGCAATCGAGCGATTATGCCTGTGTACGCGCGAGCTTGATTGAAGGACGTATTGCCAGCGAGCAGGGTTATTACAAAGAAGCCATTCGTCACTACAAAGCCGCCATAGCACAAGATCCAGATTATTTGCCGGAAGTGGTGTCATTGTTAGTTGAGTGCTATCAAAAAATGAATGA
The DNA here is from genome assembly GCA_041746415.1 of Coxiellaceae bacterium. Lineage (GTDB taxonomy): Bacteria > Pseudomonadota > Gammaproteobacteria > Coxiellales > Coxiellaceae > JBGTHB01. The sequence goes on along the minus strand of JBGTHB010000206.1, from coordinate 14,692 downwards.
ACAAGCCAAAATGTTGTCGTATTTGCGTGAATGTTTGGTGCGTTATCCTCGCTTTTCCTTGGTGTTAGCCATCGCCAATTATTTGCAAGCCGACCAAGGCGACATGGTAGCGATTGAATTTTTGGCGGAACAAATGCAGCGTCAACCTTCATTACGCGGGTTATGTTTTTTAGTCGAGCTGTATGTGAAAAACTCAATCGGTGATGCGCGCGAGAAATTATTAATTTTACAAAACTTCATGCATCGCTTATTGGCGGACAAGCCTATTTATCGCTGTGAACATTGTGGTTACGCGGGCAAAACATTATTTTGGTTGTGCCCGAGTTGTCATTGCTGGAACACGATTAAACCCATACAAGGTTTAGAAGGAAATTAGCTATGATAAATCATTTGGACCAAAGTACTTCGCCGGTGATTGTTGCTCTGGATTATTACGATAAAGCGCCTGCGTTAAATCTCGTAAAAAGAATTGACCCAAAATTTTGTCGCTTAAAAGTTGGGCCAGTGTTATTTACCCGTCATGGGCCAGCCTTTTTAGAAGAATTAAAAACGCTGGGCTTTGATATTTTTTTAGATTTAAAATTTCATGATATTCCACAAACGGTTTATCACGCGTTGACTGCTGCCGCTGACTTAGGCATGTGGATGGTTAACGTGCACGCATTAGGTGGTAAAGAAATGTTATTGCAAGCGCGAGAAGCAATTGATCATGCCACTCACAAACCCATTCTATTGGCAGTAACGATTTTAACGAGCTTAGCCAGTGCAGATTTAACAGCCATTGGCATGCAATCTGATGTGAGCGCGCAAGTGGAAAACTTAGCGGTGTTAACACAGCAATGTGGTTTGGATGGCGTGGTTTGTTCAGCCCAAGAAGCGCGCTTATTGCGTAAAACATTCAATGATGATTTTATTTTGGTTACGCCGGGTATACGGTTAGAAAACGACGAATATGGCGATCAAAAACGCGTAATGACACCACAGCAAGCTTTTGCTGCCGGCGCTAATTATATTGTCGTTGGTCGTAGTGTCACGCGCTCGGCTGATCCATTGCAGGTGCTTGAAAAAATTTATACTAATCTTTAATTTATATGAAGATGATCTGCAAATTGCCAAAACCCCGGTACTGACACCTTTTTTTCTCCATTACACTGAGCGTGTTTTATAAACATTCAGGAGAAAAAACATGAAAAAATGGTTAGTGGTGCTGGCGCTGAGTGCGGCGTTAAGTGGTTTATCACAGGCGAGTACAACGCAGTTATCGCCTGTTAATATCAATACCGCCACGGTGCAACAATTAGAAAGCATAAATGGTATTGGTGCCAAACGAGCACAAGCAATTGTGGATTACCGCAAACAGCACGGTGAATTTAAATCGCTGGCTGATTTGGCAGGAGTAAAAGGCATTAGCGCTAATTCGATTAAGCATTTAGAAGCCAAAAATCCTAAGCGTTTGTTGCTCAAATAGAGCTTGGTGTGTTGGGCTTCTAAAAATCAACCCAACCTACACATAATTTTTTACTGTTGGGTTGAGTTTCAACCCAACATGTTTTATTGCATTTGGTTTTAAGCTTCGCATTTTGAAATGGAATGGGTATATTTGTTGTTTACTAATACCACTACAAGGATAAAAGTAGAATGAATAAAATTGCCGCGATACAGCTGTGCTCCTCCGATTGTGTTGATGATAATCTGGTTGTCGCCAGCACATTAATTGCTGAAGCAGCAGCAAATGGCGCAAAGTTGGCGGTGTTGCCAGAAATTTTTGCTTTTATGGGAACTGTCTGGACAGAACAATTCGTTATTGCTGAAAAATATGGTGAGGGCAAAATCCAACGTTTTTTATCTCAGCAAGCGAAAGCCCATCAAATCTGGTTGGTTGGCGGTACCATACCCATTAAATGTGAAACCGATAAAACTAAAATTCGTGCGGCGTCTTTAGTTATTAATTCTCATGGTGAGGTGGTGGCACGTTACGACAAGGTGCATTTGTTTGATGTGGTTGTTTCAAATACGCAAAGCTATCAAGAATCAGCAGGCACGCAAGCGGGTGAAACCGTCGTTGTTGTGGATACACCTTTAGGTCGACTCGGTGTCGCTGTGTGTTATGACATTCGTTTTCCTGAGCAATTCATTCGTATGCAGCAACTGGGTGCTGAGATTATTGCCGTGCCTGCGGCATTCACACAACCAACGGGTGAGGCACATTGGCAATTATTGACGCGTGCACGGGCGGTGGATATTTTTGCTTATATTGTTGGGGCGGATCAAAGCGGTCAACACAGCAATGGTGTGTTTACCTATGGGCACAGTTTGATTGTGAGTCCGTGGGGGGAGGTCGTTGCCAGTGCCGCAGCTACAGGCAATACGGTTATTTACGCCACTATTGATTTAGAGACTTTGCACATCATGCGGCAAAAAATCCCGCTGGCGCAGCACAGGAAGGCAGCCTCCATTTAATCCTAATTTAATTTTTATGGCTTATTATTGCCCTTTTTGAGAAAGGGCAGAATACACCATGGCACAAGATCGAATAGAGCTGCTAGAGCTAGAGATTAAGCAAGAAAACGGTCATGCAGCAGCACATACAGCCGCTCGTCCGCATCCTCGAGATTTTTATCAAGATTTAAGTGCTGACGCGAAGCTGGTGGTCATTGCCGCCGATTTTGATGGCTGTTGTGAAGACAAAAAATTGCTTGAGATTTTTATTAATCGAGTAAAAAATAAAAATCCAGAGGCGACCATCGTATTGGCGGTGGGGTCAAATCGACAAGACGCATTAATTAACATGTCTAATAGAAGAGATTCTGATGAAACCCGAGATTGCTACATCAGTTTTCGGCAATTTGCTCAAAAAAACGAGATTCATTTTGAAACGTCGTTAGTGGTTGATGTTTGTCAGCAAGCATTTGATTGGGGGCATGGCATAGCAAAGTCACATGAAGATGAAAGCGCCAAGCTTTGCTCGCATTGTGTCAATATCTTATTTGGCCCCAGAGGTAATGAACAACCGCGATATTATAATCCAGGCAACAAAGCACCTATTTTTGTGGCGTTGGCGCAGCGAATTGCGAGCGCTCTTCCTGAGCAGCACAGCAAGCAAATCAAGTGTTATTTTATAGACGATAGGCGTGACATTATTGAAGAGACGCAGGGTACGCTAACACGGCATCCTGAGTTGTTACCACGAGCAGTTGAGCTACAGTGTTTCTATTATGATAAGGACGATAATCGTGATTTGGATGCTATTGATGAGGATGATAGAGACGATAGCGACTATTCAATATATAAAATTGGCAAGGAAGTAAACGGCAAAGGTGTTGTTTTGGATCAGCAACAGCTCAAAAAAGTTTGGCACGCCACGTTTACGCATGAATACAAAGAGCCAACCAGCGGTTGGTGTGGGCTTTTTAGAAAACCCGCTATTGCGCAAGTGGTTGTGCGTAGTGAGAGTTTTGTTTCAGTTTCAGTTTCAGCCACAGCTGAGCCAGTGATGGGATTACCAAACTTCGAATCATAAACTTATTGGCCACATTGACATAACCGCCAAAAATAGCGACGATTCGCTGTCCCACATTTTGCTCAGGATTGGTTATGTCAAAATTACTTATTGCTTTACTTACCCGTTACCGCGGCTGGGTGATTTTTTTAATCGCTGTGCCAGTGAGTTTTGTGTTTGAACGTTGGCAAAATCTGCGGAATGTTTTTTTTCGGTTATTCTTAGCCACACCTAAATACCACGATAAAAAAGTGGCTGAAATCCAAGCGGCGGTTAAAACAGCTTTTTGTTCTGGCAAGAAAATGTGTACGGCACGCAAACCATGGAAAACCATGTCATTGCGTGTGGCTACCTTTAAAAATGATTGCGCGCAAATTCCCATTGATCTTAAAAATATTTTGCATTTAGATCCACAGCAACAAATAGTGCGTGTTGAGCCGATGGTGACCATGGGTGAGATAACGCGTTTTTTAGTGCCGCGTGGTTTTGCGTTAGCGGTACAGGTGGAAATGGATGATCTAACTATCGGTGGTTTATGTATGGGTGTGGGTATTGAAACCACCTCGCATCGGCATGGATTTTTATTTGAAACCATTGCCGCGTTTGAAGTGATTACTGCCGATGGCAGCTTGGTGCGGGCAACGCGTCAGCAACATGCGGATTTATTTCATGCGTTACCGTGGTCACACGGCACGCTGGGTTTTTTGGTGGCAGTAGAATTAAAAGTGGTGCCAGTTAAACCCTATATGCGTTTAGAGTATTTGCCTTGTCATTCACAGCAGCAATTTTGCCAAACATTTCAACGCTTGTGTGAAGCCAAAACACCGCCATCATTTTTAGAGGCGTTGGTTTTTTCAGCTAATGAGAGTGTGATCATGTGTGGCGAGTTTGCTGATATAAACGCGCGTGATAAATCGAGCCGCATTAATCCCATCAATCGTTGGTATAAACCGTGGTTTTATACCCATGTGGCGCAATTTTTAAAAATAGGTGCAGCAGTAGAATACATTCCTTTGCGTCATTATTTTCATCGTCACACGCCCTCGGTTTTTTTTCAGATGAAAGATTTAATTCCGTTTGCTAATAAAGCGTGGTATCGCTATTTGTTTGCGTGGTTGGGGGCGCCAAAAATTTCGTTAATGAAATTAACTTATACCAAAGCGTTACGGCGAGAAGCCATGCACAATCGTGTCACGCAAGATATCATTGTGCCGTTAAATGATATGAATGAAAGTTTGGATTACATTCATCCGCGTTTTGGTATTTATCCGGTGTGGATTTGTCCGGTGCGGTTATTTGATCACGGTGTTAACGAAGGCTTTTTGTATAATCCGCCGCGTGCCAGCGGTGAACCCGCTTCGCAGTTATATGTGGATATTGGTGTGTATGGTATTCCTAAAGCCGTTATTGAACAAAAACCGTGGGATATGGTGACAGTTTCACGTGAATTGGAAGCATTTAGCATGAGTAAAGGTGGTTACCATTTATTGTATGCGGATATTTTTATGACAAAACGTGAATTCACCCACATGTTTAATCACACTTTATATTACAAGATGCGCGAAAAATATCAGGCCTCACAAGCGTTTCCTGAAGTGTATGATAAAGTGATACCGGAATCGTGGTTAATTCAGTTAGATAATGATTTTGCAACTGAATCAACGACCGCAGAGTCTTCCTAATTTCGTTATCAGGAGTTCTTTATAATGAGCGCTTTCAGGTGATGGATTGATTATGATGCTCACTGGGTTATTGGCTATTTGGCGCTTACAAAGGAGATAATATGTGGCATAAAATCAAACCCGTTATGGCGCTAACGATGGTGGCAATTGTGTTTGTGCTGTTATGGCAAGGCATGCACACTGACCCGCGCATTGTGAAATCTCCCTTGATCAACAAACCGGTGCCTAAGTTTTCTTTGCCGAGTGTACTACCACCAAAAATTCAAATAACCAATCAAGTTTTTCATGGTCAACCGACTATTTTAAACGTATTTGCAACGTCGTGTGTCTCATGTAAAACAGAGCACCCGGTATTGATGCAAATGGCGCAGCATGACCACGTTAAAGTTATTGGTTTGGATTATAAAGATAAAAAAAATGCCGCCAATCATTGGTTAAAAAATTCAGGTAACCCCTATGCCATAATTATTTATGATTATGCGGGCGATTTAGCTTTTAATTTAGGTGTGTATGGCACACCAGAAACGTTTTTAATCGATGCTAATGGCATCATTCGTTACAAATACATTGGTCCGCTAACCGAAAATGTGTGGCGTCATCAACTTTACCCTCGTTTTAAACGGCTTTAACAAATTACCAAAACTCTGGCAGGTTTAATATTTGTATACTCAGGTGCGATGGGTGAAGGTCGTTAAGCGATAAAATGATTCTGCATTCATTGGCGTTATTGCCCATCACTAAAGGAGAGATATTATCATGACTATTGTGCGCTGCGCTTGGTGTGGCAATGACCCACTTTATCAAGCTTATCATGATCAAGAATGGGGGGTGCCAGTATATGATAATCAGAAATTGTTTGAATTTTTGCTTTTAGAAGGCGCCCAAGCAGGTTTGAGTTGGATCACGGTGTTGCGCAAGCGTGAACACTATCGAAAAGTATATGCTGGTTTTGATCCGCATCAACTAGCACGTTTTACCGCGGATAAAGTGGCTCAGTTGTTGCAAGACCCTGGCATTATTCGCAACAAACTCAAAGTGAATAGTGCGGTGAGAAATGCCAAGTGTTATTTAAAGCTAGCCGAGCAAGGCCGTGATTTTTCACAGGAGCTGTGGCAGTTTGTGGATGGTAAGCCTAAGCACAATCGTTTTAAAATAGCTACAGCTGTGCCAGCCAGCACCAATGAATCCGATGCTATGGCTAAGCATTTAAAGAAGCTGGGGTTTAACTTTGTGGGTTCGACAATTTGTTATGCTTTTATGCAAGCAGTAGGCATGGTCAATGATCATATGGTAACGTGTTATCGTCATGCTGAAGTGAGCAGCTAAAGATGGTGTAACGGATTGATCTTTGTCAAAATAATAAAGTAATAGGGTGTATGACGATGGAATGTTTAAGTTATTGTCTAGCTGATCGAATTGATTTGCAAATTGCCGAGCGTAATGCGCGTTCATTGGAATGTTACCGTGTTATGCGGCAATCGCAAGTGATTGTCATTGAATTAAAAACGACAAAAGCACTGTGCTTTGTGTTTGCTAATGGCACATTGGTTACGTGGAATATCAAGCGTTATCAAATGCGACCTTATCTCAAGTTATTGCAAGATTCTCTCACCAATTCTTTGCATAAACCGCTCAAAGACGCGTTCACGTATAAAATTACTGGACGCACTAATTTATATCCTCATGATTATTTTAGCGTTGATTGCCTTGAGCTAGAAGAAGATGACTTAGAGCTTAAGTTGAGTATGTCGTACGGATTTTCGCAATCCATTAAACTTAAATCCTATGAAGAAAAATTAGAGCGTCAAATTAAACGCTATATGCCGATGACGCGCAATTTATCGCGTTCAGGTTTGCTGTCAATTCGTCATAAGAAAATTCAAAAAATTATCGGTGCGATTTTAACTTCCAAAGCGGAGTTAAATTTAGTGAGTGATTTTTTGTATCAGCCCAAGTTTTTTTGGCAGCATCCAAATCTTGAGGAAAGCTATTTAAAAATGCAGCGTTACATGGATATTCCAGAGCGCGCAAAAGTGCTCAATGAGAAACTGAATACGCTTAATGAGATATTTTTAATGTTTAATGGCTACCTTGAAACACGACACGAGTCTCGCTTAGAAATAATTATCATCATATTGATTGCCGTTGAGATTATCTTTAATGTGTTAAATTTGCATTTTTGAAATAACAGACTGCAAGGTTTTTAGTAGCATATGTTGCAGCGGCGCCAACTGCTTTTTGATAGCAAATTTTTGATTGATTTCTATTTCAATGCCAATGTAGTTAGTTGGAAAAACACTATTTAAATACGAGGTCAAACCATCAGCTGTGCCTTTGTAGGGATAATTCATTTTAACCACATAATCACTGTTCGCTTTAATGGCGTGTTTCCAACTTTGACAAAAGCGTTTTTCAGCTATTTTTTTGGGATCATATAGCAAACCTATATCGGTGGTGCGTTTGATGTTATGCAGTACCGGTGTAAATGAATGCACCGCGATGTGAATAACTAGATTTTTTTTTAGCGCTTGCTTGATGGTGCTAATAATTTTGTTGCGATAAGGAATGTATAAATTTTCGATAAGTTGACGTTTTTCATTTTCACTTAATTTGCTGCTCCACTGAGAAAACAACCCAGGATGATTTAGGCTACGGTTCATTTCGATCAGCAAGCGCGAGTATGCAGCAGCTTGAGCGTAGCAAGTTAAGTGATTTTTTAAATAGGTGTAGACCGCTTTGGTTCCGATATCATAGCCGCGATGTGTGGCGAGTACACGTTTGGGAATTAAGTTATGGTATTGTTTAGGTGCAGCATTAGATGCGTGTTCACAAGTTAGAATTAATTTAGTCGCCATGAAAAGTTCCATTTTGTTCAAGGCACTTGCATAAGTTTAAAAATAATTTATTAATCGTTTCACGCTGGGGATTTTTTAAGTACGCGGCTTTTAAACGTTGCGCTAGGCTTCCATTATTTAAAATAAATTGAATGGGTTTAGTGTAATACGTGGTTGCCTCATCAGCACCGTTGTGGATGAGGTGCTGCCAGATTTCACGCATGCTGCATTTATTGGCGCTTAAGCCTAGCTGAGATAAATAATCCGTGTCAGTTACTTCGGCATCGAAGCCAAAATAAATGGCGTTATTGTACAGTTGCTTAAGCTCACTAGCACTTAATGGTTGCGTGATAAACAATTCATTATTCGCAATAATATATTTAATGGCTGCCACAATTGAGCTAATCACGGCTAAATCCATTAAAGGTGATTCTTGAATATCCGTCACTCGAATTTCAATGGCGTCACGTTCAAAGCGTGCAATGGCTCCGCGTGAATTAAGCCATTCATGTTGCAGTATTTTATCGGGATCGTGTGGACTAATGGCATCATACATTGGTATCAAAATATCGGTGTGATAAGCATCTATACTGCCGACAAATTCAGGAATGATATCACCGGCGATCTGTGGCAGTAGCGCTTGATTTTTGCCGTAATGCAGTAAGCGTGTGTCTAAGGCATCAGATAATTTCCCCTCAGAAAAAGGTGTGCTTGCGGCTAATGCTGGAATCAACGGTAATATAATGCGAATGGCGCTGTGAAGTTTAGTGAATTCATCATTGTTGGCAAAAGGTAAGTTGATGTGCACACTTTGTAGATTTGACCAACCGTGGCCATTGCAATCAAATATTTTATTGTAAGTTTGGTAAATGATTTGATCGTCGTGTGGCCACAGGGCTATATTGCGGTCAGGAATAAAAAATGGATGCGTGCCCGTCGGCATTAATGTGGCATTATCGTTATTAAGTATGGTGTTGAGTTCAACGAGCTGATGATGAAATTTTTTATCTAAGCCAATTAAATTGGCAGTAGGCCCGTTGGTTTTAAGTTCGATAATGTGCAATGCCAGTTCGTTGTTTAAGGCCACATCGCCGCATTCTACTTCGGAAGTGATTTCTCCTGCGACTGAGCCAATTAATTTATCAGCAATAGGAACGATCGCCAGCGTATCACGCTGCACGATCATATATTCCATTTCAATGCCGAAAACAGAAAATAAGGAATAGCTATTTTTGACCATATGATTTTTTCATCCGATTTAAAAAACTTTGCATGATTTTAAAATACAGTTCATCACCGAGAACCTGATCTTCAACCCCAATATCAATACTTGGATTATCGTTGATTTCAATAACGTAGGCGTCGTTATTCACTTCTTTTAAGTCGACGCCATACAGTTCGTTGCCAATCAATTTAGCTGTTTTCAACGCGGCTTGGATCACCACCGGCGGTACCTCTAAGATTGGCACGGTTTCAAAATTGCCTTCATGATCCTCGCTGTCAGTTTGCCAATTGAGAATCTGCCAATGGTCTTTTGCCATAAAATAGCGACAGGCGAACAAGGGTTCGTTGTCTAAAACACCAATACGCCAATCATAAGCGGAAGGCATAAAGTCTTGGATAACGATCATGTCAGACAGTTTAAAAAAATTTTTCAGTTCTTCTTCAAGCGCTGAGGCGGTTTCAACTTTTACCACGCCTTGTGAAAATGCGCTGTCAGGCAATTTTAAAACACAGGGAAACGTGACTTTGCTGACTTTCTGCTGCCAATCATTGCGATTAAAAATATATGTTCTTGGTGTTTTAATGCTGTTTTTGTGTAGCAATTCTGCTAGATAAACTTTATTAGAGCATTTTACGATAGCAGTGGGGCTGTCCATGACCACTAAACCTTCTGCGGCGGCGCGTCGCGAAAAGCGATAAGTGTGATGATTTACAGAAGTGGTTTCGCGAATAAATAAGGCGTCGTATTCAGCGATAAAACGCAATGAATCACGCTCTATGGTTTCGGCATGAATTTCTAATTTTTCAGCGGCTTCAATAAATTTTTCAATCGCCGCTTCATCAGAAGGAGAGGTCTTTTCATCTGGGTTAACGAGAATCGCCATATCATAAAAAAATGATTTTTTACGCTGTAAGTAAAAACGCTTTTTCTCAAAATACTCGATTGCGGATTCATGAAAAAACGACAAATGCTGTTCCGGAATATCTTCTATTGAAATAGCAAAAATATTTTGGATGCGCCATTTTTTCTTAAATTTAAATTGCACTCTGAAAATGGGCAAAGGAAATAAATTATGTAACTGTTTAGCGAGACGCGCGTAACGTTTACCAATATTTTTACCAAAATAAATACTGAGAGTAAACGTATCTGACTTTAGTAGCTCCAATGCTTTTTGAATTTCGTCGGTGAGGTAATCCGACTGCATAGTAAATAAGGTGGTGTTTTTGATGTCTTCAATTGCCGTTACACTCGGAATGACTTTGTGGCCACGAGCGGTTGCAAGCAGCGACACATAGTAGCCATACGTTTGGTATTGATAAGAGTGGCAAAGATTAATAATGCGCAGCGGTGTTTTTTCTTGATCGTAATCACCGGTAAGGTAATTGATCGCTGAAATAATATGCACGTTATCTTTTGCAAATTGCCATTGTTCTGGCTTGTTGGTTACAATAATTGTTTTCATTTTTTTGTTTTTTTAGGCTCAATGATCAGCAGATTGGCATCATAAGTTAGTACGCCTAATATAATCGCTGTGATCAAGCGGCCGCTTCTTACCTTATAATAGTTATCGTTTGACAGCGGATTTTCGCGATGCGGATCAGCCACAATAATGTGGCGATGTGTTTCATCATAACCATTTAAGACGACAAAATGCCCGCAGGGTTCGCCACGTAAATCGTCGTAAATCATTTGTCCTTTCACTCTACTGGAGCGTTCACGCATGCTTTGATAAAGATAAGTAGCGCTAAGGCCAGCGAGTATGGGAATGTCGCGATCAAAATATTGTTTGAACAGTTGCGCATTCAAATCGCGAAACACAATTTCCCCGCCCATATTTAAAAAATCCACATAGGCGTGTGTGGCTTCCAATAGTCGTTTGGTTTTTTTAAATTGCAATTGTTCTTCGAGTTTGAAAATTAATGCTGCATGATCTAATGGGTTGGGCACAAACCAGCTTGGGTCAAATAAATCTAAATTATAAATGTAAATGGTGGCGTTATAATTGTGTTGTAAGGCATGTTTTCCTAAGAGTGCGGCGACGGTGCCGCCATTACTGACCCGTTCTACTTCGTTAATGATTTGCTCGAGTGAAACTTTTTCACCAAAATATTCATAAACCGCGTGTAAGCTTGTGGGGCCACACGTGTCGTCGTCAGGCTGGGTTTGGATAGATATATTAAGCATGGCCCTTTAATATTAAAAAAATATAGGTAAAGCATAGGATGCGCTGGTCGTGTTTGCAATGATATTTGTGTTTTAGTCGTCGCCAATAAGGATGCGACCGTCCCCATGCCGCAAAGCGTGAATTAATATCGCCTGTGGTGTAAAAACACCAACAATTAACCACGTCTAACCTTATCCACCCCGGGTATCTGGTGAATTTTTTGTTGGATTTTTGCTAGCTGTTCTTTACCTTGTGTTTGCAAAGTGAAGGTAATTAGGGCGATGTTGTCAATGCGGTTGAGTTGGCTTTTCGCGCTGAGTATGGAAGCGTTTTCATTGGCGATTATGCTGCTAATGTCGCGTAATAATCCCGAGCGGTCTTGTGCCTCAATTTGCAGACTCACCGGATAATAATTGTCAGAATGCGTGGGCCATTGTGCATCGACCAAGCGCTCGGGTTTTTTTAATTTGGCGTTATCAATATTATGGCAAGCTGCTTTATGTATGGTGATGCCACGGCCTTGAGTGATGTAGCCGACAATGTCATCACCTGGAATGGGGCTGCAGCAACGCGCCAATTGCGTTAAGACATCGTCAACGCCGGCAATAATAAATGAGGTGCGGTGTTTTGGCTTGATGTGGCTGGCAACAATTGAAGTGGGGATGACGTTTGGTGACGATTCGTATAATGGCTTTAGCCGTTGTGAGATGGCTTGAGAGCTGATGTCACCCGCACCAAGTGCTGCTAACAAATCTTTGACGCTTTTAAAATTAAACTGTGGATAGATTTCATTTAACGCATTTTTAGGATAATGCTGTTGCGCACAAAACTTTTCCCACAGCAGTTGCCCGGATTCCAAATGGGCGGCGTAAAATTGGCGTTTAAACCAATGCCGCACTTTTGCTTTGGCGGCAGCAGTTTTTAAATAAGGGCTGTCATTGCGAATCCAATCGCGTGATGGGCTGGCATTTTTGCCTGTCAATATTTCAACATGATCACCGGTTTGTAAGGGTTGAGTGAGGGGCACAATTTTTCCATTCACTTTGGCACCACGGCAGCGGTGACCAATTTCAGTATGCACCTGGTAGGCAAAATCCAAAGCGGTGGCGCCGCTAGCTAAATCAAGCGCATCGCCATTGGGAGTGAAGACATAAATACGATCAGTAAACAGATCGCTGATTGATGTATCTTTACTTTCATTGCTGACTTCTTGTTGCCATTCTAATAGTTCACGCAACCAATTAATCTTCTGACCAATTTGCTGCTGCTGATCGCTGCCTTCTTTATATTGCCAGTGTGCCGCCACACCTAATTCTGCATCATCATGCATTTTTAGGGTGCGAATTTGAATTTCAATATTTTGTTTGCCCGGACCGATGACTGCGGTGTGAATAGATTGATAGCCATTCGGCTTTGGGTTTGCGATGTAATCATCAAATTCAGATGGAATGGGTTGCCACTCATTATGCACCAAGCTCAATAAGCGATAACAGTCGCTGATATTCGGCACTAAAATTCGCAGGGCACTGGTGTCATAAATTTCTGAAACGGGAAGATTTTTGCGTTGGGTTTTTTTATAAATACTGTAAATGTGTTTGGGTCGCCCGCTTACTTGCGCTTCGCTTATATCCGCTTTTAACAGTAAATCATTTAGAAGGGATTTCATTTTGATAATATAAGCCTCGCGTTCGACGCGGCGCAGTTTAAGCTCACTGGAAATTTGTTTGTAGCGTTCTGGTTCTAAATAACGAAATGCAAAATCTTCAAGTTGCCATTTTAATTGGCCGATACCCAGACGATTGGCGAGTGGCGCATAAAGATGTAGGATTTGTGCCGCCATAGCGTGCTTGATTTTGTCAGTGGCGTTTTTGTTGTGCTTTAATGTGGCTAAGCGCTCAGCTAATTTAATTAACACAATGCGCACATCGTCAATCATGGCCAATAACATTTTACGCAAATTTTCATGGTGGTGATGACTGGTGGCGAATTCGCTGTTATTTAACTGAGTCCACTCATCCATTAAGCTCATACGCTGTGTGGCTACTAGCAGGTGCCAGATGGCTTCGCCGTGTTGATCAATAATAAATTGTTGCACGTGTTGTTGTGCGTGAAAACTTGGATACAAAATAGCGGTAAGTAAACTCTCTTCACGTGTGCCAAGTGGTAATAATTCGTCGGCAATGGCTAGTCCAATGCTGACTTTGCTTGGGTCAATTTCAGTCGCGTTACGGCAGGCTTGTTCGAGTTGGTTAGTATCAAAATTTGGGTAGCGTTCACCGGTGGCTTGAAGCCATGCTTCAACCTCGGCAGATAACGCTTTTTTTGTCATACAAATAATGCCATTGTTTCCACATGTTTGGTGTGCGTAAACATATCCATGATGCCAACGCTATGCAAAGTATAGCCTTTTTGGACCAGTTCTGCGGCATCACGCACGAATGTGCTGGGATTGCATGATATATAAAGTAGTTTTTTGGGACGCCAGGCAATAATGGCCGGCAGTGTTTCAAGCGCGCCAGTGCGCGGTGGGTCTAAGAGAATTTTGTCATATTGTTGTTGGCTAAAGTGAAACGCAGCGAACGGTTTGTAAAGATCAGCAGTAATAAAATCGGTGTGGTGTAATTGATTTTGTAAGGCGTTAAAACGCGCCATGCTAATGGCTGTCGCGTCACCTTCCACGCCTGTAACGTGTTTGGCGTGGCGCGCGAGTGGCAGACTAAAGTTGCCAATACCGCAAAATAAATCCAGCACCCGATCTTGCTTAGTCAGCTCTAATAACTGTAATGCTTGATTAATCATTAATTGATTAATTGCAAAATTCACTTGAGTGAATTGTTCGGGTAAAAAATTAAAATGCAGTTGTTGCTGCCGCAATTGGTAATGCAAAAAGGGATCCGTGCTGTCGGGTGCATTACAAAACAAACGAATGGTTTCAGGCCCACCTGGTTGCAAATAAAGTTTAAATTTATGTTCGCGGCAATAGTTAAGCAAAGCGATTTTATCTGCGTGCGTCAGCGCTTTAAGATGGCGTAAAATTAAAGCGCAGCCATGATCGTCGACGGCAATTTCCAACTGCGGAATGCTATTATGTGCTTCAAGCGAAAAGAAAAAGCGACTTAAGGATTCAATTTTTTTACCAATGCTGGGGTGTAAAATTTGGCACTGTTTGAGATCAGCAACAAATGCGTTGCCGCGTTCACGAAAGCCAACTAAAACTTTTTCTTTGCCAGCAACAAATTTCACCCCGATGCGTGCTTTGCGCCGATAGCCGAGTGTATCGGCAGTGAG
>JBGTHB010000205.1:0-4006 GCA_041746415.1 Coxiellaceae bacterium | reverse complement strand
TGAGTTCAGCGCTAGGCGATGGAACAAGAATCGAAATTCGTGGATTTGGTAGTTTTAGTTTGCACTATCGACCACCGCGCAAAGCACACAATCCAAAAACGGGCGAACGTGTTTACACAGAAGCGAAACACACTCCTCATTTTAAACCGGGAAAAGATTTGCGTGATCGCGTAAATGAAAATAGACAGCTCTATATTATTAAAACATTAGTCCACAGTGAAGAAGACGAAGAGTAAGTATCATTGCTATGGATCCGAGGGATTGGATATGCGAATTAAAAATCAAAAATACAAAGACTGGTTTATTTTTTTTCTGTTAATGCTTATTGTGGTCGCCAGCGGACCAGCATCACATCTCACTAGCTTATTTTAACCTATAAATTTAAAGCTAAATGCCAGCAACCCCAAAATGTAATGCAAAAAAATGACGCCTAATAAATTTTGATGGCGAATATAAATGTAACCAAATAGCACGCTGCCAGCAAAGGCAACAAGAAAACCGTTTAACCCAAAGTGTGAATGTAAAACACCAAATACCAGCGAAGAAAGCAAAATAATTAAAAATGGGTGATAACGCCCCATAAATTTATAAAGCGAACCCATATACAAACCACGAAATCCAACTTCCTGCAAAACCACGTGTGCTAAATACAGTAAACTCGAAATGCCAAAAAGATTTTTCACTCCCTGCCACAATAATGAGTAGTGTGCAAAGCCCAGAAAGCAAGCCACATTAAAACTAATCAGCGCCACTAAAATTACCGCAGCGCAAATTATGATGGCCTCTTTTAGGCTTCTCTTGGCCCCCTTTAGGTGTATGCCGAAATCGCGATAATGGAATCCCAGGCGTCGCATAAAAATAAAGGTCAAACCAAAATAGAGAATACTCGAAGCCCAGTTAAAGAGTGCGGCGTGAATATTCACCCCAAAGTGATTAGCAAATAGGACCAGCACATCATTTACTGAAAGCGACAAAATGACATAGATAAAAAACAAGCCATAGCGATCTTCAGGCATCCACGCCCCTGCCGTTGGCTGCTCAATGAGCAACGCCTTGTCTAATACTTCAGTATTCATATTTCGTCATTTCGCCACAATCAAAACTGATCACATTTTACACAATAGCAGTGGGGAAGTATACAGTTATACTGATTTGCTCTGCAGTGCCAGCGCATATACTTGGCTACGTCTAGCCCCAGTGAGTTTTACTGTGATACTAACTGCTTGTTTTAAAGTAAGTTCTTCCAGAAGCAAAGCCAGTACGCTTTGCCAATCCTTAAACACAATCGAGTCGCTCATTTCATTGGGATTTCCAGCCACCAAAACCACAAACTCCCCTTTAATGTGTGCTATTGGGGCTTTTAGCTGGACGGCAATTTCATCCAGGGTGCCGCGATAAATTGTTTCGTAGTGTTTGGTTAGTTCGCGGCACACTACGGCGTGGCGAGAGCCACCGAAATGAGTAGCTAGCCGCTGTAAAAAATCCTCGATACGATGCACTGACTCATAGAAAATAAGTGTCGCTGAGTCCGTTGCCAGCTGCTTTATTGCTTTATCACGGGCTGCGCCCTTAGCTGGCAAAAAGCCCGCAAAACGAAAATTGTCAGTGGGTAATCCAGCAACGGATAAAGCCGTAATTAGAGCGCATGCTCCAGGTATAGGGACTATACAAATTTTTGCTTCCAATACTTGTGCAAGCAAATTTGAACCCGGATCGCTAATTAACGGTGTTCCCGCATCGGAAATTAAAGCAATGTTCTGACCGGACACCAGTCTTTGCACTAGCTCGATGCCACGTTTTGCTTCATTGTGTTGATGCAGAGAAGTAACAGCGGTGGTTATTTGATAGTGGCTTAACAATGTCTTACTGTGGCGCGTATCTTCTGCTGCGATCAAATCCACTGACTTGAGCGTTTCAATTGCACGCAAGGAGATATCGGCCAAATTACCGATTGGGGTGGCGACCACATAAAGCTTACCCGGTGTGGTCACTGTTTTTCTCTAATTAACTGTGTCGAAAGCATTAGCTTGTGATTATATTTCACCTGGTTACCTAACTCCTGCTAGACTGTGCACATGTGGCGCCACGTCAAAAAAATCTCTGTTTGTATAATGATGACATTGCTTGTGACAGCATGCCAGTCCTCGTCCCCCGCAACTTACAATACACCTTATAATACAGCAAGCTTAAGTACAGGGGACTATTTGCAACTTGCTGATATTGCCAGTGGCAGCGAACAAAACAATTATCGTTTGTTGGCAGCAAAACGTGCCTTACAAAATCATCAAGCAGCGCAAGCCAAAACAATTTTAAATAAAATTAATCCATCCTCACTTTCTGCATCTAAGCAAACGGATTTAAAGCTTCTCTATGCACAAACTGACTACGTCAATCATGCCTATAGTGCGACCCTAAACACGTTAGCTCAATTGAATGCACAACAACTCACTGTAAATCAGCAATGGCGCCTGCATCAAATGAGTGGAGACAGTTATGCCGCACAACAAAATTTAATTGCTGCAACAGATCAATTTGATGCTTTATTTTCTTTAACGGATGATGCCCAGCGCCGCCAACAAATTGCGCTAACTATTTGGCAAAAATTACAAACGCAAACGGCAGCAACGTTAAATGATTTGGCTACCAAAGCAACCAATAATCTAACTCAAGGATGGTTAACGCTTGCGGCAATCACCAAACAAACAAACACAGCTCCGGCGCAATATCTAAAGCAACTTATGACGTGGCAGAAAACGTATCCTGATCATCCTGCGCGTGTTTTACTTAATACGCAAAATACCTCTGCCTTTAATGCCCAATTACCGCAAAAAATTGCCTTATTATTGCCATTAAGTGGCAAACTTGAAAAGATTGGCAAAGCGATTCAAGATGGTTTTTTTGCAGCATACTATGCAACTCGTGATAACAATTATAATCCAACCATTCAGGTATTTAATACTGCGGATCAAGACATTCATGTCGTGTACCAAAAAGCGCTTGCCGCTGGCTGCGATTTTATTGTAGGTCCTTTAACAAAAACTAACCTACAAAAACTTGTTAAAAACACCACTCTTTCCGTGCCCACCTTAGCGCTCAATCGTTTAGATCAACCAATCTCTTCCACGACGCTCTATCAGTTTGGATTATCTCCTATTGACGCAACGCAACAAATTGCCAATCGCATCTGGAACGAAAAACATTATCGAGTATTAATTATTGCTCCGCAGCAAAAATGGGGACAGCGCATTGTTAATGCCTTTACGCAAGATTGGACAGCGCAGCAAGGTCATATTGCTAGCACGGTTTGGTATGGTGATCGCAACCAGCTTTCTAACGAATTAAAAAGTGCGCTTAATATAGATAAAACTTACGCGCGAAAAAACAAGCTCCAAAAAGTTATTCATGAAAAACTTCGTTTTGTTGCGCGACGACGCAAAGATTTTGATGCCATTTTTGTTGTAGCCAATAATGATTATGCGCGACAAATTGTCCCTCTGTTAAAGTTTTATTTTGCAGGTAACGTCGCCACTTACAGTTTATCAACACTTTATCCCGGTAATACCGATACACAACGTGATCGTGATCTTGACTATGTGTTTTTTAATGACAGCCCTTGGTTGATTGATAACACTGCCAGTTTAAGCCCATTATTAGTGAGCTTGCGTCAACAAATAAAAAGCACTTGGCCGGCTGTTTTTAACGAAAATGCGCGTTTAACGGCATTAGGTGTGGATTCCTATTTATTAATTTCAGCGCTTGGCAAAATGGCGCTACTGCCACAATTTGGCATGAGTGGCGCTACAGGTCGTTTATATTTGCTTAAAAACAATGAAATCTATCGTCAATTGCAATGGGCTCAAATACAACATGGCCGCGCAAAACAAATTGATTAAACGCCCTCTTTAGGCAAGTACCCCGTTAGTAACAAGATTTTCTAACTTGTACCATGACTCCCCATGAACACCATTCGCCTTGGACAGCAAGCGGAAAACCCAGCTTTGCAACA
>JBGTHB010000204.1:0-21518 GCA_041746415.1 Coxiellaceae bacterium | reverse complement strand
CTGCAAATGAAATGTTTGTTGTTGGATAGTCAATAAAGCTGCCTTCAAAAGCAAAATGCGGCTGAATTTCGTAACCAGCTGTAATACCGTAAGTAGCCCCACTGTCGCCAGCTGAAGTAGGCGCGGAAAGTTTAACTGCTCCGCAGTCATCTCCGCACTGGGCTCTTAGCATGCTCCAGTCAGTGTTGCCATAACCTATAAGTGGACCAAAGTAAAAATGCCCTGATGACGGGATTGGTTTTGTAAGTGACATGCCTACTGAGGATAACATCAGTAGGCATGTCATTAGGGTTACGCTAATTTGTCTCATATTTATTAGTACTACACACACGAGCTATTGGCTAAGAAATAAGTCATATCACCAACACATTCAGAAGTGGGTACTTTGTTTGGGTCTGGTGCAAACGAACTGCTGCATACGGCCGCTGCTGCAGATGAGGGATTTGACCCATACATAGCTTCAATACGTCCTTTGATAACTGTTATATCATTGCAATTAGATGCGCCTAGAATTTTTACGCAGCCTGCTTGCACTTGCTGAGCAAAGCAACCACAAAAATTCTGGTTTGAACCACCGGGCAAACCACAAACACCAGTCATGGGCGTTGTCACCGGAAAAACATTTGCCATTGCGCTTGCGCTAATACACAATGCAGCAGCCATTAATATAGGAGTGATTTTCATATAGTAGCCTCCATTTTGGATTCCATTAAGATCGGCTACTATAAGGCAAAAGAAACTAAAAATCAGCTAAAATTTTTATTTATTCTTCAGATATTTTGATCGCTAAAGTATCACACGGTGCGTCATGCAAAATAGCGTTAGCGCGTGAGCCTAATAATTTTTCCAAGCCATGGTGGCCGTGTGATCCCACGATAATAAGATCAGTTTTGATTTTTTTGGCTAAATCGTGAACTGCTAGTTTAACTGAGCCATTTGCAATATGCGCGTGTTCAGGAGTGACGGAGAATTTTTTGCACAAAGTGGTTAAGCTGTTGCGTGCTTCACGCGCAATGGTTTGTTCTAGGTCAATATCAATCGGCAGTGAAAATTCATCGCCATACGCTAAGGGCGAATGTTCTATAACATGAATCACGCTTAGGGTGGCTTTAAACACTGTGCCCAGTTGCTTGGCTTTTTTCACAACGAAGGCACTTTGCGGTGAGAGATCAACGGCTACTAATATATGTTTAAACATTTAACACTCCTTGTTGTGATCTTTGTCACTCAAATAATTACTGATCTGAACAAATTGTTCAACTGAGAGATTTTGTGCACGTAACGTTGGGTCGATACCAAGCTGTTGCCAATCCTCAGCGCTTACATATGATTTTATACTATTGTTCAGTGTTTTGCGTCGTTGGTTAAACGCGCACGAGACAATCTGCTGTAATTTAGTGATATTTTTCGCCAGGCGTTGATTTGTTGGGGTCAGTCGAATAAAGGCCGAGTCCACCTTCGGTGGCGGTGAAAACGCTTCAGGTGGAATTTCAAACAACAATTCCGCTTCACAAAAATATTGGCTCATAACACTTAAGCGGCCATATTGCGCACTACCGACAGCAGCACAAATACGCTCAGCAACTTCTTTTTGCAGCATGAAATGCATATCACTAATCGTGCTTAATTGGTTATACAAATGAAACAATAAGGGTGTGGAAATGTTATAAGGCAAATTACCCACTACACGCGTTGGTGCAGGAAATTGCGCGAAGTTAACGTTTAGCACGTCCTCATGAATCACCGTGAGTTTTTCAGCCGCATAGTGTTGCTGTAAAAAAGCAATTAAATCCCGATCAATTTCAATAACCGTAAGGTGGTCGACGCCTTCCAATAAATAATCTGTTAATGCGCCCTGCCCGGGCCCAATTTCCACTAGATTATCGCTGTGTTGTAAGTGAATAGTCTGTTGCAGTTGTCTTAATATTGCTTGATCAGTTAAAAAATGTTGGCCGAAGCGTTTTTTAGTGATGGGCATGGTGATCCGCTAATTGTATGGCGTGTAAAATAGCAGCACGCAAACTGCCGCTGGAAGCTTTGCCGGTGCCAACCAAATCATAGGCAGTGCCGTGATCGACGGAAGTACGAATAAAAGGCAAACCTAAAGTAGTGTTAATGGTATTTTCAAAATCCAGTGTTTTAACCACACTTAATCCTTGATCATGATACATGGCAAGCACAATGCACTCTTTATTATTGAGTGCTTGTAAAAATACCGTGTCCGCGCTCAATGGGCCAATGATATTGTGCCCTTCATTTTTTAATTGCTTAACGACAGGTGTAATAATCGTTTTCTCTTCGTTTCCTAACAAACCATTATCACTCGCATGTGGATTTAAACCACACACCAAAATATTCTTGTGGGGAAAAGCGTTGCTGATAATTTTTATGGTGGTGGTGAGTTCTGTGGCTGTGATTGCGTTGGCTACGTCGCGTAGAGCCAGATGGGTTGTCGCCAAAGTGACCGCCAATTTAGTATTAGATAAACACATCACCGTTTTATTAACGCCACAAAAATTGGCTAACCATTCGGTGTGTCCTGAAAAAGGTTGGTAACGATTGAGCTTTTCTTTGTTAACCGGGGCTGTGACCATGGCCGAGTAGTCGCCTTGTAAACAACCCGTCGCAGCGGTAGTGAGTTGCGAAAATACATAGGGTGCGCAATTGTCGCCACACGTAATAGGTTCAAACACCACATTGTTAGCAAAGGTGAAATCACGCTGTAATTGTTGAGCGCGCTGTTGAAAAATGTCTTTGTCGCCCAGCACCACAATTGGCACACTGAATTGGTGCTGCAGTGCGTCCAGGAGAATATCTGGACCAATTCCTGCCGGGTCACCACTGGTAATAACTATGGGCTTCATTGATAGGCGGGATTAATTTTTATGTAAGCGTTTTTGTGCAATGTGCTAAGCCAATCTTGAATGGCTTTTTGATATTTTTGTTGCATAATCATATTGTTCACTTGATCATTACTCAAATTATTCACTTGGCTGCGTTTTTTCACCACTTTTAATAGGTGGTAACCGTTAGGTGCTAGTATCGGCCCGCTAATTCCACCAGCTGGTGTTGCCGCAATAGGACGCACAAATTCTGACGGTAGATCGCTTAAACGACGCCAGCCCAAATCATCTGCTGAAGCACCGTATTTTTTCATCACTGCTTTTACACCTGTACCACTGTTTAGCGTGCGCAATAAATCGAGCGCTTGAGTGTGTGCTTTATTTTTTTCAGCAGCATCATTTACATTATTGATCGCCACTAAGTAATCCATAACGTGATACTCCATGCCGCTGGGGTCGTTGGCGTATTTTTGGCGGAATGCTTTAATGTCGGCCGGTGTGATATTGATGTTATTCGACACCACTTGCTGTTGTAGTTTTTGTATGAGGACTTGTTCTGCCATGTTTTTACGGAATGCTTTATAGCTAATGCCATGTTGTGACAGCTGTGCTTTAAGTTCGCTAATGCTGGCGTGGTTTTGTTTTGCAATGGATTGAATGGCAGCATCCACTTCCGCATCGCTGGCTTTCATTTTATTTTGCTTGGCCAGTTGTAATTGCAATTGACGATCAATTAATCCTTGCAGCACTTGTTGACGCAAATCTTTTTCACTAATCGTCATGCCCTGAGCTTTAGTGCGTTGTTTAGCAAAATTCAGCGCTTCGGTAAAATCCGTTTGGGTGATGATGTGTTGATTAACAGTGGCTACGATGGCGTCAAGTGGTTGTAATGTGTTTGACGGCGTTGGCAGATTGTTAGCGGCCAATAAAGTGGGCGCCAATAAAAAACTGGTAGCGATCACTAGTGCAACAAATAAATTTTTAAACATGCGTAACCTCTTAATACTTAGTTCACACCATAACCGGGTATGGTTGTTTTTAATAAATTCTCAATATCACCCGTGCCCGCACCACCTAATCCTTTAAGCGAGAAGCGCACAAAATAGCTGGTATCAAAGTTGTTAATGATACTACCGCTGTTGCTCAAGGTGGTGTTGAGGTAAGAGCGTTGTGCAACAAATGTCAAAGACCAACAACAGCTATTGTATTCAGCGCCACCATAATATGTGTCGAGTCGACGTTGGGCGATATTATAGTCTGAGTAAGCAAACAAACGCCACTTTTGGCTGAGCGGAAAAGCAATGCCGCCAGTTAACAGTTTAGTGGTGGTGCTGTATTGAAGGTTGTTGGGGTTGCTAATATCTGCCGCGTTAAGAGAATCATTGTCTTCACGCACAAATTGAAAGCCAAGGTTAGCGCTAAAATCCGCGTCTTTATGATAAGTGAGTGTGCCAGCTGTGTTGTCGATGCGATCAAATTCAGCATCCCAGGCGGTGCTGGCATTCATTGACCAGTGTGCCGTGGGGTTGAAAGTAGCGCTTATAAACAACGGTGAAATTTGGCGTTGTGGCATGACACAATCTGGTGTTAAGCAAACTTTAGGATTGGTGAAATAATAAATGATACCCAGTGAATCACTAAAAATTTCGCGGCCACTTTCATTATATAAGTGCTGAGTAATGCTGCTGCCAATTTGATTGGCGTTTTGTAAGCGATCGTAACTGCTGTAGCGGTTTAAGGCTGTGATTTGCGTTAAATCAAATGGCAGTAAATAAGAATCAAAGTTAGGTAAGTTGTTTTGATTGGTATAGGGAACATATAAATAAAATAAGCGCGGTGAAATAATATCCGTGAAGATCGAGCCAAACAGGCGTGTGAGTTTTTCAAAAGTGTAACCATTATCAACAGCTACGATAGGCAAGGTGCGCGACGGATTATTTTTTGTAAACACGTTGCTGTCATTAATAGTATAAGCCGTGGTGTCTACCCAAAGCTGGGGTTTAACGTAACCATTGGCAAAATAAATTGGCCACACGAGACCTGGTCTGATGTGTAAGCGCTGTCCTGTGGGGTAGTTGGGCGCTAAAGTGCTTGAATACTGAAAATTACTTAAGTCGCCAGAAAATTCTGTGTCAGCACCCAACAACGTGTCAGGGTAATAGGCGGTAGTACTGAATTCAGGTAAGCGTGAATATTGATCTAAAGCGGGATTTTTAAATTGACCAATAATATGCAACGTTTGGTAATCAATTAGCGTAGTGTCGAATGTCCATTGGTCGCCGCTGTAAGCCAAATTAAAATAATTCAGCAATTGGTTAGTTAGTGTGTCAGCACCGACGGCGCGCAAAGTTAAATCTTGAAAAAAGTAGGGATCCGTAGCGTAATTTAATATTGTTTGCGAAGTCCAGTTGGCGTCGAAGGTAGTATTGTTATTAAAGGAAAAAAAACCACGCTGATTATCTTCCCCTCGCAGTTGATTGAGATACGGATTCATCACCCTTGGTTTATAAATCGGACTCGAATATTCAGCAATAGCATTATTGCGAAATGCTTGAAACGCTTGGTCGTTGGGTAAGAAGGTGGCATAAAACGTACCAATAGTGCGTTGGGTTAAATAACGAAAATAAGTGGTTAAGCGAGAGCCACGCAAGCTGTAATATTCAGGAACAATCAGCATGTCGTAGTTGGGCGCCATGTTCCAATAAAACGGCCAAGAGTAATCTTGTCCAGAATAACGATTGTCAGAAAAATAGGGCACCAGAAACCCCGATTTACGTTGATGTTTCAGGCTGAAATTCAGATACGGCGTATAAAAAATGGGGACGTGCTTAAAAACAACAACCGCGTTATATGCTTTGCCTTTGTTAGTTTCTTTGTTAATTATTAATTTACTGGCTTTCACTTGCCAACTAGGGCTAAGCGGTGAGCAAGTACTGTAAGTAGCGTGATGTAAAATAATTTTCTTAGTGGACAAATGGATAGCGTATTGCGCCGTGCCAAAGCTATGAAATTGTTGATAATAAAAATGATAAGCGTTGTGCTGCAGCTTGATAGTTTGTGGATAAAAAGTGATGGTGGCTTTATCTGAAACAATTAACCGTCCGCTTTCTTCTAAATGCACGTGCCCCGTTAAAATAATTTTTGTGACACGGCCTGTTTTGTTATTACGGTAAATGTAGGCTTTGTCTGAAGTAATGCGACGTCCCGGTTGAGTGATCACAATATCTTGTTGCAGAATAGACACACCGTTTTCGCTTAATGTGCTCGCCCCTTTTGCGGTAATATGGGTGAGTTCAGTGTTAATTTTTCCAGGGTGAGGATAGTTTTTTACGATAGCGGGTTCTTTATAATAGCCCTGACAAAAGTTACTTGGATCGGGTTGCCAGCCCAGTTCCGCGGCAATTTTTTGAAAATAACTGGGACTGCCGGGATTTTTGGGAAGCGTGCTGGCGACAATAGGCCACTGCGTGAAACAGACGGCCGTGGCAATGGCGGCAAGAATGGTTTGATACTGTCGCTGCATTTCGTATTTATGACCTTTGCATTTTGAGCTGGGAATGGTACCGTTTCTCGACTGCTTTGACCATGGGGCGAGTCCATATAGGCTTTAAGGATATGTTGAATGAGAATGCAGCAATTGCAAGATTGGCTTCAAGGAGTGACGTTCAGTCAATTGCCCTTGCAGCTTAAACCGTTGACGAATGACGCCAGCTTTCGCTCGTATTATCGCGTGCTTAATAGTAATCAGCCGCTGGTGGTAATGGACGCACCACCGGAAAAAGAGCATTGCGACGCATTTATCGCAATCTCAAAAGGCATGCTGGCGTGTGGGCTTAATGTACCAAAAGTATTTGCCAGTGATTTGGCTCAGGGTTTTGTGCTGATCAGTGATTTTGGTGATCAGTTATTTTTGCACACGTTAACTGAAAACAACAAAGATATATTGTACCCGCGGGCCCTAGTTGAGTTAGTTAAATTGCAAGCGCACGCTACGCTCACGGATTATCCACTGCCCGATTTTAGCGATAAACTTTATCAGGGTGAATTTAATTTGAGTTTTGATTGGTATTTGAAGACGCATTGCCAACAAACTTTTACCGAAAAAAGCCAGGCGGAATTAATGCGGCAGTATTGGCAATTAGTGACGGCCATTAAGACCCAGCCTCAAGTTATCGTGCATCGTGATTACCACTCACGCAACTTAATGATATTAAGGGATGAGAAAATTGGTATTTTAGATTTTCAAGACGCAGTGCGTGGTCCAGTCACTTACGATGCTTTATCCTTGTTGCGCGATTGTTATGTGGACTGGCCGCTTGAGACTGTGCGCGGTTGGCTGCAAGAATTTCAGCGGGAAATAGTGGCACAACGTATTATCAAAGAGCGCAGTTTTGAACTTTTTGAAACGTGGTTCGATTACGCTAGCTTGCAACGCCATATTAAATGTTTGGGTATTTTTACGCGCTTACAGCATCTTTACAAAAAACCGGGTTATTTAGACTATTTGCCACGCACATTAGGTTATATTCAACACGTGTGTCAAAAGCATTCATTGCTAAACGGCTTTTTAAAATTTTTTGAGAAAAACACATGAAAGCAATGATTTTGGCCGCGGGCCAAGGAAGCCGTTTAAAACCCCTCACGGACTCAACACCCAAACCATTATTGCAAGTGGGTCAATATTGTTTGATTGAATATCATTTATTTGCTCTAAAAAAAGCGGGTGTGGCAGAGGTGGTGATAAACGTAAGTTACCTTGCCAATACGATTCAGCAATTTTTAGGTGATGGTTCACGTTATGGTTTAAAAATTATTTTTTCAGTTGAGCCAGTAGTGTTAGGTACAGGTGGTGGTATCAAACATGCTTTATCATTCTTGGGTAGCGAGCCATTCTTATTAATAAGTGCTGATGTGTGGAGTGATTATACTTATTCAAAAACCATTTTAGACTCAGAAACTGAGATTCATTTGGTGTTGGTTAACAATCCGCACTACCATGCTGTGGGCGATTATGGTTTGGATCAAGACAAGTTCATTACGCGTCAGGCGCCCCTGTTTAATTACGCTGGTATTGCTAAAATCCACCCCAAAATTTTTACAGCTATCCGCGAAGAAAAATTTTCTTTTTCGCCACTTATCAATAAAGCAATTGAACATCATGGTGTGAGCGGCGAAATGTTTAATGGCACTTGGTTTAATGTGGGCACACCGCACGAGTTAGCAAAGCTGCGGGCATTTTTACAAACTAGCACCAATTTTCGCTGAACGTATTCAAACAATAAGCGCAGCCCTCGTTTAAAAATTTTTGATGGGGTCTTTAAAACCAAAATAATTTCTTATTTTTTGATATAACGTAATCTGTCCATCTGTCCCACTATTGCTTAAGATGATAATTGTATATTTGTTATCAGGGCTCATGGCAAATAATGCGCTTGCTCCAGGAGTGCCGCCAGTATGGCCAATTAAAGTAGGATCTTTCCAAACAGCCACGCCAAAAGTATTCCATGTGCCAGCGAATCCATATCGACTGAAAACTTCAGGAATAGACTGACCTCCAATTTGGATTTTCTTAATAAAAACAGCATCACTTGGTTGTATAACTATTGTTGATAGCACTTTCTGAGTGAGATGACTATTGAGAAATTTATTTTGATATAGAAATTGTGAAAATTTAAATAAGTCATTGACGGTTGAATACGCTCCCCCAGCTGCAGTGCCAATAAAGGGAGCTTGATAATAATTATTCTTCCATGCACATGAATTTCGTTTGCAGCTGTAGTAATACCCAACCGCACGGTTTTTGACGACTTCATCGAGAGCCCAGATGCCGGTGTTGTTCATCTGAGCGAGATTGAAAATGTTTTTTTGAATATACTGTGCATAATGCAAACCTGATAATTTCTCAATTACTTTGCCTAAAACCAGGTAACCGCTGTTACTATAAGTTTGACTGGTTCCTGGTTTAAATAATAACTTTTCTCCTCTAATTAGAGGTTCATAATCATCTGTTGTATTATACAAGCCAGAATCAGCGCCGATCTTCCATCTCGGATCATTCATAAAATTTCCAAGGCCTGATGCATGAATTAAAAGTTGTCTAATGGTGATTTTATTCGCATTTTTCATGGGTAGCCACAAAGGAATAATGTTGGCAACGGGAGTATCTAATGACAGCTTTTTTTCCTGTATCAGCTGAGCTATTGATATGATAGTAAATAGTTTTCCAACAGAGCCCAAGTTGAATTTAGTTGAAATGGTGTTTGGGACAGAAAAATTTCTACTAGCTAAGCCACATGCATTTTCAAAGCGAACCTTTCCATTTATCCCAATAAGCACCGCCCCAGAAAACGCATGTGATTGACACAGTGTTTTAAAGGAGGAGCTGATTTTTTTAATTGCTGATGCATCTAAGTTAGCGGCGGCGGATACTTGCGTTGATATAGCTAGCAAAGAAAAAATAATAATTTTTTTACAAGTTACATTCATAATCAATCCCTGGAAAAAGTATCATGTAGTGTGGCCAATTCGAGGAGTTTTCTCGGCCTAGAACTAAGCTTTGCCATGCGTAAAGCAATTAACCCAAGCACTTTTTAATAAAATTACTGATGTCGCGTAGCTCTTGGTTACAAACTTCGTGTGCCATGCAGTATTCGTGCCAGCTAACGTTGTAACCCCATTGCGTTAAATGTTGATACGATTCTTCACCCATGGCCAAAGGCAATACTTCATCGTGCTCACCGTGGGCCATAAAAATAGGTGTGTTTTTATTAATGGGTGAAAAGCGACGCACGCTTTCATCCGTATAAGGAAAGTAGGTGGATAAGGCTAAAATACCGGCTAATTTTTTACTGCAGCGTAAGCCAGCAAACAGCGCCATAGCCCCGCCCTGTGAAAAACCCGCTAATAAGATTTTTTGCGCAGGCAGTTGCGTTAATTGGTCGTTGATTAATTGATTGATGCCGTATTCACTTTTTTCAATGCCCTCCTGATCATGTCGATCAAAATGCTCTAATGAATGCAGATCAAACCAAGCTCGCATGGGCATATTATTGTTAAGTGTGACAGGGCGAATAGGGGCGTGAGGGAAAATAAAACGTATTCCAAAACCCGCAGGCAAATTAAGTTGTTGCGTAATGGGCACAAAATCGTTGCCGTCAGCTCCCAGTCCGTGTAGCCAGATCACGCAGGCTTTTACATTTGGCTGTGTTTCAATGATAATGCTGTCAGAAAAATCAACTTGTGTATTCATCATGTGGCGTATCTTATTATTAGTGATGGTTTGTTGTTGTTTGTGCGCCTGTGGCGAACAAGGGGCATTGTATTTGCCAAACGCTGCCCACACAAGCATGCAGCAAAAATGAATAGGATATCAGTGCCTGCTGCGTGGTTCGACATGACCAGTTTAGCTCGTTATAATTTCGGCTCTCATTTTCACCTATGGACTGAATCATGCAAACAAGAACGTTTTATTACGGTGCTGCTATCAGCTTGCTCTTATTGTTTAATGCTTATGCTGGCGCAGCGGTAACCCCCCCCACCAAAAAAACCTGTGTCGGCAATAAGTGCGCAAAAAAATATCGATATTTATTGCCTGCTTCATGGAAAGGCTCAAACGCGCAGCTGGGGATCGTGTACGTTACTGGCAATTCAAAAACCACTAACATCAATGGCGGGTTGAATTTAAATTTTTCTAAAGAAGCGTGGGAGAACGTGCTTAATGCCACGGCCCAGTTAACCACCAGCGATGGCATTACCACCCAACAACAATATTTTGCACAAAACCAAACAAACTATCACTTTGGGTGTAATTTTATTTTTGCTAATGCCAACTATACTCAGAATCGTTTCAGTCCTTATGATTATCAATTTGTTGGCTCGGTTGGTTATGGCCGCACCCTTTTGGATACGCACAAAACAAATTTAACGCTGCAGCTAGGCCCAGGTATTCGGCGTAATAGTATCAAGCAAACTAATCAACCATCCATGACTGAGAATCATTTGATTGGCACCTCAGCGCTTAATTTGAGCTGGAAGATTACGGATACGGTTGTCTTTACCGAAAACATCACCTATAACTAT
Source organism: Coxiellaceae bacterium (assembly GCA_041746415.1). Taxonomy (GTDB): domain Bacteria; phylum Pseudomonadota; class Gammaproteobacteria; order Coxiellales; family Coxiellaceae; genus JBGTHB01. The sequence continues at coordinate 10,596 of JBGTHB010000204.1, read as the reverse complement.
GGCGATCCGTATGATTATTTAAAAACCATAACCGCATTAACCAATAAGATTATTCGCAACCTGGGCGTGCAGATTTCTTACACAACCGAATATTATTCACGCATCCCATTAAACAGCAGCAATAATCAAAATCTCAACACGACATTAAACGTTTCGTTGGTGTATAGTTTAGCGTAATGATTGCTTTTACTAAAATGCACGGCTTGGGTAATGACTTTGTGGTTATAGATGCCACGCAAACCCCTTTTGCGCTGTCTGCCGCGCAAATTCAACAATTAGCTAACCGCCGTTTGGGTGTTGGTTTTGATCAGATGCTGGTGTTAGAAAAACCTAAAAAAAACCAGTGTGATTTTCATTTGCGCATTTTTAATGCGGATGGCAGTGAAGTCGGTCAATGTGGTAATGGCGCGCGTTGTATCGCGCAATTTATTCATGCCAATCAATTAAGTCCGAAGACCACCCTAAGCGTTTCTACTATTACGGAGCAGCTTTCGCTGACATTGCGCAGTGATGGTGAGGTCAGTGTGCAGATGGGAGTGCCACAATTTGCGCCAAGGGCTGTTCCTTTTATCGCGGATAAAGAACAGCTGCTTTACCAAGTTGAAGCCAGTGGTAACAAGGTTGAGCTTAGTGTGGTAAACGTGGGCAACCCGCATGCCGTGATCCGGGTTGAGCAAATTGATTGTGCCATGGTGGCTAATTTGGGTGCTGAGTTGAGCAAGCATCCGCGCTTTCCTCAAGCGGTGAATGTAGGGTTTATGCAAGTTCTTGATCCTCAACATGTGCGCTTACAAGTTTATGAGCGTGGCACCGGTGAAACGCTTGCCTGCGGTAGTGGAGCGTGTGCGGCAATGGCCATTGGGCGGCGTAATGGTTGGTTAAATGAGCGTGTATCGGTGAATCAACCGGGTGGCAATTTACAGATTGATTGGGCAGGACCTACGCAACAGATTATTATGACCGGTCCTGCGGCTCGCGTTTTTTGTGGTGAGCTCAAGATTTAATTTTGCGCTTGCTCCTTGTCGACTGACAACTTTTTAATCTATCATGGGCAACAGTAACCGTTCTTTTTTTTTGCACATAGGGATTGCGCAACAATAAAAAATAGTTACAATGGACACTTTTTTCAATCCCACTGTGGAGGGGGCTTTCATGTCAACACGTGCTCAAAAACAAACGGCTGATCCATCAAACCTTAATTTTACACCTTACAAAGAAAAGAAAGGTGAAAAATATATGAGCGAAGGTCAGTGCGAACATTTCCGTGGCATCTTACAACAATGGCGTCAGCATCTAATGGAAGAAGTGGATGCGACTGTAGGACACTTAAAAAATGAACACGAAAACTATGCCGATCCTGTTGATCAGGCAGCGCAAGAAGAAGAATTTCGTTTAGAGTTGCGCGCGCGTGACCGTGAGCGGCGCTTAATCAAAAAGATTGAACAGTCATTAGATGATATTGGCTCTGGCGATTACGGTTATTGTGAGGACTGCGGTTCTGAAATTGGCATTCGTCGTCTTGAAGCACGACCTACTGCCACGAAGTGCATTGATTGCAAAACTTACCAAGAAATTCGCGAGAAACAAACAGGCGGTTAAACGCTTCATTGTTTAACTTTTATTTATATTCAGCCTGCTCCGCTGATTGGGTTGCTGCGCTAATTAACCACCTCTTAACTTGTGTTTTACCCAGCATTAATGCTCCAATTTGGACTGGATAAAAAGCAGGAGGGGTGGAGAGTATGTCTTCTATGACAATGTTTGCATATGCTCAGGCTTTAGTTGAGATGGCTTGTGTGCCATCTGCTACAAATAAAACATATGTTGAGTTTTCTGATAATGGTAATAATGGGGTAACGTCTTTTGCTTTTAACTTTACTTGCGATTTATCGCATGTGCCAAGTTCATGGAATTGTGATACAGCGCCGCTAAATACTACGCTGAGTTTTTTTTGGAATCATTTTTTTCGTTGTAGGTATGAAATAAATGACTTTAAGCGATATAAAGCGTGGGTTTCTGACATGTCAGTGAATACTTGTTTCGGGCCCCCGCATACCCCTCCTCCTCACCACGAACTCGCTTTGAACCTGCAGATGAACGACGCTTATTATTTTGATTGTCACACCAATATGATTTAGGAATAAGAACATGAGTGATAGATTGAATCAGGTTTCTTGTTGTGGGCTGACTTTGTGCTTGATTATGTTGATTGCATTATTTACTAAGCCGGCAATAGACTCAAACTTTCCTGTCAACAGTGATGGAGCCGGTGCTGTGCTCGATGGTGTGGTGGGTTGCTTAATTATGTTATTAATATGCGCGGTTATACCGATCTCTTCAGGCATTCTTTCTGGTATCGCTGGAGCGTGCTTAAGTGGCGAACAAGATGCGCTGCTTTTTGAAGAAGGTGACAACAATACTACCCAATCAAATGAATTAGGCAATGAAGTTGAAAAAATTTTTATTAACACAAGTTTGGCTTCTTTTTTTGGATTATTAGTTGGATCAGGGTATACCTTTTTTAAAGCAAATCCGAGTCAGGGCAATGAGTTTTCAGCTATTTGCCTAAATGTGTTGACGGGTATGGGAATGAGCTTTGCAGTAGCTACCGCGGCCACATTTTGCTATGTGGTGTATCACAAGTGTCAGGGGCGCGTTTCTGATTACCATGATTTAGAACATGGCGGCGCTGCAACTTTTGGTGTTTAGTAGCATGATGGTAAGATGCTGAGATTGTTCTTTCTAAAGTGAGCACCCTATACAGTTAATTTAATCCATATTGGCCGTTGTTATCATTGGAGTTGTTATGGTGCGCGTGTTCGCGGCCATACACATCTTCTCTAAAGTGAGGCCGACCTTCTTTATCTACCCATGCCGTAATATAAGTTACATAAATTGGAATGGGATTTTTTAGGCGTAGATATTTTGTTTGGCCGCTTTCAAGTTGGCTATACACTTTTTCGGGTTCCAAGTTTTGATTTTCTTGAATGAAGTATTCCACTAAACGAAATGGGTGATGCAGCCGAATGCAGCCCGAACTAAAAACGCGTTGTGCTTCGTCAAATAACTCTTTGTGTGGGGTGTCGTGCATGTACACGTCATGACTGTTGTTGAAAACAAATTTAACGCGACCCAGCGCATTATGATCCCCGGGGGCTTGAGTCATTTTGTATGACACACCCTGTTCTGCGGCTTTAGCCCAGTCCACATTAGCCGGATCAACTTTACTCGCGCCTTGCTGCCAGCTTGAATAAACGCTGATGTTTTCAGTTGAAAGATAATTAGGGTCTTCGACAATTTTAGGGATCACGTCTTTTTTCATTATTTTATATGGAATATTCCAACTTGGATTTAGCACAATCGTTTCGAGCTTGGAATAAATTTCAGGCGTTTCACGCGAGGGTTTTCCGACCACCACTTTCATGTCTAAGACTTTTTTGCCGTCTTTAACGACATTCATATAATAACCGGCGGTATTAACCATAATATAATGACTGCCTTCATTTTCAGGAATGGCAGCCCATTTGTTCATGCTTTTTTCCAGTTGGGCTAAGCGCTGTTGTGGCGATACATTCAAGGCTTCTAATGTTTTTGAACCCACTTCGCCATCTGCTTTTAAACCATGACGCCATTGAAATTCTTTAACCGCTTGCGTTAGCTGTGCATCATAAATAGAGATGTTTTGATCTAAGTTGCCATGCAAGTCACCCAGCTTGGCTAAGCGTTGGCGTATTTCTGCGACGCTTTGACCGCTGCTGCCTTTTTTTAAAGGTAAGGATTTAGCGTGAATTTGTGGCCAAGGTTCACGAGTTAATTGGGCATACTTGGGTAGGCTTTGAAAAATACGGTGTGCAGTGTGGTTGCTGGTAACAGGCGCTTGAGCGTTGTAACCGGTGTGGGCGCAACCAGCGAGTATCAGTGGCACAATAACGCTTAATAATGTGCGCGCTGGGATTTGGATCCTAAGCATTTGTCTCTCCTGTGCTTTTGGCTTTTTCATTATAGAACAAACTTCACTTTTTTATGGCAGCCTATCTGGCTTGTATAACGACGCATTAGAAACCGCGATATTAACTTTCTATGTTAAATATCAAGGAAAAAAGTGGTATTTTTTGATAACTATCCCGTATATTTAACATTCCATATTAAATATTCTAGGTATATTATCTTATTCATTAAGCCAAGCTAACTACTGTTTTCAATAGTCCTCTTCATTAACCAATGCTACTATACGCGCATCATGGCCCTAATCACACTTGGCATTAATCATAAAAACGCACCGCTCGCCTTACGTGAGCAATTGGCGTTTGCTGAGACAAGCTTGCCTCAGACGTTAGCTGAACTGAAAAGTTTGCCGGCTGTGAATGAAGCGGTGCTGCTCTCAACCTGCAATCGCACTGAAATCTACACCGATTTGGCGGCGTTGCCTGCAATAGCAGCGTGGTTTCGTGGTAAAAGCCAGGTGCTTGAGCCGTATATATATAGAGATATTGATGCCGTGACGCATTTAATGCGAGTGGCCAGTGGATTGGATTCAATGGTTATTGGCGAAGCGCAAATACTCGGGCAGATTAAACGCGCTTATCAATTAGCCGCCAGCGCCGATACGTTGGGGCCTGAGCTTAAACATTTATTTCCAGCCGTGTTCAAAGTCAGTAAGCAAATCCGTCATCAAACGGCATTGGGTGCGAGTTCGCTGTCGCTTGCTTACACGGCGGTGCAATTGGCAAAACGATTATTTAGTAATTTGGCCCGCTGTAAAGTTCTGTTGATTGGAGCAGGAGAGACCATACAGTTGGCGGCCACGCATTTACAAAGCTGCGGCGTGCGTGAATTTATCATTGCCAACCGCACCAAAGAACGTGCTAAACAATTGCTGGATGTGTTGCCGCAGGCAAAAATGATACGCCTCAGCGATATCCCCGTATATTTAAAAGATATTGATGTGGTAATCAGTGCCACCGCCAGTCAGTTACCTATCTTAGGTAAAGGTTTATTTGAAATGACATTGAAGGCGCGCAAACGGCGACCCATGTTTATTGCCGATTTAGCAGTACCGCGAGATGTGGAAGCGCAAGTGTCACAATTAAGCGACATTTATCTTTATAACATTGACGATTTACAAGCCGTCATTAGTAATAATTTAAAAGATCGTCAGTTGCGAGCGGAACAAGCGCAAGCCATGATTACGTTGGAGGCGCAACATTATATGCAGCAAATGCGCGTCTTAAGTTCAACAAATTTAATTTGTGATTTTCGCGCACGTCATGAAAATCTCTGTGCGAACGAATTGCAAAAAGCGATGTTGAAGTTAAATAACGGTGTTGAACCGCAAAAAGTGCTTGAACAATTTAGCGCAGCGCTCATTAATAAAGTAATGCATCAGCCGACCAGTAAACTACGCGAAGCCGCCTATCACGATAAGATTGAGATGTTAGTGCTTGCTAAAGAATTATTTGAACTGTAGCGTCGTTATTCCACTTTTTTATTAAAGGCATTGTTATGAAAGAATCCCTGCAGCGAAAATTAAAAACATTAGTGCACCGTTATGAAGAAATTGGCGGTTTGTTGAGTGATGCTGAAATTATATCGAACCAAAATCGCTTTCGTGATTTATCAAAAGAATACGCGCAACTCGAAGCGCTGGTGTTAACTTACAAAGAATATTCGCAAATAGCCGCACGTTTGCAATCAGCTAAAGAATTGCTGAACGATAAAGAAATGCGTGAGTTGGCTGAATTAGAATTAGCGGAGCTTGAGCCTAGCAAAGCCGAATTAGAAGCAACGCTGCAAACGTTATTATTACCGCAAGATCCAAACGATGAACGGAATGTGTTTTTAGAAGTGCGAGCGGGTACCGGTGGCGATGAAGCGGCAATTTTTGCGGGTGATTTATATCGTATGTATGCGCGCTATGCCGAAGAACAAGGTTGGCATTTAACGGTGATTTCATCACACGAAGGTGAGCACGGTGGGTTCAAAGAAATTATTGCGCGTGTTTGTGGAGAACGTGTTTATTCACGTTTAAAATTTGAGTCCGGCGCGCATCGTGTGCAGCGTGTGCCAGCAACGGAATCGCAAGGACGCATTCACACTTCTGCCTGCACGGTCGCTGTTTTGCCTGAAGTGGATGAAGTAGAAAGTTACACTATTAATCCAGCTGATTTGCGCATTGATACCTATCGTGCCTCAGGTGCCGGTGGCCAGCACGTTAACCGTACGGATTCAGCGGTGCGTTTAACCCACATTCCAACCGGCGTTGTCGTCGAGTGCCAAGATGAGCGTTCGCAACATAAAAATAAAGCGCGGGCGATGTCATTATTGCAATCCAGGTTGTTAGCAGCCGAACAAGAAAAACAACAAAAAGAGCAAGCGCAACAACGCAAAACGTTGGTAGGCAGTGGAGATCGTTCGCAACGCATTCGCACTTATAATTATCCGCAGGGGCGCATCACCGACCATCGCATTAATTTAACCCTGTATCAATTAGAAGAAGTGATGGAAGGAAAATTAGACGATGTGATTGGTCCTTTGATGCGTGAGTTGCAGGCGGAACAGTTGTCACAGTTAGGCGAGGAATAATATCTGTTCAGACTATGGGTTGAAATCGGCAATAACGACCACTTTGCAGATTAATACTATGGGTGATTACGATGAATAGTAATGTGGATAAAATTGATCGTGAATTATTGTTAGCACATGTGCTGCAAAAATCACGCGCTTATGTATTGGCCCATCCCAACGTGCCATTAACCGTGGCGCAGCAACAGCAGTTTGATGTTTTGCTGCAACGACGCGCTAAAGGCGAGCCATTGGCTTATATTGTGGGCGAAAAAGAATTTTGGTCGTTGCCATTTATGGTAACCCCCGCGGTGTTGATTCCACGTCCCGAAACCGAATGCGTAGTTGAGTTTGTGTTGCGCTACTTTCAAGCTGCAACCCAATTAAAATTGGCGGATATTGGTACGGGTTCAGGTGTGATTGCCGTAGCGTTAGCGCATGAAAAGCCCAACTGGGAAATCAGTGCCAGTGATTGTTCAGCCGCAGCATTAGTGGTGGCAAAGCACAATGCTAAACTAAATAATTGCCGCAACATCGAATTTTTTGAAGGCGATTTGTGTGAGGCGTTGCCGCAACAACGCTATGATCTAATTGTCAGTAACCCTCCGTATATTGCGCAGCATGATAAGCATCTGGCGGCGTTACAGTATGAGCCTGAAATGGCTTTGGTGGCAGGTGAAAAAGGGCTGGCCGTGTTGCAGCGTTTAATTGAGCAGGCACCAACTTACTTAAATCAAGAAGGTTTAATCGTGCTTGAACATGGTTTTGATCAAGCATCAGCTGTGCGTGCTTTGTTGCAACAGCAAAAATTTTCAGCTATTCAAACACATCCTGATTACGCTGGTTGTGATCGTTTTACAGTAGCTAAGAGCCTGTTCAAGATCTCTTGATTCGCTGCAAAAGCAGCGTGATTGGCTAAACTATTCACGCGCCCTCGATAAATATGAATCACTATTTATCTCGGTCGGGTAAATATTTTATCTCAATCATCTGCTTTTTCGCTAGAATCAGAGATCTTGAACAGGCTCTTAGGTTTGACCTAGACACGCGGATCGTTTACTTTATTTAGAATGGAAATAAAAAATTAAGGATGATTAGCGCATGAATAAATTTCGTATTGCTTTTGTTTCATTATTTTTAAGTTTGTTTGGCGTGGTTTTCGCCGCTCCCCAATATCTGATGACGCAAACACTGCAACAGCAAACTTCACCTCAACAAGCGCTGGAAAAATTAAAACAAGGCAATGCGCGTTTTGTGTTAGATAAAATGCGTCATTATGATTTGCAGGCGATTGCAGCACATTTAGTGTCAGGACAGTATCCATTTGCCGTCGTGCTTAGTTGTATTGATTCACGTAGCGCGCCGGATTATACGTTTGATCAAGGTTTGGGAAACATCTTTATTTCACGCATTGCGGCGAATGTTGCTGATAAAAATGTCATCGCCGGCATGGAGTTTGCGACTAAAGTTGCAGGAAGTAAGCTGATTGTGGTGATGGGACACACAGCCTGTGGGGCGGTGATTGGGGCCTGCAATCACGTTACAGTCGGTAATCTGCCACACCTATTATCAAGTGTTCAGCCCGCGGTAAAAACGATTAAAGCAAAAGAAGGTCGTAATTTTTCTTGTGATAACAGCCAAACCATTGATGCTATCGCCAAACAAAATGTATTGAATCAAGTGCAGTTTATTTATCAAAACAGTAAAGTTATTCGTACCTTAATTCAAAATCACAAGCTAATGTTGGTGGGGGCGATGCACGATTTGGCGACAAGTAAAGTGACATTTTTTGATAACAAAGGGCAAGCAGTCTAATTTGTATTTTTTAGGTGCTGCGGCTATGATGCGCCTTTTCATGTGGGGTGATTGTCATGGCAACAACCGGGGTTTTGTTAGTCAATTTAGGCACGCCTCAAGCCCCAACTCGTCCCGCGGTGGCGCGCTATTTACGTCAATTTTTGATGGATCCGCTTGTCGTTGATATCCCGTTTTTTTTGCGCTGGATTTTAGTCAATGCCATTATTGTGCCGACACGCACAACAAAATCGGTTCATGCGTATCAACAAATATGGACACAACACGGCTCACCGTTATTGCTGCATAGCCAACAGCTCGCCACACAGGTGCAACAAAAACTAGGGGATGTGTTCCAAGTTGAGTTAGCTATGCGTTATGGCGAGCCGGCTATTGAGAAAGCCGTTAAAAAACTCGCACACTGCAAAAAGATAATTGCGCTACCGTTATTTCCCCAGTATGCGCTTGCTACCACACAGTCAGCGATTAATGAAACTCAGCGAGCAGTAACAAAAAACAATATTGCAGCGCGCCAGGTGATCATAAAATCATTTTATGCTGAGCCGCTATTTATTGGCGCGCAAGCGCAATTAATTGCAGCGCAATTAAAAACACACGACGCTGAGTTTATTTTATTTAGTTACCATGGGTTACCCGTGCGGCAACTGGATAAAACGCAACCGTGTCAGACAGTTTGTGATCGGTTGCAACCCTGCCCTGTTCTAACTGAAAATAATAATTTATGTTATCGCGCGCAATGCTATGCAACGACGCGTGCGTTATTGCAACAGCTGGCATGGCCAGTCGAAAAAAGCCTCACGGTGTTTCAATCCCGCTTGGGGCGATTGCCTTGGATTGAACCGTATCTTGATCGTGAGTTACCCAGCTTAGCTGCACGTGGAATTAAGCGGTTAGCGGTGGTTTGTCCGTCCTTCGTTGCCGATTGTTTGGAAACACTCGAAGAAGTGGCGATTCGTGCAAACGCCCAATGGCAGGCGCTAGGAGGCGAAATACTTTCTATGATACCCTGTGTCAACGCTACTCCATCCTTTGTGGACGCCGTGGTACAAATGATTAAATACAATGATAAATCGAAAATCAAATAATGGTATTAGTCTTTTAGAGTTGCTATTGGTCATTGCCTTGATTGGTGTGATTACGGTGTTGTCAGTGCGTTATTTTGTGGTGGTAAACTCGAATCTGCAAGTTACGCGTGGTGTTGAAGTAATTAATCGTATTACTCGTGCCAGTTATGAATGGTTGACGGATAACCGCTATCCTAATTTTGCTAATCCAGAAATAACGTTGTCGCAGTTGCTAAATGAAAACTTATTAGCGGCGGCGGATGCGCACAATCCATGGGGCGGCGAAGTAATGGTGAGGCCTGGAAGAAATACACGTTATGTGCAGGTGACGTTAACCGCTGTGCCCATGCCGGCATGTCAATCGTTAGCAAAACAAGTGCGTACTATTAATCATGTGGTGACGCCTGCGTGTTTTGGTATGACATTTCAAGGAGAGTTTTAGTGGCATTTAAAATTGTTCTAGCCAGCTCAAACAAGGGCAAGGCCAAAGAAATTAAGCAGCATCTAGGTGATTTGCCTATTGAGATCGTAACTCAAGATGAGTTAGGAATTAAGTCTGTGGCTGAAACCGGCGCGACGTTTGTTGAAAATGCCATTATTAAAGCACGTCATGCTGCAATTGAGTCGGGCTTGCCTGCTATTGCCGATGATTCGGGGTTGGTGGTGGATGCTTTGGCTGGCGCGCCTGGGGTAAACACAGCGCGTATTGCTGGCGATAAAGCAACTGACCAGGACCGCATCAATGCGCTATTGAAAATGTTGGAGGGTGTCGAACATCGTCAGGCCGATTTCTACTGTGTCATTGCTTTAATGGCGAATCATCTTGATCCCGCGCCAGTTATTTGCCAAGGCATGTGGGAAGGTGAAATTTTAACGACACCCCAAGGTAAGCAAGGCTTTGGTTTTGATCCTGTTTTTTATGTTATGGATCAAGGCTGTAGTGCAGCCGAACTGGATTTAGCGGTTAAAAACGAAATCAGTCATCGTGGTCAGGCATTGCAGCAGCTAAAGAGCGTGTTGGCACAGTATTGCGAGGCTGAATAAGCTGCGGCTCCCATTGCTCCCCTTTTTAATTTACTCTTAAGGTTAGGATATTAAAATATCCACATTAGAGATGGCCTTGGAGAAGATCCCCTTATGAGTAAAGCAGCGAAAG
>JBGTHB010000203.1:0-8390 GCA_041746415.1 Coxiellaceae bacterium | reverse complement strand
AATAATTCTTTGATCGTAACTAAGAACAATACTGCATCGCGACCATCAATTAAACGATGATCATAAGACAGAGCCACATACATAATGGGTCGGATCACAATTTGACCTTCTTCAACTATGGGACGTTCAACTATATTATGCATCCCTAAAATAGCAGACTGTGGCGGATTAATAATAGGTGTGGATAGCATCGAACCGTAAGTCCCGCCATTGGTAATCGTAAATGTTCCGCCTTGCAAATCTTCCAGCGCAATTTTACCGCTCTGCGCTTTTTGGGCGTAATCACGAATGGCTTTTTCGATATCTGCTAACGACATGTTTTCCACATTGCGTAACACTGGCACGACCAAACCACGCTCTGTACCAACTGCAATACCGATATCAAAATAATTGTGATAAATCACATCATCGCCATCAATTGACGCATTAATGACAGGGAAACGTTTTAACGCTTCCACGGCTGCTTTGGTAAAAAACGACATAAAACCCAAGCGTGTGCCATGTACTTTTTCAAACTTGTCTTTATAGTGTTGACGTAAATCCATCACTGGCTTCATATTAATTTCATTGAAGCTGGTTAAGATCGCAGCGTCGTGTTGCACTTGCAATAAGCGCTGCGCCACTTTCTGACGCAAGCGTGACATCGGTGCGCGTTTCTCACTGCGATTTCCCCCACCGGACAAATGCAGGGCTAAATCGGATTTCGTTACTCGACCACCACGACCCGTACCTTCCACTTGTTTTGCATCAACATCATTTTCAGTAGCAAAACGGCGTGCCGAGGGACTTAATTCTGTTGTAGGCGCTGCTGGAGCAACGGGTTTTTTGTTTGTGGCTGGCGGGGTTTTTTCAGCAGCTGGTTTTTCATTTGACGCCGTCGCTGCACGAGCCTCACCTTCTTTAATCACGGCTAATATCTGTCCTGCTTTAACCACAGCACCTTCTTCGCTTTCAATTCGCTCAATGATACCGGCTTTCGGCGCTGGCACTTCCAGCATGACTTTATCCGTTTCTAAATCCACTAAGTTTTCGTCGCGCTCGATGCGATCGCCTACTTTTTTATACCACTTCGCCACAGTTGCGTCTTCAACTGACTCTGGCAATGCAGGTACTTTAATTTCAATTGTCATATTTTTCTCTCGTCTTCCAAATATTAATCTGTTTCTTCTGAAGCATCTTTTAAACCTAACGCTTCATCCGTTAATTCTTCTTGTTGTTGATGATGCAACTTTGGATAGCCCACTGCCGGTGCAGCAGAAGACGCACGCCCAGCAAACATTAACACTTGTGTTTTACCTACCGCTTTAACAAGGCGATGACGGGTATTAAACCAGGCGCCTTGATTCATGGGCTCTTCTTGACACCACACCACTTCCGTTGCATTTTTATATTCAGCTAAAAATTGCGTGAGCAGCGCATGCGGAAACGGATAAAGTTGTTCGATGCGCAAAATAGCAATATGATTCAACTCTTTTTCGCGTCGTTTAACCAATAAATCATAATAAACTTTACCACTACACAATACCACGCGTGTCACTTTTTCTTTATTTAATTTATCCACTTCAGGAATCACTAATTCAAAATGACCTGTCGCTAAATCTTCAAGCGAAGACACCGCTAATTTATTGCGTAGCAGACTTTTAGGCGTCATAACGATCAGTGGATTACGCACTTGGCGCAACACCTGGCGACGCAGCAAATGAAAAATTTGTGACGGATTCGTTGGTACACATACTTGCATATTATTCTGCGCACACAATTGCAAGTAGCGCTCTAATCTTGCAGAAGAATGCTCAGGCCCCATCCCTTCGTAGCCGTGAGGCAATAATAAAGTTAAGCCAGATAAACGCGCCCATTTTTGCCAGCCAGACGAAATAAATTGATCCACAATTACTTGCGCCGTGTTAGCAAAGTCACCAAATTGCGCCTCCCAAATAACCAATGATTTTGGATCGTAAGTGGAATAGCCATACTCAAATCCCATCGCGCCTAACTCCGACAGCAAACTATCATAAATTTGCAGTTGCGCTTGGTGCTCACCTAAATGGTCAAGCGGCACATAAGTGTCACTGGTGTTTTGATCAAATAACGTCGATTGGCGATGAAAAAACGTACCACGACGCGCGTCTTCGCCCACTAATCGCACCGGTACACCTTGATCTAATAAAGTTGCGTAGGCCATGATTTCGCCATAACCCCAATCCAATGGTTGCTCACCTTGTGTCATACGTTGACGTGCTTTAACAATAGCGGCTACCTGACGCTGCAGTTCAAAATTCGCCGGTATGTGATCAAGCTTATCGCCTAATTCTTTTAATTTTTTTAATGGTACGGCTGTATTAACTTGTTGTTGTGCTTCAACGTTTAAATACGGCTTCCAGTTGGTGGTGTAATGATGCGACAAACCTTCTGGTAATGTTTCTACTACTTGGCGTCCCTGATCCAAACAATCACGGTAAGCATCAATCTCAGTGCCAATATCCGCCTCCGCGCACACTTTTTCTTTAATTAACTGTTCGGAATAAATGCCGCGCGTGGTCGGATGCGCTTTGATAATTTTATACATTAAAGGTTGCGTCGCCATAGGTTCATCCACCTCTTGATGTCCGTGCCGACGATAGCAAACCAAATCAATAAACACGTCTTTATGAAACTGCATACGATAATCTAATGCCATCTGCGCTACTTTAACTACCATTTCAGAATCATCTGCATTGACGTGAAATACAGGCACATCAAGCATTTTCGCTAAATCAGAAGCGTAATGTGACGAGCGCGCATCGTGAGGATTGCTGGTTGTGAACCCAATTTGGTTATTAATAATAATGTGTAATGTGCCCCCGACATCGTGAGCGCGTGTTTTTGACATGCTCAATGTTTCCATCACCACCCCTTGGCCAGCAAACGCCGCATCACCATGAATTAAAATGGCGACAGCATAATCTTTATTGCCTTGTGCTTGTGTGTGTTGACGCGCACGCACTGAACCCATTGCCACCGGATTAATAAATTCCAAATGCGATGGATTGAACATGAGTGATAAATGCATTGGTCCTGCGGGTGTTTTGACATCACGTGAATAGCCCTTGTGATATTTCACGTCACCAGAAGTTAAGCCATATTCATGCTTGCCCTCAAACTCATCAAACAAAACTTTTGGTGCATAACCCATGATATTCACCAGCACATTCAAACGTCCTCGATGTGCCATACCAATTACCATTTCTTTTACATTCTTTTGCGCTGCGCGTTTGGTTAACTCATCCAGCAATGGAATTAAACTGTCGGCACCTTCAATGGAATAGCGTTTTTGCCCTACATATCGAACATCAAGATATTTTTCCAAAGTTTCAGATGCGATCAACTGATGCAGAATATTAAGCTGCGTTTCCTTAGGAAAAACCATGTTAGGCAGTTGATGCTCAACATAATGACGTAACCATAAGCGCTCTTTTTCATCTGCTATCATCGAAAATTCCACACCCAACGTGCCACAATACAACTGCTGCAAGCGTGCAAAAATTTCTTTAAGCGTGGCGGTGTTTTTATCTAAAATACCTTTGGTGTCAAACGTTTCATTAAAGTCTGCTTCACTTAATCCATAATGCGCTAACGTTAAACGTATTTCCTTGCTTTCTGGAGGATACAACGGATTGGTATTCGCATTAAAATGACCATAGCGACGATAAGCTTGAATTAATTGATCCACTGCTACTTGTTTGGATGAAGGCGCTGACGAATACGTCGCGGCACTTAAAGGGTGTTTAGCCAGCTCTTTAAATTGTTCACGAATTTGTGCGTGTGAAACTTCATCACCCATGGGCGCAAGACTGGCAAAATACTGGCGCCATTTTTCATCTACAGATTCAGAATTATGAAGATATTGATCGTATAACGAATCAATATAATCGCTATTATCTCCGCCTAAATAAGCACTTTTCTGAAATTCTTTATATGCCGAATCACTCATGTTCGCTTAACATCTCGCTATGAAGTTTTTGAATGGCTTGTGTTGGATTCAATTCTTTTGGACACACTGAGGCACAATTCATAATTGAACGACAACGAAAAGTTTTAAATCGGTCTTTTAAATCATCTAGTCGTTCTTCAGTATGATCATCACGACTGTCTGCCACAAATCGATATGAGGCCAACAATGCAGCCGGGCCAACAAATTTATCGGGATTCCACCAATACGAGGGACAAGAGGAAGTGCAACACGCACACAAAATACATTCATACAATCCATCGAGTTTGGCACGTTGCGCGGGTGACTGTAAACGCTCTTTTTCAGGTGGTTTATGCGAGTTTTGCAAATAGGGTTTAATTTTAAAATATTGATCATAAAAATTTTGCATGTCCACAATCAAATCACGAATAATAGGGAATCCTGGCAAGGGGCGTAATTTCACAATATCCGGCAATTGTTTTAATTGCGTTACACACGCCAACCCATTCATGCCATTAATATTCATCCCATCCGAACCACACACCCCTTCACCACAGGAGCGACGTATACCTAATGTGGAATCTTGTTCACGTATCGCTTCAATGGCATTTAGTAACATTTTGCCTTTGATTTTATTCACGTCGAGCGTGTATTTTTTCATGTAGGGTTTTGCATCCGTTTCAGGATTAAACCGTGAAATTAAAAAAGTCATTACTCGTTCTGTCATATGATTAATCCCTCTCTGCTAGTGGAAACGGCTCCATATCCTTTGGAGCAAAATTTACGGGGCGAGATCCTGTTTTGCCATCATCAAATACAATGGAATGCTTTAACCAATGCTCATCATCACGGTGTGGAAAATCCACTCGTGAATGCGCACCGCGGCTTTCTTGACGCGCTAATGCGCACATGGCTGTGGCATGTGCCGTTGCCATTAAATTATCAAGCTCTAATGCTTCAATACGCGCCATGTTAAATGTTTTGCTCACGTCCGTAATTTTAGCTTTTTGTAACCGTTGACGTAATACATTAAGTTCTTTTAACCCGTTTTGCATATGCTCACCATTGCGAAACACACCGAAGTTCATTTGCATAATACGCTGCATTTCATGACGCAGTTGATTGGGGTCTTCTGTATTAGCTTGATTTTCCCAGCGCGCTATACGACTAAGCGCTTTGTCCATATCTGCTTGGTTGGCCGGCAAATAATCCAATTCGCTTTTCAACGCTTTTTCCAAATGCAGCCCAACGGAGCGACCAAACACCACTAAATCCAACAATGAATTAGTACCTAAACGATTTGCTCCATGTACCGACACACAAGCGGATTCGCCTGCGGCAAAAAATCCCGGAACAACCTGATCATTGCCTTTAGCATCTTTGGTAATCACTTGGCCATTATAATTAGTTGGAATACCACCCATTGAATAATGGCAAGTGGGCACAACAGGAATGGGTTCTTTTGCTGGATCAACGTTGGCAAATTTCTTCGCTAACTCAGTAATACCCGGCAAACGTTCTTTTAAAATATTTTCGCCTAAGTGATCCAACTTCAATAACACATGGTCTTTATCCGGACCACAGCCCCGCCCTTCTTGAATTTCAATAGTCATTGAACGCGCGACCACATCGCGACAATCTAAATCTTTTAAATGCGGCGAATAGCGTTCCATAAATCGCTCGCCTTTGGCATTAACTAAATAACCGCCTTCACCACGTGTGCCTTCGGTAATTAAGCAGCCCACACCCGCAATACCAGTGGGGTGAAATTGCCAAAATTCCATGTCTTGTAAGGGTAATTCCGCACGCAACACCATACCAAAACCATCACCCGTACAAGTATAAGCATTGGTGGTTGAGGCAAAAATTCGCCCCGCACCACCGGTGGCAAAAACCGTGGCCCGCGATTTCAAAAAAACAAATTCTCCTGATTCCATACACATGGCTAAAACACCAGCGACGCCGCCGTTCTCGCCTCGAATAATATCAATGGCATACCATTCATTAAAAAAATTAGTTTTGGCTGCTACGTTGCGTTGAAATAAAGTATGCAACAAAGCATGACCAGTACGATCTGCTGCTGCACACGTGCGTCGTGCTAATTCACCACCAAAATCTCGTGTGTGACCACCGAAAGCGCGCTGATAAATCTTGCCATCTTCTAAACGCGAAAAAGGCAATCCCATATGTTCTAATTCAATAATTGAACGTGGCGCTTCACGACACATGTACTCAATGGCATCTTGATCGCCCAAATAATCTGAACCACGTACTGTATCAAACATGTGCCATTGCCACTTGTCTGGTACGACGTTACCTAGTGCTGCGGCAATACCGCCTTGTGCTGAAACCGTGTGGGAACGCGTAGGAAAAACTTTCGAAACCACAGCAACGTTATAGGCACTTTCCGCCATTTGTAACGCAGCGCGCAATCCTGCTCCACCAGCGCCAACAATAACAGCATCAAATTCTTGTATTCTAATTGACATCCTACCCCCAGAAAATATCAGCTAACGTCACCAGATAGCCAACCAGCAACACCATAATCGCTACTTCCAATACAAACCGAATGTATTTGCATTTCACATAATCCGTTAGCACTGTCCACAAGCCAATCCACGCATGCCAAATAATGCTGAGCATCGCCACCATAGTAGCAAGACGCATCCATAGATTGGCAAACAAATGCTGCATTACTTGATAATCAACTGTGGCCACTGAAAATAAATAGCTAATTAAAAACAACGCATAGGCACCAATAATTACTGATGTCACCCGTTGCACAATCCAATCACGCAGCCCGCGTGTATCGTAGCGCATTACCATAGCCATACTCCCGTTACGATGCTTAATAAAATGCTCAGCATAAAAACAACGTATGCAGAACGTCTCCCTACTACCAAACTTTCACCCATACCGGCATCCATAAAAAGATGGCGAATGCCCGCCACGAGGTGAAACCAAACACTCGAGAGCAAAATCCAAATTACAAACTCAAACCAACCACGATGTAAAAGAGAATCTAATAACCCGAACGTTTGCGCAGAATGCAATGCCAGATGTAAAAGATATAACATTAGCGGCAAAAATAAAAAAATTAATACTCCAGTGACTCTATGGCCGATTGACACAAGTGCCATGGGCGGAAAGTGTATTTGAGTTAAATTAAGAAATACTGGTCGTTTGTTTTCAGACACGATAGACATCCTATTGATTGTTTTAAGAAAAACGACAAGAGCCTTTTGAGCGCAACGCGATTATAAAGCTAGGATTTATTCATTGCTACCCTATTTTCTATGGTTTTCAACTCAATGTTTCACATATTGGCCTTTACCAAAATCGCTCAGCACCAGGTAGACATTTAAATATACCTATGCCACTTGAAGTTGCGATTTATCGCAACGCAAAGTGACGCTACGCGATGGGGTTAAGTTGCGCTGCAATGTGTTTCAATAACCATTTCCCCAGTGATAAAATATCGTCTGGATCTTATCGCTGCCTAGCAATATACTTTTTCTCACAAACATAAACAGCAACTGGTAATTGTGGTGCAGCGACCGTACCGGTAAAGTTATGCACAGACTAAGTTTACCTCATTTATATCTTAACTCGGCTGGCAGCACGCTTCCCATTGCTCCAGCCCGAGCTTATTTCTAACTCTAACTAACTGTTTTTTTAAGCTTTTTATCATTAGTTCATTTTTTAGTCAAATCGTCTCAGCGTAGATTAAACGGGCTCGTTCACCGGTTGCTGATATATTTCACACAGAGTTATCCACAGATTCTGTGGATAACAGCAGAGGCCACGAGAGAAAAGAAATCAAGCATGCGAATTCGGTTTTCCTGTAAACATACCCTTACAAGCAGACGTACTCCAAACTGTATGTGTCAGATAAGCAGGCGTGAGTGTTTGCTCATAAAGCTTCATGGGCATGGACCAACGACCGTTACCGCTACCGCCACTCACCTGTGCTTTCACCAAATTAAAATAAAGGCCGTCTTTTTGTGTAGTTGCATAGGATAGATATTTTATCCGAACGCCATTTTTGGCCACAATTCCGTCTTTGCGCGTAATCTGTTGAATGGTTGTCACGATAACATCTGGCGTATGCGCTAAACAAAATGCACGGGTATGCTGACCGTCTCGTGGCAGCACATGGTTAAACCGAGCTGTCCAAATCGTTGGTGACGCTAGTGCAAAACCCACCAAACAGCCTATAAAAATAAACGCAAAGTAAACTGATTTTTGCATCGTTTTCCCCTTTAGTGTCTGTTTAAAATCTAATGATTAGCTAAACTACTCGCGACAACACCAACAGTATCGCCCATGACACCACAGCTGCTGCCACGTCATCCATCATCACGCCTAAACCACCAGGGAGTTTTTGCTCTAACCAACGAATAGGCCCTGGTTTCCAGATATCAAATAAACGAAATAATAA
>JBGTHB010000202.1:0-4158 GCA_041746415.1 Coxiellaceae bacterium | reverse complement strand
TTTGAGATTCATCATTTATGGCATAACTACTTTACTATTCTACAAAACAAACATTTTATTTTATTAGCTTTATTTATTGGTATTGTCTGGGGTTATGTTGCTTTATTTAACGTATTTGGGCCTTTCCTAATTCAAACAACGCTGCATAAATCTGCCATCACTTATGGCCATATTGCTTTGCTAACTGGCGCTGCCTGGTTTGCCGGCAACATGTTCAATCGAGTTATTTTTAACGTTAAAAAGAAATATAAAGTGCAGATTGCATTAGGAATATCGTTACTTACTAGCCTAGGACTGCTGTTTTTTCAGCATCAAAACATTTCATTACCATTACTAGTTAGCAGCGTCGCCATAACCATTCTGTGCAGTGCGGTGATGTTTCCCATCTATGTTGCAGAAGGATTGTCACTGTTTCCAAAACTGGCGGCTTCTGCGAACGCTTGTTTATTTTCCGTGATTTGGCTGATTTTTAGCAGCTTCACTTATATCGCAACCCTACTAAATACATCGACACTATTATCTCTAGGCTTAGCATTTCTCGGCACCAATCTGTTAGCCATTGCATTATATTATGCGTTTATTCGTAAAATGAATTAGTCGAAGCTATCTTTAACCGCAGCAGATTTATCTTATTTAGATGATTTATTGTTTAACCTCATCTAAAACCTGCTTAAATGAATCGGAATATTTAGAGGCATGAAATTCGATGATGTGATAAGTGGCAATGTCGTAGTGATAAAATGGATCTTCACAAATAATTTTCTCACCTTCCGCTTTAGTAGCTTTTGCCAATATCACCCCACCATCACGAGGTTGCTTTGCTCCAGAAACAATAAAAACACCCTCATTGTAGTATTTCTCAAGAAAGTCACGGTGGCTTTCTAAATATTTATCAACCTCTTCCAATGGTTTTTTATAAGTCAACTCGATAACAATCACATCTAACTCCTACCACTTAGCTGCATGACTAATAAAACTAAAAATATCTCTCGTGCCATTATCAAAATGCGCCACTGCTCGACAATATTCCTGAAAGCGATCATTTGTATAGCGGCTGATAATAGTACGCCAAAATGTATAAGCGCCGCTATTACCCGGCAGCACCATCACTTCCCATTTTCCTATAAACTTATCAAAGCATTGAAATGCTACTGCACGGCCCACTCCTTTACCTTTAAATTTTCTTAAAATAAAAAACTGCGCCATATTAAATTCAATTGCAGCATCACTTCCTTTTTTATCGATAATCACAAATCCCGCTAATTCAGCTTGGTAATAAATTAAAAAAGAAAACGCATCCTGTGTTTCCCAATATTTTTTAAAATCATGACACTCATACAGCCCGTCTTTGGGGATTTCCCAGCCAGACTCAAAACCGAGAAACTCACTCATATCATAAACATAAAATCGCCCCATATTTTGGATAACGGGATAATCATTTATAGAAGCTGGAACAAGTTTGAGTTTGCTTATATCAAAGCTGTTTTTATTTAGATTCTGCATTTTTTATTCATTTGTATTTAAATAATGTGAGCGATGCAAAAGTTAGCACAGAGACAGCACTAATATACCCTCGTACGCTTGCATTAATCTTCATCAATAGCCACCTATTAAA
This sequence comes from Coxiellaceae bacterium, assembly GCA_041746415.1. Classification (GTDB taxonomy): domain Bacteria; phylum Pseudomonadota; class Gammaproteobacteria; order Coxiellales; family Coxiellaceae; genus JBGTHB01. The sequence continues at coordinate 2,543 of JBGTHB010000202.1, read as the reverse complement.
TTGGTGCCACATTTATTTAGACTACCTATTTTTTTGTTCTGGCCCAAGCTTTTTTTATTACAATACTGCCACGCACGGAGCGCTGTAAATAATAACAAAGCGCTAGCACCAGCAATGAACAAATAGCGCAACATATCGTTATCCGCTGATGATTCCACATGATCTGGCCCAAGGACAAATTTAGACGCGCTCGCGCTTAACTCAACATGACTTGGGTTGGTGCAGTTTTGTTGTGGATACATGCCGAATTGATCAACGTGTTTAGCCAAATCACCCTCCAAAACATTACTAAAAAGACAAGAGCCATTTTCACTAATGCCAAATATAACTTCACCTGCGTTAAGTGGATTGGCGATAATTTGTGGAATATCCGATGTTGGTTGCGAGCATGCTACTGTTCCTATATGAGGAATACTAGCTGACACCTTGCTAACTGTTTCATTGTTGAGTAAATCAAGGTGAAAACGAGTAGAAACTGTTGCGCCAGCTGATGTATTTAATACATGAGAATTACCTAGGCTCGTTTCAATAATAAAACTGGTGTTACCAGGATAAATCGTTTCGAAAGGCGCACAAGCAAAATACAACCCTGCTTTACTATTTGGAACAAACGGCGAATTTTCTATCGCGCATTTATTTAAAATTGAGCGCGTCATTTCATCACCATTTAGCAGGCTGTCCATCACACAGCTATACGTTTCTGTAGCGCCGAAAAAACTCAAAGGCGTAATACCTGATATATATTGCTGTGCACCCAAACCCGTAATAGATGAGCATAAACCACCGCCTAATGGAGCGTCAAAGGCGTAACACGTCTCAAACAAAACAATTGCCTGACTGTAATTTAAAAAAGGATGGTTTTCAAAAAAAGTATAATTAAAGATTTCGTTGTTTGCGAGATAAAAAGTCTTTCCTGCTGTTTCATGGCTTGCAAATGAAAAAAACACCTTAAGATTTTTATCGCACATCAACATTTGTTGATAATTTGCAACGGTGGCATTTTTACCTAAAAATGAAGCTACGGTGTAACCTGCTTTTTGAGCTGCTGGTATAATTTTTCTAGCAAGGTCCAATCCATTTTCAAGACACCCGTCTACATTAACCTCATTAATGTCATCACAACACGGAGCACACCCAAAAAAGAAAAGCTTCGACACATTTTGATATTGAGCAGGACAATTTACATCAGTCATTACATTCACCTCCTACAGAACACACCATAAAATTAAAGCCATTTAATGGGCTGCGCGTCACGATTAATAATAGCGCGCTCTCAAGGCGTGCTTATCAATTTTACCAAAAGCAGTTTTAGGAAGCGTCGTCACAAAATAAATCTGCTCAGGGATTTTAAAAAAAGCGATTTTTGATCGCAGTTGGTCTTTTATAAAGTTTGCTGTTAACTTATCAGCAACCACCACTGCTACAATTTTTTGACCCCACTCAGCGTCAGGAACACCGTAAACAACCGCTTCTTTTATCTCTTCAATATCACACAATGCTTTTTCCACTTCTAGCGGGCTGACATTATGGGCATCAATGATAATAATATCTTTCATTCGGCCTTTAAACCAAAGATAGCCTCCTTGATCAATTTCACCGTAATCACCTGTTTTCAACCAGCCTTGTTGCAGCACGCGCTCTGTTGCAACTGGCTGGTTATAATATTCAGCCATCACAGTTGAACCTGACACCCAAATCTCACCCTTTTCATCTACTTTGATGTTATCTCCTTCGCAAGGCAAGCCGGATGAACCAGATTTCCACGTGTTTCCTGGCTTATTCAATGTCACACAAAATGCTTCAGTTAATCCCCAGCAATCCGAAAGTTGCAAGTTAAACACCCGATAAAACTGTTCCAGTAACGTTTCACTAATAGCGTCTCCACCTACCACGCAAGCACGAAGCGTGTGCTTAAGCGGTTTTTGTTTCGCCTTGGCAACGACTCGTTTTAATAAGGAAGGGATAGTGGCCCAAGTTGAAATATTTTTGTCATTGAGAATAGTTACTAGCGTTTGAGGTTCTGCTTGGTGACTAATAACCAAACTCGCACCCACATAAATCACTGGTAAAAATTGAAATGAAAATGCAAAGCCGTGAGTGAGCGACAACGTTACCAGCACGTTGTCATCCGCATGGTAATCTCCTGAACGAGTATAATCTTGCATTAATTGATGCAGTTGTCGATGCACTACACCTTTAGGTTTGCCTGTTGATCCAGAAGTATAATGAATAACTGCCTGCGTTTTTTCATTTTCATTTGGCGGCAGCTTTATCTCGGACGTGGTTAACAGCACTGTATTGAGTTGCTTTATACTTAAACTAATGGCACCTGCAGCTTCATTGTTACTGGTATTCAAATTGCTGGTATCTTCTAAATGGGTAAGAATAAGAGCGGGCCGCGTTTCATTTACAATATAATGAACTTCAGATGCCGTAAGATAATATCCCAGCGGCACAGGAATACAGCCGAGATAAAAACAAGCAAGGTAGCCATAAACGATTTCAACCGAGTTTGGCAGATGAAGAATAACTCGATCCCCTTC
>JBGTHB010000201.1:0-11992 GCA_041746415.1 Coxiellaceae bacterium | reverse complement strand
TTTTGCAAATTTATATCAGCACCTCAAGCCCTTTGTCACCAATCTCTACTTTCACTTCGTGCTCACCTTCTTCTAATTTGCCATACAATAGCTCTTCTGCTAATGGCAGCTTTAAGCGCTCTTGAATTATTCGCGCCATTGGTCTTGCACCCATGGTGCGATTGTAACCATTGTCCGCTAACCAACGCTTAGCATCATTGGAAACATCTAACTTAACGTGTTTTGATTTTAATTGATCGCGCAACTCTTTGAGAAATTTCTCCACCACTCGCATAATAGTGGCTTGATCCAAATAACTGAAATGCACCACAGCATCTAAACGGTTGCGAAACTCCGGGCTAAATAGCCGATTAATATCTTTCATGCAATCGGCTTTGGATCCTTCATTAGCGAAACCAATAGAGATTTTTTCCATTGCGTCCGCACCAGCGTTAGTTGTCATCACAATCATAATATGGCGAAAATCAATTTTACGCCCATTGTTGTCTGTGATCTGTCCGTTATCCATAGCCTGCAATAAAATATTAAATAAATCAGGATGTGCTTTTTCAATTTCATCGAGCAGCAATACAGCATGTGGATGTTTACTGATGGCTTCAGTTAATAGACCACCTTGTTCATAACCAACGTAACCAGGAGGCGCACCAATCAAGCGCGATACAGAATGGCGTTCCATGTATTCCGACATATCAAAACGCAACAATTCCACACCTAATTCTTTAGCTAATTGACGCGTCACTTCTGTTTTGCCCACACCAGTTGGACCAGCTAACAAAAATGAACCCACAGGTTTGTTAATATCACGCAAACCTGCGCGCGCTAAACGCACTGAATTAGCTAATGCGTCTATCGCATCATCTTGACCAAACACCGCTTTTTTTAACCGCGCAGGCAGATTTTTCAACAGCGATTTATCATTGCTGCTAATTTTTTCAACTGGAATTCGTGCCATTTTTGCCACAATATTTTCAATTTCTTGTGGACCAATCATAATGACGCGCTCAGAGTCATCTTGAAGTTTTTGATACGCGCCCGCTTCATCAATGACATCAATCGCTTTGTCTGGCAAATGCCGATCGCCCATATAACGTGACGACAATTCAACCGCACGCTTTAATGCCGCATTAGAATACTGAATGCAGTGATACGTTTCATAACGTGATTTCAAGCCTTGTAAAATTTTAAGCGTATCATTTGCACTCGGTTCTTCTATGTCAAGTTTTTGGAAACGCCTTAAAAGCGCATGATCTTTCGCAATATAATTACGAAATTCTTCATAGGTTGTCGCACCCATACAACGCAGCTCACCGGCACTTAATAACGGTTTAATTAAATTGGAGGCGTCCATGGTACCACCGGTTGCTGATCCCGCACCAATTAAATTATGGATTTCGTCAATAAAAATAATAGCACCGCTGTCTCGACTTAATGCTTTTAAAACGGCTTTAAATCGTTTTTCAAAATCACCGCGATATTTAGTTCCTGCTAACAACACACCCATATCTAATGAATAAACTGTGCAGCGTTGCAACATTTGCGGAACTTTTTTATCAACGATTAATTGTGCTAGCCCTTCAGCAATAGCGGTTTTACCAACGCCCGCTTCTCCGACCAACATAGGATTATTTTTAGTGCGTCGACACAACACTTGAATAACGCGTTTTAATTCTTTATCGCGACCAATTACTGGATCAATCTTACCTTTTTTAGCTTTTAAATTTAGATTAGCTGTGTAAGTTTCAACAAGGCTTTCTTCGCCTGTAGTTTCGGCAGTACCTGTTTCAAAGCCACCTGGATCCGGATTGAATTTAGGCGGTTCCATTTGTTCTTTGGTGATGCCTTGAGTAAGATAATTTACCACATCAATACGCGTTACATTTTCTTGACTCAGAAAATAAACGGCTTGGCTTTCCGGCTCGCTAAAAATAGCGGTTAAAACATTGGCGCCATTTACTTCTGGACGACCATTTGTTTGAACTTGATAAATGGCTCGTTGCAACACGCGTTGAAAACTTAATGTGGGTTGAATATCTCGTTCCACATTCATAGGAATTAATGGGGTTGTTTCATCAATAAAAATACCTAACCCTGCACGCAAACGATCCAAATCCGCACCACACGCATTTAATACTTCGCTGGCTTCTGGATTATCCAAAAGCGTAAGTAATAGATGTTCTACAGTAATAAACTCATGGCGCTTTAGACGAGCTTGGGCAAAGGCACGATTAAGACACTTTTCTAGGGTTTTGCTAAACATAGCCGCTCTCCTCTTATTGGCAAATCCTTTTGACACCGGAGCAGAAGGTTGTCCTTCTCACGTCCTGGGAGATCAGTCTGTTATGCTTGCCAAGGGGTGTCTTAGCGTGGCATTCCGTTGCCGCATACCAAACCTCTTATATACTACTTTAGACTATAACCGTGTGATTTTCCTACAAAATATTACAGGTATTTCGCGTTGCGTATGAATTCGGATTGATTTACAACTAGATACGAGCCGAAGCTAATATGCTTTAAATTTTAAGAACTTCTTAATATCAGCGGCTTAGAATACAGGTATTAATTCAACTGGCAAAATAGTGCCAAAAAGAGAGACGAATGGCTACTAAGAATAGTGAAACAAGACAAAGATGGCGAGCTGGAACATTCGCTCATGCACCAACCCGCATTTCAATTTCTGCTATGGTACAAGCTGGTAAACTAAACAACCTAAGCGATGCAACCACACCTGAGCTTCAAGATGCGGCCTTAGCCGCTGCGCTTGAAAAGCTTGAAGAACTGATTCCTACCTCAAACTGCAAATTGTTTACAACAGGCGCCTATCAAAAAAGTAGCATGACAGATTCTAACGAGCTGCAAAAGCAAATTAAATTTGCATACGAGGTAATTAATACCTTCGGTTGGAGAAATCCAGAAGCTATCAAGGAAAAACATGCTCTTATTCAGCAGGCAAAAACATTAATTGAACCATTAGATTCATCTAATTCGACTACTCTTTCCATTAGCCGTTAAAACTTAGTTATCCAAAAAAGCCGCAATACTGCGGCTTTTTTACACACCATAAAAATTCTACATATGCTTAATGACCGCTTCACCAAAAGCAGAACAAGAAACTTCGTAAGCGTCTTTCATTAAGCGCGCAAAATCATAAGTAACGGTTTTGGCTGCGATGGCGCCTTCGACACCTTTAATCACTAAATCCGCCGCTTCTAACCAGCCCATATAACGCAACATCATTTCGGCGGACAGAATCAACGAACCTGGGTTCACTTTATCTAGGCCGGCGTATTTAGGCGCTGTGCCGTGGGTGGCTTCAAAAATAGCCGCAACGTCACTTAAATTTGCACCGGGCGCAATGCCAATACCACCCACTTCAGCTGCTAGAGCATCTGAAATGTAATCACCATTTAAATTCAAGGTAGCAATCACATCGTACTCGGCTGGACGCAACAAAATTTGCTGCAAAAACGCGTCAGCAATGACGTCTTTAATAACAATTTCTTTACCGCTTTTAGGATTTTTCATAACGTGCCATGGGCCGCCATCGAGTGGTTTAGCGTCAAATTCAGCGACAGCAACTTTATAACCCCAATCTTTAAACGCGCCTTCCGTGAATTTCATAATGTTGCCTTTATGCACCAACGTTAATGAATCACGGTCATTATCAATCACATACTGCAACGCGCGGCGCACTAAACGTGTGGTGCCTTCTTCCGAAACCGGTTTGATGCCAATGCCACTGGTATTGGGAAAACGAATTTTTTTAACGCCCATTTCATTTTGTAAGAACGCAATCAGTTTTTTCGCTTCAGGCGAGTTGGCTTTCCATTCGATGCCGGCATAAATATCTTCTGAATTTTCACGAAAAATAACCATGTCCACTTTTTCAGGATGTTTTACAGGCGATGGCACACCTTGAAAATAACGCACTGGACGCAAACAAACATATAAGTCCAATTGCTGACGTAACGCCACATTCAACGAACGAATACCACCGCCCACTGGTGTAGTTAAAGGCCCTTTAATGGCCACAACATATTCTTTAATTGCCGTGAGTGTTTCATCTGGAAGCCAAGTGTCTTTACCATAAACTTCTGTTGCCAACTCACCGGCATACACTTCCATCCACGCAATTTTTTTATCGCTGTCATAGGCTTTTTCAACAGCCGCATCAATCACTTTTTGCATCACCGGCGTAATGTCAACGCCAATGCCATCACCACGTAAAAAAGGAATAATAGGATGGTTTGGTACGTGCAGTGAAAGATCTTTGTTTACTGTGATTTTTTCACCCGCTGGAACTGTAATATGCTGATAACTCATTGTGGCCCCTCATGTAAGTGTAAATTCAAGCAGGCACAAAGCTTAACATAGGGTCATAGGACATGGAATTAAATCAAGTACCAATCAGTTTTTTTATGAATGGCACAACGTCAACGCCAGCAAGACGGTTTAAAGAAAATTAATAGTGTCATGATTTCCCTGTTGCCTCAGAGACTGTTTAAAATCCATTGATTGGCTGCAAAAGTGGCGTAATTGGCTAAAATTTTCGCTCGCTCGTTAAATACGAATAACTATTCGCCTCGAGCGGATAAAAATTTTATCTCAATCATCTGCTTTTTAGCTAGATTCAGGGGCTTTGAGCAGGCTCTTAGCGTTTTATATGATTAACATGGCATCACCATAGCTATAAAAACGATAACGTTGCTGTATTGCCTCGTAGTATGCTCGCCTAATTAAATCATAACCACCGAATGCGCTAACCAACATCATTAAAGTAGATTTTGGCAAATGAAAGTTAGTTAACAATGCGTTAACGCACTTAAATTCATAGCCGGGATAAATAAAAATATCAGTCTCGCCGGTGTAAGGTTTTATTTTTCGTTGCTGCGCCGCTGTTTCTAAACCTCGCACACTAGTGGTGCCAACAGCAATAACACGTTGCGCTAATTTTACCTTTTGACATACTTCATCAGACAAAGTCATCCATTCACTGTGCATATGGTGTTGGGCTAAATCATCAACCCGTACGGGTTGAAATGTACCAGCACCAACGTGCAATGTGATCTGCGCGGTATTTATTTTTTTATTTTCTATTTGCTTTAACATGGCTTCATCAAAATGTAACCCAGCTGTTGGCGCTGCCACCGCGCCCTGTACTTTTGCATACACGGTTTGATAACGATCTAAATCGGATTTTTCTGCAGGGCGCTGCATGTAAGGTGGCAATGGCATTTCACCCACTTCATCCAGCAGTGTGATAATAGGGCTATTAAAAGCTAATTCAAATAAGGCCTCACGACGTGACTGCACTATCGCATATAAGTTATTTGATGCGGAAAAAATAATTTTACTGTTAACTTGCGGTGATTTACTAGCACGAATATGCGCAAGTGCGCGCCGCTCATCTAGCACACGTTCAATTAAACATTCTACTTTGCCTCCGGATTCCTTATGGCCAAATAAGCGTGCGGCAATTACTTTTGTATTATTAAAAACCATCAGATCATTTGGTTTAAGATAATTTAATAAATCAGGAAACTGCAAATGTGAAATGGTTTGATTAACACGATCCACAACCAATAAGCGACTTTGACTGCGCTGCGGCAATGGGTATTGTGCAATAAGCTCTTGTGGCAAGTTGTAATCAAAATCGCTGGTTTTATACATTGCGCAATACTATAACGATGGTTTCTTAAACACAAATTAAATTCCAGCTTGCTAAAAATTGGCAATAAAACTATATTCGGCAAACACATTTTACATTAGGAGTGTTTATGAAAATCAAAAAATCATTAGGTCTTTTTTGTGGTATTACCTTAGGATCAGTTTGTTTACTAGCCACAGCTGGTAACTCGCTCACGCTAAACAACCACACAACCACGGTAATTAACGTAGCCTGTAATAGCAAAAAAGCAAAAGACTTGCAGCCAAACACATCCAGCAGTTTTCCTTGGATAGCTCTGTCAATATATGGCAACCCACTTAGCTGCACATTCACACAAAACAACGTTGTTGTTGGTACAGCGTCATTAACACTTAGCGGAACATTTCCCAATAACCAAGGCGAAATCACAGCCTTCAATTCACAACTTGCAAAACTTGAAGCACCAGCCACAGTTGGCACTGCTTTTAATAATATTACTGTTGATATTGGTTAATGTAATCTTCAAAAAAAGCCGCCCAAGAGGCGGCTTTTTTATAGCTAAATATTGGCCGTGTATTGCAAACCAATCACATTCGTTTCTGTTTTTGCCGTACCAAATTCGGTAACGGGAGCACCAGACAACGTGTTGTTAACTGTGATATCGCCAGTAAAGAGATGTGAATAACCTAAATCAAATCCCATATCTTTTCTGAACTGCCAATGCACACCGGCAGCCAGTACATAGCGATCTGTGTCAGGCAAGCGAATATCACGATAACCATCGCGCGTCGGTGATTGATCCCATGCAAAACCACCTTTTAACATCCATTGACGATTAATGCTGTAATGCGCACCCCAAACTAAATTCCAGCTGTTTTTGTAATTAAAAACATCGTTTATGGTTGGATCGCCTACCACATTATCAAGTGTGATTTCATGGAAATCGCTCCATTGGGTAAAATAAGCAGAAAATAATAATGCCCACTTCTTACTAACTTGCGAAAAAATACTCGCGGTGTAAGTTGGTGGTAAAGTTAGATAGCCTTTCAAATTCGTATTGGCCAGAGTAGGCGAAATATTACCAAGTATACTGGATATGCCTAAGTTAGCAGTGCTTGTGCCAGTTCCCTGAAACTGAATATGTGAACGATAGCTAAAACCTACGCGCGTTTTATTGTTGAATTGATATAGTAAACCAGTATTCCAACCATAACCCCAATCTGAAACAGTATTGTCTAAATTATCGGTGAAGTTAATAGGGCCCAACAGTGATTGAACGGTTCCCTCTAGCTGTTGATTATATTCTGCATCTGCATATAACGCATCAAAACCTAAACCAAATGACAAATGATTATTAATTTTAAAGGCTATGTTTGGATTTAAGTTAACTGTTTTAAGATCAGTCAATGTTGCGGCTTGATTACTCGGCGCAATATCAGGGTAATCTGTTTTTAAACCAAATGGTGTTGTAACACCAAAGCCTAACGCAATAATTTGATTTACCGGATAAACAATATGAAAGTTAGGTACAAAATTATTGGTGTCGCCTTTTACATAACCATTCGTTTGCTGTTGACCATTAACAATGGTATTAACCGTGCCATCAAACTTCACATCGAGTGGAATATACACCAAACCCAAACTCAGTTGCGGTTTGGCTAAACGGATCATGCCAGCCGGATTATAAAATTCAGTTGACGCATCGTCGGCTTCAGCCGCACCACCAGCATGATAATCACCTGTTCCTGCAGCAGACTGTTCCCATAATTGAAAGCTACCCGCCGCTGCAAAACTGGTTATACCACATAGAACAATGGCCAATACGGCTTTACGCCATGGCTTAAACGGAAAATTCACCATCTGAGGCTCCTCAATTTTTTGAGCCGCGAGTATACACCAATTTTTGAGCTTAATGAAAATTGACTAAACTCTAAACATATTAGTTTGACCTGGTAACGTCACTAGCCGATAATGTTCAAATCATAATGAAAAAAAGGACTTATCTCTATGATGCCACGTACGCTTTTTTATCTTACTTCACTCATCGTATTTACTGTTACAGCAATTATTGCGCTATTTTGGTTTGATATATTATGGTCACTCATCATAACAGCACCGGTGTTTTTGCTTGGCATCTACGATATTTTACAAACACAAAGTAATATCTTGCGTAACTATCCAGTGTGGGGGCATTTTCGTTATATGTTATTGGGCATACGCCCTCAGATTCAGGCTTACTTTATCGAAACCAATCAGAGTGGACGACCTTTTGCGCGTGAGCAACGTTATTTGGTTTATCAACGCGCTACCAATACCGATGACTACATGCCCTTCGGTACGCAACTGGATGTGGATGCTCCCGGTTACGAATGGATTAATCATTCTATGTGCCCCAAAGAACCGAAGTATGAAGGAACACGAGTTGAGATTGGCGGCCCGCAATGTGCAAAACCGTATAATTCCTCACGCTTAAATATTTCAGCCATGAGCTTTGGTGCTATTAGTCCTGAGGCCATACGTTCATTAAATCGTGGTGCTAAAATTGGCAATTTTTTACAAGACACCGGCGAAGGTGGCTTGAGTAAATATCATTTAATGGAAGGCGGCGACCTCACCTGGGAAATTGGTACGGGTTATTTTGGTTGCCGCACCAAAGAAGGTAAATTTGATCCGGAAAAATTTAAAGATAAAGCCATTTTGCCGAATGTTAAAATGGTTGAGATTAAAATTTCCCAGGGTGCAAAACCATCACATGGTGCTGTGTTACCAGGTGATAAAGTATCAAAAGAAATTGCAGAAGCACGGGGCGTACCAATGGGTCAAGACTGCCTTTCTCCGGCTACCCATTCCATGTTTCACACTCCCATTGGTTTATTAGAATTCGTGCAACAAATTCGCGAATTAAGTGGCGGCAAACCCGCTGGGTTTAAATTGTGTATCGGCTTGCCGACAGAGTTCATGTCAATTATCAAAGCCATGTTAAAAACGGGTATTTATCCTGATTTTATTGTTATCGATGGTTCTGAAGGTGGTACAGGTGCCGCGCCGGTTGAATTTTCTGACTACATTGGTTACCCATTAAACGAAGGCTTGGTGTTTGCTCATAACTGTTTAGTAGGAGCAAATTTACGCCAACACATTCGATTAGTCGCCAGCGGAAAGGTTATCACGGGTTTTGATATGTTATGCAAAATGGCGCTAGGTGCAGACATCATTAATATGGCGCGAGGGTTTATGTTTTCATTGGGCTGTGTGCAATCACGGCGCTGCCAAACCAATACCTGCCCTACGGGCGTCGCTACTCAAGACCCCAAACGCCGTTACGCCATTGATATTGATGTTAAAGCGCCTCAGGTAGCGCAATTTCATCATTCAACACTGCAAAATTTTTTGCATGTTCTGGGCGCTGCTGGACTCAATAAGCCAGAAGAAATTTCACCTCTGCACATTCATCGTTGGCGCAATATGACGCTGGCACAATCTTATCAAGATATTTTTCATTACCTAAGCCCTGGTGATCTATTAGCAGGCACTGCACCAAATCATTACACTGAACTTTGGGATTTAGCTGATTCGGAATACTTCGCGTTTCCAAAAGGCAAAGACTATCGCTCGCCGTTTTCATGAGGAAATCAACTAATGAAGCCATTAAAAACCATCAGCCCAACAACAGGTAAAGCACTTCAATCTTATGATGTATTAACAAATGAAGAAATTGATAATGCTATTCACACAGCGCACCAAGCCTTTTTAAAATGGCGAGAGCTTACATTTAAAGAACGTGCGCAAATATTAGAACAAACACGCGAGGTATTACTCGATAATATCAAAGAATATGGCGCGCTTATCTCTAATGAAATGGGCAAACCCATCACAGCTGCAATGAGTGAAATTGAAAAATGCGCAGCCGTTTGCAAATACTACGCAGAAAACAGCGAACGCTTTTTAGCCGATCGCATCATCAAGTCAAACTATCAAAAAAGCGTGGTTTGCTATCGTCCCTCTGGTGTCATCTTTGCTATCATGCCGTGGAATTTTCCTTTCTGGCAGGTATTCCGTTTCGCCGCACCCAATTTGATGGCCGGTCATGCCTGTTTAGTAAAACACGCCGAATCAGTCACCGGTTGTGGTTTAGCTATGCAAAATTGCTTTGAGCAAGCTGGCCTACCAATGGGATTATTTAAAACCCTCACTATTCATAGTGCACAAGCTGAATACGTGATCCAACATGAATGCGTAAAAGGTGTCACGTTAACGGGCAGTGAGCGCGCTGGAAAAATTGTATCTGCACAAGCCAGCACCCATCTAAAAAAATCAGTGTTGGAATTAGGCGGCTCAGATCCTTACGTTATGTTAGAAGACGCAAATATCCAACAAGCAGCTGATGCTTGTGTCATTTCGCGCTTAAATAATAGCGGTCAAGTATGCATTGCTGCCAAACGACTAATTGTGTGTGAAAAAATTTATGACGCATTTAAAAAAGCGGTGCTGGATAAAATCAAAGACTACAAAATGGGTAATCCATTTAATGAAGCCACTCAGCTTGGTCCACTAGCACGTGAAGATTTACGTATGACAGTCCACAATCAGGTGCAGCAAGCTATAGAACAAGGTGCTAAATTATTAAAAGGCGGCGTGATTCCTGACGGTGACGGCTTCTATTATCCAATAACCGTTTTAGAAAATGTGAAGCCGGGCAATATCGCTTTTGATGATGAAATTTTTGGCCCTGTAATCTGTTTTATTAAAGCAAAAAACGAAACACAGGCTATTACATTAGCCAATCAATCACGCTTTGGATTAGGCGGAGCTGTGTTTACTAAAGATATCAAACGTGGTGAAGAAATGGCGCGTAATCGCATTCATGCTGGTACCGTAACTGTAAATACATATGTTCAATCTCACCCAGCATTGCCTTTTGGTGGCATTAAAGCCTCAGGCTTTGGACGAGAATTATCGCTTGAAGGGCTTATTGAATTTATGAACATAAAAACTGTAGTAGTGAAATAGTTTTGTCACTCAGCACCAATGCGCTTTGCAATTTCTTTATAGGCTTCCATGACACCGCCGAGATCTTTACGAAAGCGGTCTTTATCCAATGAATCGCCACTTGTTGCGTCCCAAATACGACAAGAGTCCGGGCTGATTTCATCAGCTAAATAAATAATGCCGTTATCGTCTAAACCAAATTCAAACTTGGCATCCACTAAAATTAGATCAGCATCAGCAAATAGTTTTTGCAGCACTGAGTTAATTTTTAATGTCAGTTCACGCATCGACGCAAGCTGTTTTGCTGTAGCATAACCTAATGCTATAGCTGTGTTTTCACTAATCAGCGGGTCATGCTGGACGTCACTTTTAACGAAAAACTCGACCAGCGGTGTCATCAGTTTAGTTCCTAACTCGATGCCATAACGGCGCGTTAAACTGCCAGCCGCAATGTTGCGCACTACCGCCTCTAAAGGCACCATATTTAATTTTTTGACTAACACTTCGGTAGGTGACAGCGATTGCACAAAATGCGTCCGCACCCCTTCCTCTGCAAGTCGCTGCATAATAAAGGTGCTGATTGTATTATTCGTGCTGCCCTTATCCTGAAGTAGTTCATGTTTTTCACCATCAAAAGCAGTGGTGTCATCACGAAATACCGTAATCAATAACTGCGGATCATCCGTCGTATAAAGGGATTTTACTTTTCCGCAATACAGTAACTCATTTTTACAATAACTCGCCATACTCATGACCAACTATTAACAAGTGCACCCAATACTCGTTGCGCCACAGCAGCACTAACCGGTTTATTTGATTTATCGAGCAACGTGGCAGCACTTTGGTTTCCTTGGGGTGATAATTCTAAACGATAAATTGGTGTTTGCTCTGTGATTTTTTGTTGTGTTGCCATGGTATCTAAAACGTAATAAGAATAAGAAGAGCGGTCTTGGTCTAAAATATGATACGGTGTATTTTCTAATGCTTTTGGCAAATCATTCCACGCCTGATTAATATTTTCTTTCAAACTTAAAACTGGTTGACCTTGATTATTAGTCATACTGGCTACAGTTGATTTAGCGGGAGCTGATTTCTTTTTAAAACGCGCTAAGTTGCTACCCGGCGGAATAATTGATGGAGATTGCACAGCTTGCGCCATATTAGCAATTGGCGGAATAATAAAATAACCGTCTTTATTTTTTATAGATGCGCCCGCAACAGATTGCACCGGCGGCACAACATGCGCTTCGTTCACATAATCTTTCTGATACGAATGAAATGGGGTTTTATTACAACCCACTAAAGCAACTGAGGCAACCGCCAAACTCATCAAGCTAAAAAATCGTCTACGCATAACTA
>JBGTHB010000200.1:0-10280 GCA_041746415.1 Coxiellaceae bacterium | reverse complement strand
AGCTAAACCTACGTATAAATATTTAGTGTTTAAAATAAAAAACTGTCCCGTGTATTCTTTTGTAAGTGCTTCACGGAAATCACTAATAGCTTGCTGCATTGTGCTTGCATTAGTTTTATCAAGCAAAAAATCGCTCGTATCTGCAAACAATTTATTGGCTAACTGTTGCTGCGGTTTCGTTAATAACGAGGTGTCATTGCTTACTTTATGCAAAATATATTTATTGTCACTTTGTTTTTCAATTTTAATAAACCCACGCACGGCCATATCCACTACCGCCGCGGTTAACACGCGATTATCGTAGCCCATATCCATAATGTAACGCAGTGCCGCAGGCGAAAAACCAGCAGGTGGCGTGTAAAGGGGAATAATCGTACCAAGCTTAGGATCTTTACCCACCTTTGACCAAATTAACACGTAATAAAATAACAACACCACTAATCCTAATAACGCTGCCGCTATACCTAGATTATCTTTGAATGTCATAACCGCATTTTGCGCAGCAGTTGGCTGGGTGATAAAACCTTTCGGCCATCCTATAACAATGGTAAATCCTTCATGCGGTGCCAGCGCCTGAGTGGTTTGAAAGGTGGCGCCACGCTTGTTTTTACTAACCGTGTAATTTTTACCGCGCGTGTTCGCTTTACCTGTGTAAGCAATGGTTCCTGTTAAATTTTGCGCTGCACCTTCAGGTAAAATAACAGTGGCGCTGGCTTGATGAATCGCAAATTCCCAGCCAGTGCCGGTAACGTTCCAATACAACTCATCATGATCTTTAAAAAATCCGAGTTCACGCGTAACACGATATTTAATGGTGTAAGTGTGCACGCCAGGACTAATAAATTGATCGCGCTTTCCCACATAAATACGCACGCCATTACCAATTTGCTGAGTATGAAAATCCGTGACAGCGCCATCAATTTTTGCCGCTACAACGGTTAAGCCAATATTGTAATTGGTGCCATCTTTACTTTTGTAACGCGTAGGAAAATCACGATAAATGCCACGCTTAATCACACGCCCATAACTTTTTACGGTAATTTTTTCCCTGACGCTTAACTCAGCGTTTTTGTGCACTTGAATACGACTATTGAATTGCAACACCGCGGGTTGCGCTATTTGCGCCACCGCACTTAAAGAGAAAATGCCGATTAGAAAAATGAGAATACTACGCAGTGTTTTCATAAAAACTCCTCTTTGTAACTTTGCCGCTTAGGGGTTGAAATCAGCCATCATACAGCCATTTTTAATATACCATTGCAGATGCTCTGTTTAATTGCAATTTAATTTTTTCAGTCACAGCTTCCACTTATCAGGCTAATAAAACAGTTGGCTTAGGCAAGTGCGTTGACAGGGGGCAATATATTGCTCTACGCTGCCGCTAAATAATTTTGGCCAGGAGAAGAAGACGATGGCAGCACCCACATCAAACGGGGAGAATCAACACTTATTAGCACAACCCCAGCAAAACACATGCACAAACATGCTGAAGAAATTGCTTTTGTATTTTCTTGCTGCCACAAGCGTAGGTGTGGGTGCTATTGGAGGTTATGCAATCTACGCCAAGGAAATAAGACCTTATGGGGATCGAAAAAATACTATCGTCAACGGCGGAGAAAAAACATTAGAAGCCTTCCGCAATCATTGCCCTGCAAATGCGATAATTGGTGTGCCAGGAAATAACA
This sequence comes from Coxiellaceae bacterium, assembly GCA_041746415.1. Lineage (GTDB taxonomy): Bacteria > Pseudomonadota > Gammaproteobacteria > Coxiellales > Coxiellaceae > JBGTHB01. The sequence continues at coordinate 8,595 of JBGTHB010000200.1, read as the reverse complement.
ACGTTTGCGAAACGAGTTGCGACACTACGAAAGAACCTACACCACCTATGTCACAATACTGTGCGCACCTTTGTCATCAAATCGCCAGTGATTATGATAGCTGTGACGCTCTCTCATGTAACAAACTTTGCTACGTACTTCTTGTGATTCTCGTGGGAGCAGTAGCTGCTGCCGTGGCAGCAACGACAGCATATTGGGGCGCTAATTTAACACCAACAGCATCACCGTAAACATTGCGTTTTTTATTTTTCAAATTTGTTTTGTGCATTTGAATGGATTGCCACGCTCGATGACTCACTCGTGATGACGGAAAAAGAATTAACACGCACGCTCGATGACATGATTTTTGATTTGTATTGACGAATGAGATGCCGTGTTTTTTATTAATTATAGTTTTTCACTGAAATCCACTTTTGGCACCGCTTTTTCAGCTGGATTATCCAATTCAAAATAATCCCAGGCTTTAAAGTGAAATAAATTCGCCACCACCATATCGGGGAATGATTGAATTTTTGTATTGTAATTACGCGCTGTACCATTGTAATAACGACGCGCTAATTGAATTTGGTCTTCAATATCTGCTAATTGCTTTTGCAAATCCAAAAAGTTTTGACTGGCTTTTAAATCGGGATAGGCTTCAACCTGCACCATCAATTTACCAATAGCACCGCTTAATGCCGATTCCACTTGCGCTTTCTTTTGAATGTCGTTGGTGTTCATCGCTTGCTCGCGCAATGCCGTTACTTGGCGTAACGTTTCATTTTCATGTTTTTGATAACCTTGTACTGTCGATACTAAATTCGGAATCAAATTATAACGACGTTTTAATTGCACATCGATACCACTCCACCCTTCTTGCACTTGGTTTTTTAAACTAACTAAGGCGTTATAAACATAAACTGCATACAACACCACGACGACTACAATTGCTAAAATAATCCAACCCATGCTCTTCTCCTGTGTTTAGGCTAATCATCCATCGCCATTAATGAGGCGTTTCCACCTGCCGCGGTGGTGTCAATCGAAATGGTTTTCTCATCACACAAACGCGCCAAATAATGAGGGCCGCCCGCTTTGGGACCTGTACCCGATAGGTTACAACCACCAAATGGTTGCACTCCCACTACAGCACCAATCATATTACGATTCACATAAATATTACCAGCGCGCACCCGCGATTGGATATATTCAACTTGAGAGGCAATGCGACTTTGAATGCCAAAGGTCAACCCATAATTCAATCCATTCACTTGGTCGATTACCTTATCTAACTCAGTTTGTTTGAAACGCAGCACATGCAACATTGGCCCAAATACTTCACGTTTTAAAATGTCTAACCGCTCTAACTCCCACGCTTGGGGCGCGAAAAATGTGCCTTTTTCAGATTCAACCGGTAATTGACAACAGTAAATTAATTTCGCACCCGATTCCTTGGTTAAATATGCTTGATGTTGATGTAAATTATCTTGCGCGGCATCGTCTATCACCGGGCCAATATCGGTAGAAATAAATTGCGGGTTACCTATATTTAACTCTGCCATAGCACCAGCCAACATGGGAATCACTTTATCCGCGATCTCATCTTGCACAAACAAAATGCGCAACGCTGAACAACGCTGACCACATGAACCAAATGCCGATATCACCACATCGCGCACCAATTGTTCCGGTAATGCTGTGGAATCGGCGATCATGGCATTCATACCGCCTGTTTCAGCAATAAATGGAATGATCGGTCCTTGACGCTCTGCTAATGTTTTTTGAATCGTATTGGCCGTTTCATTGGAACCCGTAAACATAATGCCGCTGATGTCTGGGTTAGCCACTAATGTGTTACCAATTTCTGAACCGCGCCCTGGCATTAATTGTACGACATCCAACGGAATACCCGCTTTATGAAAACAACGTACCGCTTGTGCTGCAATTAATACTGTTTGTTCCGACGGTTTGGCAATCACACAATTACCAGCAACTAATGCTGCCACCACTTGGCCGGTAAAAATCGCAAGCGGAAAATTCCACGGACTGATACACAAAAACACGCCGCGTCCTGTCATTTTTAAAATATTCGATTCACCCGTTGGCCCTGGCATGACTTGATCGGTTAAGTGTAATTCGGCTTGATCCGCATAATAACGACAAAAGTCCACCGCTTCACGAATTTCTGCCACACCATCACCTAAGGTTTTACCCGCTTCTTTTTGGCACAGATACATAAAATCAGCAGTGTGATTTTCCAATTCGTTAGCGATATTACGCAATAATGCCGCACGTTCACTGATAGTCCGCCCACTCCAATCCTCAAAGGCAGCTTTAGCTTTTTGCAATCCTTGCTGCATTTGTTCCGTCGTAGCATTTTGGTACTCACCCACCACTGCTTCTGTATCCGTTGGATTTAACGACGGCTGCGGTTGTTTTATTTTTAATTGCATCGGTGCAGCTTGCCAGGATTGTTCGGCGCGTTCTTTTATGGCATCACCTAATGCGGTTAACGTGGTTAAATCACTTAAATCAATGCCAGCGGAATTTTGCCGGTTCTCGCCATAAATATTTTTGGGTAGTGGAATACGTGCATTGGGAATGCTTTGTAAAGCTTTCACTGCCATCACTGGGCTTTCAATGATTTTATTAATATCAATTTCTTTATCGGCAATGCGATTAACAAACGAACTGTTGGCGCCATTTTCTAATAAACGTCGCACTAAATAAGGTAATAAATCTTCATGACTACCGACAGGCGCATAAATACGGCACGGCACGTGTATGCGTTGATCTTCCACCACTTGCTGATGCAGTGCTTGCCCCATGCCCTGTAATTGTTGAAACTCAAAATTAAAACCCGATTTTTTGCCTCCAATCATATTTAAAATAGCGGCAACCGAATAGGCATTATGCGTGGCAAATTGGGCGTAAATCGCGTCTTCTGCTTCAATGATTTTTTTAGCACAGGCTAAATAACTGACATCGGTATTAATTTTACGTGTAAACACCGGATAATCACTCAAACCCATGACTTGCGCTAATTTAATTTCCGTATCCCAATAAGCGCCTTTAACCAACCGTACTTGAATTTGTTTTTTTTGTTCGCGCGCTAATGTCGCCAACCAGTCTAATACATAAAAAGCACGTTTTTGATAAGCTTGCAGTGCTAATCCCAAACCACTCCACTCTTTAAAATCGGCATCGGTAAAAATCGCTTCTATCACATCAAATGAAATATCCAAGCGATCGGCTTCTTCGGCATCTATGGTGATACTGATATTGCATTCTTTAGCGTGTTGCACCAAGTTTTTAACGCGTGCGGTTAATACGGGAATCATGCGCGTGCGTTGAGTGAATTCGTAACGTGGATTTAACGCTGATAGTTTCACCGAAATACTCGGCCCGCCAATTAAATTTTCAGTTAATTCACTTTCGCCTAATTCGGTAATCGCGTCATAATACGCTTTGTAGTAACGATCAGCATCCGCTTGCGTGCGCGCCACTTCACCGAGCATATCAAATGAATAGCGAAAGCCTTTTTTAATATTGGGTTCTGCACGTTTTAATGCTTCTTTGATATTGCGCCCTAAAATAAATTGCTCTGACAGCACCTTCATTGCTTGGCGCACCGCTTGGCGAATTACTGGTTCGCCAGCACGCTGAATCAAACCACGCCAAATTTTAGTAAACGCTCCCGCCTTAGAATTTTTTTTCAGCACCTTGCCAGATAACGCTAAGCCCCAAGTCGTCATATTAACGAATGAAGATTCACTGCGACCCACGTGTTCATTCCACGCCGCGGAAGTTAATTTATCCTGAATTAATAAATCTTCGGTTTCTTTGTCCGGCACACGTAATAACGCTTCAGCCAAACACATTAACACCACGCCTTCTTCTGTCGACAAATCATAAAATGACATCAATGCTTCAACTGGCGACAAATCTGCTTGTTTGGAGCGAATGTTTTTCACTAAGTCTGCTGCCAATTGCGCAATGCGCTCTTCCAAGGTGGCATCGTAGTTGAGGTAAGTTAATAAGGTATCAATGCAGGCGGTTTCACTGGCACGATAGTATTGATCAAATGGTCTTAGGCAGCTATTAGCGAGGCCTTTACTTAGTAAATAATTTTCAATCATTGCCGCTCCTGCGATCTCATCGTCTAGGTTGATTATAGACACTATGATGGGCCATCATAGGATGTGGTCTCAGCTTACTTTTTATAGCGCTTCACTGAGGCCAGCAATTCTTCTTCCGCCGCTGCACGGTCTTCCCAGCCTGTCACTTTCACCCATTTGTTGGGTTCGAGTTTTTTGTAGCTTTCAAAAAAATGTTGAATGCGATCCAACAACAATTGCGGGATTTGCTCTAACTCTTCAATGTGCGCGAATTCAGCGCAGGCTTTTTTGATGGGCACGGTGAGGATTTTACTGTCTTGACCCGCTTCGTCTTCCATTTTCAGCACGCCAATAGGCCGCACCCGCATCAACACCCCCGGCTGCACTGGAAACGGTGTCATTACCAACACATCGGCTGGATCGCCATCGTCCGCCAAAGTGCTTGGCACAAAACCGTAATTACACGGATAGTGCATGGCCACCGGCATAAAGCGATCAACCATCAACAAACCCGTGTCTTTGTCCATCTCATATTTGATGGCGCCACCTTCAGCCGCAATTTCAATAATGGCGTTAAACTCATTGGGTAAATCACGACCCGCAGCAATGGAATTGATCGACATAAATGCTCCTTAACGTAAATGAGCCGCATTATACCGTTCACCAATCAAAATGCGAATAGGTGGTGGCGAGACAGCGGCTGCCGCTGAATGTAGCGCTGGGTTGAAATGGCGGGTAACAAAGCTGACTATTTTATAGGGTAGCTAAAAAATAGTCATGAAATTTGACCATTTTATAGAGTAGCTACAAAATAGTCATATGAGTTATTCAATACACATTTGTGTGAGCGCGGCATACAAGTGGTAAAAAAATCAGGCGTCCATCAGAAATATATTATCGCTAATAAAGAAGTGTTGGTTATCAGTGCAGATTTGTTTTTGAGTCGGTTGGTTTAAGTCAGCTTGAAGTAGGCAACCGGTTGTGGTGTTAATAGATAGGGGCTAATTTGTCTTTGGATGCTCTCTACCAACTCTTTTTCGCGTTTAAGAGAAAAATTAAAAAAAGAGATTTCTGAATTTGATGAAAAAGTAATTTTCAAACGTTCTTTTATTGAATTTGCGATCTGCTTACGAGTAAATAATTTATTACCGTCATTAAGCGTTTTAACCTCATCTTGCCAATCCTGAGTTAATAGCTGCACGCTTATATTCTTCGAGTTTAAGCTGCGGAGAGCCGTTATTTTATTATCAATATCATCAAATAAAACCTGGGTAGCCTTCACCTCTGCCCAGATATCCTTTAAATTTTCTAATTCAAACTGGTTAAAATAAGCATCAATGCTAAAATCTACGCTGAGCTCAAGTGGAATGCTTTTGATAAGTGTCGTAAGCAGCTTAGCTTCAGGATTACTTGCATTTCCTAAGGCCGCATAAAAATGTGAACTACACCAGAAAGCAAAACTAAACTGTTGCTCTTGATTTAGTTTTTCCAGGGGTAACACAGACACTTCAAATAAAACCTTAAACGCAAAAGCAAGAGAACTGATAACTGCTAGTCTATCTTGAGTTTTTGCAGAATTCATATGTTTCACAAAAAAATTTACGAGATTGGGATCAACTTCTTTATTAAACAATTCTTCTGGGCAATCTGTCTTCGCTTTCGCTTGGTTAACTGCATTAATCGTAGCATCATCAAAGTGTACTGGGAGATTTACAAATGGAGTACTGCTTTCTAATGGAGTACTACTTTCAGTGCTGTTATCTGTGAATGCCATAAATCTACTTCTCTACCACCAAAAATTGGTTCGCGATCATGCCTATTTCAACGCATCATCGCAACACTGTAGGCTCGTTCTAAAGGCGAATAATAGACCCCAAACATTAATATAATCTTAATAGTTTAGCTGTTATGTTGCCTGTTTTAAGGCTTTAAGACATAATATCAACCCGAGTCAGAGGACGAACAGATGAGACAAACTGCGACGGACGGAACGACTCAACAAACGGATTCGCCAGCCACGATTGACGAGCGCTGTGACGCCCTTCGTCAACAATTGCGTTTTGTGCGCTTATCTAGCCAAAACGACGACTATCTTAAAGAACTTCATCACACAGTTGAAACCTTTATTACAGAGCATTACTGGCAGGAAATGGCTTTGCTCTGTGCTGAAGAAGATACCGAGTTCAAAGCCACGCTCTACCAACCAGATTTGCGTCAATTTTGGCAGGATAAGCTTGCCGAATATCTACCCGATGTCGCACCTTTTTATGAAAGCGATGACACTCATCCATTGAACGCAATTTTGGGGCGGTATTGTTTTTATCGAGGCCTGTTAAATAAACAGCAGGGTAAGTCGGGTGAAAGTTGGTTTAGACTCGGCGATAAAAATTATGATGATTACCTATGCGGGGAACGCGTCAATTTAGAAATTCACCGTGCGGTTATTAATGAGACAAAAACACAAGACACAGAGTTTTCACCAGCCCTACTAGAACAAACCATTAACCGCAGTAAAAGATTTGCCTCACAACATGGGGTCTTGGGTGCCGTATCACAAATATTTATATTATATCGTTTACTCCAATATACTCAGATGAAGACTCAAGACATTGACGTTACAACTATTTATTGGCAAACATTACTCGGCATAATGGAAACCATCCAAACCACATGGGAAACACAGCAATCAAAAGCCAAAGCAAAACTCCGAACATTGCTATTTAATGACAAAAGGATCAAACAGCGCGAAAGATTATTTATGCCAAGCTGGGTACCACAGAAAGATCTTGAGTTGCCCTTAGAGAAATTTTTACAGCAAACGCAAGCTATCTTACAGCAGCATCATCAACAACATGAGCAAGAAGCGAGAGAACGATTAATGTGGCGAACCTAATGTAACAGCCGGCCTTTCTGGCAAAGGCGCGGGGTTGCCTGCATCATCAAATTTTTCCTCAGCAAGGCGGGCTGACATAGCAGGGCGTGGTGGGGTTAATGGTTGCGCTCTGCCATCCTCATCATCAAAGTCTTCACAAAGTCTACCTTGATCCCACAGGTGGTATGAATTTTCCGCTACAGCAGGAACACCACCAGTAGTTTGAGTTTGTTGGTCCCCATATAGCGGCGCAGGCTCAGCTCTTGGTGAATCTGAACGTTCCGCTGCATGTGCTTCAGGCTGGGAGGCAGCATGAACATCATCAGTAGTCTGGGCTTGTTGTTCCCCATGTGGCGGCGCAGGTTCAGCTCTTGGTGAATCCAACAGTTCCGCTGCATGTGCTTTAGCCTGGGAGGCAGTATTAACATCATTAATAGCTTGGGTTTGTTGCCCCCTATATGATTCCGTATTCTGAGCTTTTGATAAATTCAAAAGTCTATCTTCTAAGGTACCTAAAGGTTTCAGGAGCGCATTTCTTGCGTGATTTAACTCAATAAACAATTTATCCAGTTCAACCGGATCTATTACCTGCTTTTCATTTACAAATTCCTCAAGCTTTTCTAATTCATACTCTTCCATATATCTTTTTGCGAAATGCAACGCTATAAATTCAAGCGCCGGGACAGTAAATTGTAAATCAGTGCCGTCATTTTTTTCCTGATGCTCTAATGCTCTCATGTCACGATAGCTATCAACAATAACCATTTCAATTGATTGCTTGCGAGCCGGATCTGCAGTTTTGTGGTATTTGTATAAGTTAAAAGCGGCTTCAGCAATTCGGCCAATTTTCTCAGTAACGGTTACAGGCTGTGAAACATTACTCTCGTCTACGTGTTTAATTTTTCTTATGTTATTTTTTTGCTCCGCTGCATCACGCACAAATCGGGTAAATACAGGCGTCACTTTGCGTGATAAATCACTACCACCCACAAACAGCGTGTGCGCGCCACCTGATTTAAGGTGCACTTGCTGTAACAATTTATCAAAGTTTTTACTGAACTGAGCCATATCTGCATCAGGCTGATATGCTGCTTTAATTTCTTCTAACATAGCAAACGCATATTCAACATTTTTGCGTACTCGCCATATGCCGCGCTGTTTTTTGTATTTCTCAAAACTTCTTGCCAGGGTACCGACGTCATTTAGCAGATAGTCATTTATTTTTTCAGCTAATGAAAATAGCACTCGTTCATTTTCATCACTAGGCGAAATTTTTACGTAATGTTGCAATTTTTGCGCGAGTCCTGTCACTGCTTTAGGCAACGTTTCAGACAAAGCGCAGCTTTGAATAATCCAGGTGTCGTTTGGTTCGGACAAGTCAAAACGTATTTTCTGTTCGAATAGCTCACGTATTAACGCAATTGCATTTTTTTGACTTGCGCTCAATCGACGATTGTCAATAATTACGCTAAGAGGATTGTCTGCTAATAATTGTCTGCGAACTGTTTCAGCGTTACCATGAATAATAGCTGCAATTGCTTGAGCAAAATCACCATTTAGCATGCCACTATCTTGGCGCTTCAATAATTTATTTTCTTCATCGGTGAGAAACCCAAGAACACCAGC
>JBGTHB010000199.1:0-5704 GCA_041746415.1 Coxiellaceae bacterium | reverse complement strand
AACTGAATGTCTATATCCTTTGCCACTCAAAAACGAAGCTAAGTATATGAAAACGCTTCTCGTGAACAATTTTGAGCACAAAATAACTCCCTCTTAATTTGCTTCAAGCACGCCAGCAAGGCTAGACTTTATCGCGCAGTTTCACTGAAACGTTAATCTATATCCATCATCCTTGCATCACAGAGGTAAAAAATATGCCGCAACACGATTCTACACCACTACTTAAAGGCAGTGACTCCCAAAGTAGTCATGGTACGTTTAGACCAGCTACACAGACGACTTCACGAAATCAAGAAACCCATGGGTGCAAAAGTTGCGGTGCCATGATATGCAGCTGCCTAGCTGTCGTTGGGTTTGCTACATTTATAACCTATTACGCGTTAAAGCAGCAGCATTCCAATCCAAATGGGCCTTATGAATCTTTGCTTGGAATAATTAATAATTCAAGTTATCCATTTAAGCTAACCGCGGTTAATTTTGATTCGGCTAACTGTGTTGATCAAGAGAAAAAACCCAATAATTGCAGCTGTGCGTTACCCCCTGAAGTTGTGCAGCTGGTGGGTTTAAAATCAACTACGAGCTGGGGAGATTTAGAATATAATGTTTTTGACGGCGAAAAATATCTTGGTCATTTTGGCATAAAATTTACACCGGATGCGGTTACGGTTTCCGATCAAAGTGGGCAAATTGAAGTTAAACTGGGACCCTATCATGCTGGCAAGCCACAAACGATTTCAATTACACCTCATAGTGCCGCACAATCAGCAAACGTTTCATTCACGCAGACATTTGTAAATTGCACAGCAGTGTTGACTGCAGGTGCGGCAAGTACAAGCGGATTTTTTGCTTTGCCTTCAAATGTTGTCAAGGAGAATGCAGCCAACCAAATTAATCCTTTTACTTATGATAAAAATGTCTGGTTGCTTGGCTTGCTGCTATCAGGGTCTGCATTGGTTTTGGGCTTTTGGCTGCTTAACAAAATAATAAACAAGATCAATACAGCGAAGCCGCAAAACAATAATGCTCCTATTTGCATGGCTTGAGTATAATTGCTGGTTAGCTTGACGTTTGCGGTGATGGCGCTGAGTATGGCAACGCCAAACGTTAATCCAAATTGTCTGACGGTGTTAAATGTACCCGCCGCCATGCCGCTCGCATGAGCTGGTGCGGATTTCATAATAGTCATGATGGCATTTGGTATGATAAGTGGAATGCAAAAACCAAAACCAATTAAGCCAGGCATAAACCACCAATAATTTTTTGCACCCGTAAAAAAACTAACCCAGGCTAAACTAGCTATAAGTAATAGAGAGCCAACAATTAAGGGCGGCTTTGAGCCGGATTTATCATGCCACTTACCGGCAAAGCCGGGCATAAAAATAAAAGTCAACGTTGCCGGTAATAATGCTATGCCAACAACGCTGGGAGAAAAACCGAGTGTGTTTTGAAACCACAGCGCCCAAAATATAATTAACGTTAAACAAGTTGAAGAGAAAAATAAAATTACATTGCCAACAGCAAAGTTTTTGTTATTAAATAATCGAATATCAAGTAAAGGCGCGGCTGATTTAAGTTCAGTTTTAACAAAATAAATTAAGGCGATAGCGCTAATAATAAATCCTGTTAAAACAAAAATATTGTCCCAGCCCCAGGCGCCACTTTGCATGAGTGAAAACACAGCGCTGCTGCAAGCAATCAAAAAGCTAAATAAACCTTTGAAGTCAGTAAATGGTTTATGGCGAGGTATATCTTTTTTGACTGAAAATAATATGCAGCCAATGCAAAGAATGCTAATAGGAATATTGATGCCAAAAAACCATCGCCAATTTAAATATTGCGTTACCAGTCCGCCGATAAACGGACCCAATGCATAAAACAAATTAGCGAAACCAATAACTGTGCCATAGGCTTTGCCAAATTCAGTTGCCGAGAAATTTCGTTGCACTAAAATGGTAATGCACGGTAAACATAAACTGGCACTAATTCCTTGCAATATCCTTCCGCCTAAAAACCACACTGTGTTTTGCGCCATAGCGCAAAGGATAGATGAAAGAGCAAACAGCGTGATGCCAACGATAAAAATGAAACGCTGACCATACGAATCAGCAAGTCGACCGCCAAAAAGCAACAGCACAGACAACGCTAACAAATAACAGTTAATCGACCAATGCAGTGCGTTTGTAGACAGTGAAAAAGAATGTTGCACTGTGGGAAGTACAACCGCAATACCCGATTCATCAATAAATACCAGCGCGTAGCAACAAATTAATGCGATGAGCAGCGCCACTATCCTAATGCGTTTATAAGTAGTATTACTCTGATCCATGAGCATCTCTTAAATTATCCCTGCTTGCATAGTACTACTCTAATATACCCATTTCACCGTAAAACAGGAAGCTGCAAACCAAAAAGAAAATCCATGTGGTTACGCAAGTAATGTGCGTAATCACCCGTGAGATTTTTTTGCAGGCAAATTTATATGGATTGTTACGCTTGCTGCGCGCGCTCACAATGACAGAAAAGAATTGTACGTGCTTGTGATGACAGAAAAAAATCTTGTCATGGCGAGCGAGGAACGAGCGTCGCCATCCATATGCCGATGTTTTTTAGAAGCACTGATACATGGATTGTTACGCTTGCTGCGCGCGCTCACAATGACAGAAAAGAATTGTACGTGCTTGTGATGACAGAAAAAAGTCTTGTCATGGCGAGCGAGGAACGAGCGTCGCCATCCATATGCCGATGTTTTTTAGAAACACTGATACATGGATTGTTACGCTTGCTGCGCGCGCTCACAATGACAGAAAAGAATTATACGTGCTCGTGGTGACAGAAAAAGCAAGCTACACTCATATAAAAATTGCTGAACATCCACACCGGCCCTGCTACACTTAATAGAATGAGACTAATAAAAATAAAGCACTGCCTGTTACTACTCTTCTTATTAAACACTATGCCATGTGTGGCTGCTGATTATCAGCAGCTCAAAGCAAAATCCAGCAAATCTATTTTTGTTGTTTTTTCACAAAAAAATAATCAAAGCGCGCCTAAGATTGGCAGCGGTGTTGCCATTAGTCCCAACTTGATCGCCACCAATTGTCACGTCACCGACAACGCCAAGTTGCTTATGGTGGGTGCTAACGTGACTAGCCGTAAAGCGTTTCAAGCAAAAACACGTTACGCCGCTACCCAAGTCTACACCGACAAAAAAAATGATTTATGTATTCTAAAAGTCTCACAGGCGGATTTCGTACCTGTCACTCTCAGAGCATCGGACACATTAAAAATAGGCGAAGACATTTACGCCATCGGTGCGCCAAAAGGTAACGAACGTTTTTTTTCAGTTGGAAAAATTGTGGATTTTTATCAGAAAGACAACACCAATCATATCGTTTCTGATCAGGTCATTAACCAAGGCTCGAGTGGCGGTGGATTGTTTGATTTAAATGGCAATTTAATTGGTATTACTTCTGCTTTAACTGATAGCAATAATCAACGCTACTCACTTTCACAAAACGCGGATCCATTAATTGCTTACCTGCACAACACAACCAATACGCCCGAACTGCTTAAACAATATAATAAAAAACACACTCAACTGTATCGTTTAGGCACTATTTGTTACCTCACGCTCAAATCACAAAATGATTTTTCCCATCAGCACAGTCTTTTTATTTGGAGTCCTACGCAACCTGACATAGGCTTTGTTTTTCCGCTTTCTGAAAATGCCACTAAATCACTCAAAAAAATGCAAAGTGTCATTACCACACACTTACAATTTCACCGTGCTAATGGTCTAGTAACTTTAAATAAAAACCGCTATCCCCTATATGGCATCAGTAATATCAATGGCAATTTTTATATCGCCAAACTGCCCACCAATAGCCAAACGCTCTTAACGCAAAATAAAACATTCGCCGTGGAATATAATTTTCACGATTGGAGTTACACCGAAAATAAAGCGATTTTTTCTCTTGCGGAAATAACAACAGCGCTTAAAGACTATCAAAAAGAATGCGCAAATTAGTACGAACGAAGCAAAACGCTGCTGAGCCGCCCCTATCAAGCAGGTAATTTTTTCATTTCAACAGTTTGTTTTTTTATTTGAGTCACGGATGCAAAGCGAGATCGAACATAATGTGCCGCACCGATAATGCCAGCATTTTCAGTAACAATAAAGTGTATCGGCATATTATGCATTAACCGCGACATTCTACCTTTGGTTTTAAATGCCGTTAAAAAGTTATCGTTTTCTAAAAGCAGCTGCTTAATACGTCGCGATACACCACCACCCACATAAATACCGCCGTAAGGCAAAAAAGCTAACGCTAAACTACCAAATACCGAACCACATAAACGTGCCATGCGCCGCACGCAAAATAAGGCAGCTTCATCTTGCTCCTCAAGAGCTGCCACAAACACTTTTTTCCCCGGCACAATACAGTCATTAAATGTTTCCAGTGTTAGCGAAGAAGATAGCGATTGGGTTTTTAAAACAAATTCAAATAAGTTTTCCACACCCACACCGGAAAGCACACGTTCCACTGACACATGCGGGTATTTCTTCAATAAATATTGCAACAACGCAACTTCAAATTCATCATTAGGTGCAAAATCCATATGCCCTGCTTCAGAATCAAAAACCTCAAACTTGCCATTACGTTGCACCAAATAACTACTACCAAAACCCGTGCCCACACCAACCACTAAACGGTTACCTAGCTGTGGGTGCAATGCTGCATGCACGGTCAATAAATCGGTTTTTTGTAGCACAGCAATGCTGCTGCCAATTGCCGCAAAATCATTAATAACGGCTACGGCTTTGGTGTGGGTGACACGCGCCAGATCCGTGGTATTTATGTGCCATTGCAAATTAGTTAGAGTAGCACTGTCATTTGTTACCGGCCCAGCTACACACAAGCAAGCCGCATCCACCGCTACATTAATTGTTTTTAAATAATCATGGATAATAGAGTAAACAGAAATTTGCTCACGATTTGTGTATTTTTGGTGGTGATGCACTTGATAGTGCTCATCAATAATAGCCAGACGTGTGTATGTGCCACCGACATCCCCTGCTAACACCTGCATAAAAACTCCTTGAAATTAAATGCGCCAATATAGCAGCACCAGCCTTAAATGGCATTAAAAACTCATTTTAACCTTAATATACTCTTAACTTCGAGTCGTTATACTCCCTACCAATATAAGGCGCATTAAGCTACACTAGGCGCCGCTAGCTAACTAGCTGATTATGCGTCAGGTTCGGTGAACGAAATGGCGCTACAACATGGTCAGCCTAGGTGCTCTCGCAGCAGTAGATTGCGAATCCCGCCAGGCCCGGAAGGGAGCAACGGTAGTGATTGATTTGCGTGCCGAGATGTCGCTTAGGCGGACCACCTTTTTTTGAGAGATCGCAAGCGATGGTGGCATTAGCCAGACAATATCGACCTAAACAGTTTGGCGAAGTCGTAGGCCAAGAAGTAACAGTGCGCGCACTATCCAACGCTTTATCACGCAATCAACTGCATCACGCTTACCTTTTTACCGGCACCCGTGGTATTGGCAAAACCACCCTAGCACGCATTTTTGCTAAATGTCTTAATTGCGAAACGGCTATCACCGCCACGCCATGCGGACAATGCCAAAGCTGCCAAGAAATTGATGCTGGACGCTTTCCCGATCTGGTTGAAATTGATGCCGC
>JBGTHB010000198.1:0-11430 GCA_041746415.1 Coxiellaceae bacterium | reverse complement strand
TGCCAGCGTTAAACAAACCACGTTACTGGAATCCCTTATTGCGGCTGATACGGTTAAATCGTTAAATGCACAAAGCCAAATGCAATCAAAATGGGAAGAGGTAGTGTGTTATGGTGCCAATATAGGGGTGAAATTACGATTTTATTCTTCGCTTGCTACCAATATTTCAATTTTTTCGCAATTCATGAGCAGCATTATCATCGTTATACTAGGCGTTTATAAAATCACGCAAGGTGAATTAACCATGGGCGCGCTCATTGCTTGCACCATTTTAACTGGACGTGCGTTAGCACCTATGACACAAGCTGCGGGATTGTTAATGCGTTATTATCAATCCGTAGCCGGTATTAATGGCGTCGATGAAATTATGCAACTACCCACTGAACGTCCGCTGCATAAAGACTTTATCCACACAACTCAAGTCGAAGGCAAAATTACCTTGCATAAATTAGACTACAGTTACGGTCAATCCAAAGAGCCAGCATTAAAGCACATCAACACGGTAATAAATGCCAAAGAACATGTCGCTATTGTGGGTCGCATTGGTTCTGGCAAAAGCACGTTACTAAAAATAATATCAGGCATTTTGCACCCCACACACGGCAGCATTTTAATTGATGATATTGATCTTGAACAATTCGATCCCGTCGATTTAAGAACGCAAGTAGGCTACATTCCTCAAGAAATTTATCTTTTCAACGGCACGATCAAAGATAATATTCGCATGAGCAAGCCTTTAGCCAGCGACGAAGAGTTACTTGAGGCTATTCGCTTTAGTGGTCTTGACAAAATTCTTATCCATCAACCAGACGGTTTGGATTTTGTGGTGGGTGAACGCGGACAAAATCTCTCAGGTGGGCAACGTCAAGCTGTTGCCGTAGCACGTGCGATGTTAGCCAAACCCAATATTTTATTATTCGATGAACCCACTAAATCAATGGACGACATCACTGAAAAACATATTATTGAGCAGCTTGAAAGTTACAGCAAAGACAAAACACTAATTATAATTTCGCATAAAATGAGTTTAGTTAAATTAGCAACTCGTTTAATTGTTATGGATGGTGGCAATGTTATTGCTAACGGTCCCAAAGAAGTGGTGCTAACCGCATTACAAAGTGGCAGCATTAAAGGCACACAAGGATAATTTGCATGTTTTGGAAGTCTTGGCAAAGAAAAACAAAGGCAGATACGTTTCTTGAAGACGCTGATGATAAACGGCTCCATCTGCCCGCGCTGCGTGGACATTTATTGCTGTGGGCAATTGCCGGACTGCTGGTTATTTTTTTCTTGTGGGCCAGCATGGCTGAAATTGATGAAGTGACTACTGGCACCGGCAAGGTGATTCCTTCTTCAAAAATTCAGGTGATTCAACATCACGAAGGCGGTATTGTCGAAAAAATCTTGGTGAGAGAAGGCGAAGAAGTAAAACGCGGACAAGTATTGATGGAAATTGATAACGTTCAATTTGATTCTCAATATCGCGAAGGCAGCATCAAGGCAGCATCACTTCAAGCTAAAATAGTGCGATTAAGCGCTGAAGCTTATGGCACACCATTTATCATTCCAGACGCTATTAAAACCAATTTTCCAGGTTTAGCACAAAATGAACAACGCTTATATGAAGCCAACACTAATAAACTCAATGCCACGCTCAAAACGCATCAAGCCCAGCTCGATCAAAAACAGCAAGAGCTGGCACAAGCTGAAGCAAAAATAAAAAAATTAACACGTTCACTTGAACTGGTTAGTGAAGAATATCGCATGACCAAATTATTATATGAAGAAGGTGCTGCCTCTAAAGTGGAGGCAATACGACTTGAAAGACAAGTTAACGATCTCAGTGGAGAACTCAAAGAAAGTCAATTACAAGCACGCCAAGCACAAAACGGCTTAGAAGAAGCACAGAGCAAACTCAATGAAGTAAACACGGATTTACGTAGCGCAGCCGCAAATGAACTTTCTAAAGTAAAAAGCGAATATTCTACTCAAGCGGAAGCGAATCGTTCGTTGGAAGATCGCGCCTTGCGCACCGATATAAAATCCCCCGTAAATGGCTTGATTAAAGTCATCAATGTGAACACGGTGGGTGGTTCGATACGCCCAGGAATGGATTTAATGGAGATCGTGCCATCAGAGGACACACTGCTCATCGAAGCCAAAGTGCGCCCAGCAGATGTGGCCTTTATCCACCCAGGACAAAAAGCAATGATAAAACTCACTGCTTATGATTTTCTTGTTTATGGTGGCCTCATCGGCCATGTTGAACACATCAGTGCTGACACGATTGTCGATACAGAAGGTGAAAAAAATCAAAGTTATTATCAAATCAAAATACGCACCGAAAAAAATCATCTCAGTCGACATAATAAAAATCTGCCGATTATCCCAGGCATGACAGCAGAAGTGGATATTTTAACGGGTAAAAAAACCGTGCTAGACTATATCCTTAAGCCGCTGTTAAAAAGCCGCAACAAAGCACTAAGGGAACGCTAGTGAGATTCAGAAAGGGACTTAAACTGACATTATTGCTTTCGCTAGCGATCAGCCTGCCGTCGTTGCCTTTCAATAACTCACATGCAATTGGTTTACGCGATGCCATTCAATACACATTAACCACCAACCCAGATGTGTTGATCAGTATCGAGCAACGCCAACAAAGCAATGAAATTTACAAACAAGATTTTGCTGGCTATTTACCCTCTTTCGATACCATGGGCGAAGACGGTTCTGAACGCACCCGCAATCAAAACACTTCAAATGCCTTTGAAAACCTCAACCGCAAGGCGTACACACTAAACTTAACTGAAAACATCTTTAACGGATTGCAAACGTATCACAATGTGAGAAGTGATCTTGCCAATATTGCCAGCCAAGCTTACAAAGTCAATGATTCAGCGCAAAACACGGCACTTGCCGTGAGTGAAGTCTATCTCAATGTGCTGCGCTCACAACAATTAGTCGCCATTGCGCGCGAAAATGTGGCGCTACATGTTAAAACACGCGATATGATTGGTAAGCGTGAAAAACGTGGTCTTAGCAGCACTTCCGAACTCCAACAAACCAATGGTCGGCTGGCGCTGGCTCGCAGTGACTTGCTCGAACAACTGCGTCAGTTACAAGACGCTAAAGCACAATTTTTAAAAGTGGTGGGAATACCAGTGGCCTCTTTAAAAAATCCGGATTATAAGGGCCATTTAGCGTTACCTAATACCAAACAACAAGCAATCTTAAATTCAATATTGGATAATCCTGCTCTACGCGCCTCGCGTTATGATTTAAATGCCGCTATTGAAATACATCAAGCAGCCAAATCGAGTTTTTACCCTTCGGTTAATATCATTGCTTCCCGCACTCGCGGTGAAAATATTGGCGGACAAGTCGGTCCAAATGACGATGACTCACTTTATGCAGAAGCCAATTTTAATTTATTCCGCGGTGGCGCTGATTTTGCTCGTTACAAACAAACCGCTTATCAAGCTCAAGAAGCGTTTAGTAATATTGAAAAAACCCGTCGTGACGTCATCAGTAATACTGAAATGGCCTGGAATGCTTGGCAAACTAGCAAAAAAAATCTGGATCAACTCTACATTCATCAAATGGAATCCGCTAAAGTGGTGACAGCATTCACCAAACAATACACTGTTGGTAAACGCACTCTGCTTGATTTGCTAAATGCCCAAAGTGAAGAAATACGCGCCAAAAGTAACTATCTAGATGGCAAATTTAATATTCTGCTCAATCGCTATCGTGTATTAGCCAACGAAGGTTTATTACTACAATATTTTGCGGTTGCCTTGCCTGATGCCGCCAGCACGAGCTTGCATCGACATTATTACAAGCAATTTTTTAATACCATGGATAATACGCCCACATCGCGAAATCCGCATCACACTGATCTAGCACAGAAGGTTCACACCACTGCCGTGGCAGTAAAAGCCGAGCAGCCACAGTACACAACTACTTATACGATCAGCAAAGTCAATGCCAAACCACAAACAGCATCACATCATGCGACCAAAACAACAAAACCAGTCGTGGCTAAAATCAAACACCTGGAGTTAAAACCCAATTACACTGTGAGCCAAATTAAACATGAACCAAAAGCACTAGCGCATCACGTGCCTAAAGTTACGCAACATGCGGCTAAAAAAATAAAATCCAGCAAACCAAAAGCAGCATCACATCATGCGACCAAAACAACAAAACCAGTCGCGGCGAAAACCAAACCACCACGATTAAAACCCACTTATACCGTTAGCAAAATGAAACCTGAACCAAAGCACTATAAAACAACCTATAAAATTACTAAACTACCCAATTATCACACCGACCAAACCAGCAAATCGACGCGCATTTAGGTTTAGAGCGTTAGAGCCTGTTCAAGGTCTCTGATTCTAGCGAAAAAGCAGCGAATCAAGAAATTTAACAGGCTCTTAGTTCATGACAGTGCGAACACTGCACGGCTTGCTTCGCTGGCAAGCCTGCGCAATGTGGGCAACTTTGATTGCGTGTTGCCTGTAACGTAGCATCAATAGTGACGCGATCATCAAACACAAAACAATCACCGTGCCAATGTGCGCCGCCATTTTCAATAAAATAATTTATAATGCCGCCTTCTAATTGATAAACCTGCTCAAAACCTTGTTGACGCATAAACTCCCCCGCTTTTTCACAGCGCACGCCACCCGTACAAAACATTACAATAGGTTTGCGCTTGTACTCATCGGGTAACTTTTTTATTGCCTCAGGAAATTGACGGAAAGTATCAATATTTAAATTAACCGCGTCATCAAACGAACCCACTGCGAACTCATAATCATTGCGCGTATCTAAAACCACCATTTGCTTTTTTTGCTCATACCACTGCTTGAATTCTTGCGGTGAGATATGCGCCACCGTTTTCTCGACTGGCTTAACCTCATCATGGTCCATACGGATGATTTCTTTTTTAACTTTGACTTTCATTTTGGCGAAGGGCATAAAATCCGACAAACTTTCTTTAAAATAAAGCCCAGTAAATTCAGCCACTGCAGTTAATCTAGCACAATACTGCTCAAGCGCTTTTCTTTCTCCTGCAAGCGAAAGGTTAATGCCTTCTGGCCCTAAATAAATAGTGCCTTTCACCCCCAACTCATCACCAGCTTTTTTTAATACTTGCTGCAACTCTATTAATTGCGTTGCGCAAAGCGCAACAAAACGGTAAGCGGTAACGTTAACTATCTTCACTGTACACCCCCTAAAACTGGCGAATTGTAGCATATGGCATTCATCTTTCAAATCCGCTAGACTGATCGTAATCCTCCGCATTAAAAGGAATGACGCGATGAAATACGGAATTAAACTCAGCATAATAGCAGCAGTCGGGTTACTTGCAGCAGGTTGCGCTAGAACACCGACTAACCCTGAAGACCCATACGAAAATTTTAATCGCTTTATGTTCGCCCTCAATATGGACGTCGATCACTTGGTGTTACGTCCAACAGCTAAAATTTATAAAAACGCCACCCCACCCTTTTTTCAAACGGGCGTTAACAATGCTTACAATAACTTAGCGGAGCTTAATACCGCGCCAAACGATTTATTCCAGGGCAAAATCAACTGGACGCTTATTGATATCACCCGTTTTTTGGTTAACTCCACCATTGGTATTGCTGGTTTATTTGATCCGGCTTCACACATGGGTTTACCAACGCACAATAACTCACTGGGTTTAACATTGGCTTATTATAGCGACAATAAAAAATCACCTTATCTTTTACTGCCAATATTAGGCCCGAGCACATTCCGCAGTCTACTCAGTGTGCCTTTTGCCGTGGCCACCAATCCCTTTACCTATTACGGGCCAGATTACGTTACGTATGGTGTTTACGCCCTTGGCGTCATTAACGCACGCGCTAATTTACTTGATACAGATAAGTTTGTGGATGATGCCTTCGACCCTTATGCCGCAGTGAGAAACGCCTACCTCACAAAAACGCATGATCGAGTTAATCGCATCCTAACGGAGGGTGATTACAATCGTCTTAAAAAACCGAGCGAGCAAGAAAATTTCAGCGAAAATCTCTCCAGCGACACTTCGTATTACACTGACTTTGCCCCCGTTTCAGCAAGCGGTACTGCTTGCCTTAAACCAGAAAGTGATGGCACTTGCGCTAACGCACCCGCCATCACGCCCAAACCAGCCACTGCGTCAACAGCGCTAACTAAGCCACAACAACCTGTATCTGCTGCAGCACCAAACAACCAACCCGTTGCAGCAACACAACCACAAACCAACACTCAACAACCCATGGTGGCCGCACAAAATAATCCGCAAAACGCTGCAATTCCAGAACGCATTCCGGCCAACTGATGAGTTTGCACGTAGCGTTGTTTGAGCCTGAGATTCCACCTAACACGGGTAATATTATTCGTTTGTGCGTTAATGCCGGCGCACAACTGCATTTGATTCATCCTTTGGGATTTTCACTCAATGAAAAAAGTTGTCGTCGTGCAGGGTTAGATTATCTCGAATTGACGGCGGTTCAGCAGCACCAAAACTATGACGCGTTTTTAGCAGCGATAGCAACCCGACGGCTGTTTGCTTGCACCACCAAAGCCACCACAATTTATGCTGAGGCGCAGTTTCAAGATGAAGACGTATTGTTACTTGGTCCAGAAACGCGCGGCTTACCTAAAACGATTTTAGACTCCCTGCCCACCCCACAGAAAATCAAATTGCCCATGCGCAAAAACAGCCGTAGCCTTAATTTATCGAATGCCGCGGCGGTTGTGCTTTATGAAGCCTGGCGGCAATTAGGATTTAGTTAATAAGGTATACCTATGCCACTTGAAGTTGCGATTTATCGCAACGCAAAGTGACGCTACGCGATGGGGATTTTTAAGGGGAGAATCGCGCGTTCTCCCTTTGGAGCCTGTTCAAAATTATTCAGCTGTAGGATCGCGCATTAGTAAGTTTTCTAAGGCATCACGCGGGTTGAGATTTTCAAATAAAATTTTATTGATTTCTGTGGCGATTGGCATCTCGATAGTTAATTCTTTAGCTAAAGCACACACTTGTTTAACGTTATCCAATCCTTCCACTACCTGACCAACTTCTCGCAACGCATGATCCGCGCGCAAACCTCGACCAACAGCTAAGCCAAAGCGCCGATTACGGGATAAATTGCCCGTGGCAGTTAGGACTAAATCGCCAATGCCGGCCAAACCCAATAAAGTTTGTTCTTCCCCGCCGCAAGCCGTAACCAAACGCCGCATTTCCGCCACACCACGTGTAAGCAACGCCGCACACGCATTCGCACCCAATTGCATACCATCACTGATACCACTGCCAATGGCTAATACATTTTTCACCACGCCGCAAATTTCTACTCCAATTACATCATGATGCGAATACGCTCTAAAATAATCGGTGTGGAAAAGCGTCTGACAATGTTTTGCAAAATGAGCATCAAAAGAAGCAATCACCGCAGCAGAAGGTTTTTTTTGAGCGACCTCTTTAGCAAAAGTTGGGCCGGACAAAAATGCAAACGACACTTCGCCTAATTCTTGCTGAATAACTTGGTGCAACAATTGATGCGTTTGTCCATCCAATCCTTTTGTAGCCACCACTAAATTTGGTTTTAATTGTGCGAGTGGTTGTACGGTTTGACGAAAAGCGAATGAAGGCACTGCAATAACAGTAAGCTCAGCGTTTTTAACCGCGTCGCGCAAATCAGCAGCAAAGGTTACGTTCGCAGGAAAAGTAATATCAGGAAGATAGTTTGTATTACGGCGTGATTGTCGCAGCAGCGCAATTTTTTCTGCATCGTAACCCCACAATGTGACGTTATGATGATTACTCGCCAGTAATAACGTCAGTGCTGACCCCCATGAGCCAGCACCGAGCACGCAAATTGACTGCGCCATTAATTGACCCCAGCGTGGCTACCTTTATCTTGTTGTTGCTGTTGCTGTTGATATAACGCTTCAAAATTAATCGGTGCCAAATACAATTGCGGGAAACCACCTTTAACTACTAAATCAGTAATGGCTTCACGTGCATAGGGATACAAAATGTTCGGGCAGAAACTGCCGAGCATATGTTTTAATTGATCTTCTGGGAAGTGCTGTATGGTAAAAATACCAGCTTGATGCACTTCTGCCACAAAAACAGTTTTGTCTTTCATCTTCACTGTTACAGTTACGGTTAACACCACTTCATGCGTGTTGTCTTCTAATTTAGATGTTTTGGTACCAAGGTTCATATCCAATTGGGGCTGCCATTGCTCCAAAAACACTTTTGGCGCATCAGGAGATTCAAACGATATATCTTTAATATAAATTCGCTGAATACCAAATTGCGCTTCTGAATTACCAGCCGCTTTTTCTTCTTTTTTTGACACTGCGTCTTCTTTCTTAGCCATTATTAATTCTCTCCTATTTTAATAAATCATCTAGCTGGCCATTTTGCTCCAGCGCCCATAAATCATCAAAACCACCAATTGATTTATCATCAATAAATATTTGGGGCACGGTACGTTTACCGCCACTGCGTTCAATCATTTCATCTTTACGCGAAGTGTCTTGATCAACTTTAATTTCTTCGTACGAAATATTTTTTGAATCTAATAGCATTTTGGCCCGTACACAGTACGGACAACGCTCAGTTGAATAAATTTCTATTTTAGCCATTACTTATTCCCCTTAACCAGTGGCAAACCCGCCGTAGTCCAGGCTGTTAAACCGCCTGACAGTAAATATAGTTGAGTAAAGTCGCGTTTACTCAATACATTCACTATTTTTTGTGCGTTCACGCCCGCCATGCACACCACAATCAAAGGCTTGTTTTTGTATTTATCCACCACAGTGGGATCGCGCTCAATTTCTTGTTTAGTAATATTAATCGCACCGGTGATGTGACCATTGGCAAAGGCTGAAGGTTCGCGTATATCCAGCACCACGGCATCATCGTGATTGATTTTGTTGACGGTTTCTTGCGGGCTTAAGCCATACCGACCACCACTTTGGCGTCGCGCTTCTTCGACAATCACCCACAGAAATGCCACTACCGTCAAGGCAGCCAATAGCCAATGACGGCTGATAAAATCGAGAATATCGTGCATGCAGTTGATTCCTAAAGGATTCTAAAACGACGCCCAGTATACCCAGTTCTTTGTTATTCTACTACCCCTGCTCAGGGGCTAGCACTGGTCAGTCCCACTCGCGAATAACTAGCATAATTGCCTTCGCCATTGCGGCATGCTGTCATGCTTTTAAGCAGCCTTTGCCATTGGCTGTTCTTGCCCTGCTTAAGCTCTTCCTCAGTAAGGGCTTGCAAAAATTGTTGATCACACCAGTTAAGTACACCGTAACGATCCAATGCCGCCAACCAGGCATATATCTCAGCGCGTTGTTGAGGTGAAACCGCAGTTGCAGTAGATGAAGCAATACCTGCAGCATTTTCCACGCTATCAGCAGTGGGTTCATACCCAGCAGCCGCTGATTTTGGTGAAACCGCGGTTGCAGTAGATGAAGCAATACCTGCAGTATTTTCCACGCTATCAGCAGTGGGTTCATACCCAGCAGCCGCTGATTTTTCAGCGCAACAATAATAATATAAACAACACACGGTCAAAATCATCGCTACCGAAGCGGCGGCGACAATAATAATAGATCGCGTATCATAACCATTTGTTGCCGCAATAATTTGTGCACTGGCACTACGATCACATAACGTTGCGCTAACGTTGATTCGATCACAATCATTGGTAAAAAAACGAAAACAATTACGCGCGCCACTGGAACAATTTATGGCGGGTAGCGAAGACTGCTCACACACCGCCGTCACCTTGGTGGTGACTGGCTCAACCACCGCCTCAAAAAAATCGCTGCCATTAACACTACCCTGCGTGATGTTGAGTGTTGGCGTTACTTGTTCAAGCCACGCTTTTTGAGTTAACAGCTGCACTGCAGTCGCGCCATTATAACCTTCAACACGCGCTGAAAAATTGTAGGTGGTAAGATACAGACCCTCCTCACACGAGAACGTCGTCGGCGGAAATTTTGCATGAAGATTTTTTAAAAATTGCACATCGCAACCCTGCATATCGCCCCAAAAGCTAATGTCAGGATTCTTTATTTCAAGGGTAAGTGTAACGTTATTGGTTATTGCTCCATTACCGCTTTGCGCACACCAACCATCAAACAATTCACCCTGCGGATAAAACGTCCAATTTTCGGGCCAAAGCGCGGATAAATCATCCCCAGCGGTGAAATTCCTTACTGGAAAATCAGCTTGCGGTGAGCGAATTAAATGCCCATCTAAACCTAATTGATAAAATGGCGCGCTAGCCAAAGAAGATTGAGCAGCACAACCAATATATTCAGGCTGCAAAAATTTTTGCGCATTGGCACTAACGTGAAAACCTAAACCATCACTGCAATTTACTGTTGTCGCGTTGGGCAAAAACCCTCTCACCGCCCACGCATGCTGTGGTGAAAGTTGCGTGCAAATTTCTGCATCAATGGCAGAATTTGGTGACATAAAATAATTCTTACCAGGATTAAATCCATAATAGGAATTATTTCCCCCTGCTCTAAACACACAACTGCCATCGACACACAATGTGGTATTAAAAGGCATTGGCGGTGGTGAAAAATAAGAACTTAAACTAACGGGAGAATTATTTCCCACACTGATATTAAATTGATTGGTTGAGTTGCCATTAAATAAATTCACATCGGCACACGCATAAGGCAGGGCCAACTTCACGCCTAAATCACCGTCATTAGCGGCAAGATCTGGCACAAAACAACTGAATGTCTCGTTGTTTTTTTCACACCAAGTATCATAGTATGTTGTCACATTAAAAGGCGGGGTAGAAAAATCTTTATTGCTGAAGGAAAAAAAAGCCGGCCTCTTTGGTAAATATTTGGCTTTAAGATACATTAAATAAAAATAGCCATAGCCATTGTCGGCAAGAAAAGACGGTAGCAATAATCTCCACGCTTTTGGCGCGAAAACAGCGGGTGCAATTAAACCAGTATTGTTCGACATGATGTTCTCTTAAGCTAGCAAATAAGCGCGCAGCATAGGCTGAAACGACTTCTCAACTCAAGTTAAGAGCAGGTTATCAACTGCTGATAGAAGGTTAATTCACGGTTTAAACTATCTTGAATATTGGTCGCATCACGAAAACCATGGCCTTCGTTCTCATAAGTATGGTATTCGACCGGGATGTTGTTATTTTTAAGCGCTTGCACGATGGCAGCAGATTGCGCTGGTGGCACCACGCAGTCCTGCATTCCCTGAAACACAATCAGGGGTGAGCGGATTTTGTCGACATGCGCAATAGCATTACGTGCCTCATAAATCGCTTTATTTTCAGGATAGGGACCTAACAAAGTGTGCGCATAACCACTTTCAAATTTATGTGTGCTGCCCAG
>JBGTHB010000197.1:0-2199 GCA_041746415.1 Coxiellaceae bacterium | reverse complement strand
GATAATTGCCCCTAATGTTCGTTAGTATTTTTTTTAAAACATACGGTAAAAAAACGTGGATAACTCTCTTTTAAGTAACCCTGATAAATTCTCCCAATTAGTTGAAGCTATAAATTCTGTAAAGGAAGCAAAAAGCAGTGCAGTCAGCGTACCGCGTCTCATTGGTTACACGACATTAACTGCTATATCAGGATTAGGTGGTTATCTTTTTTATGGCTCTACTGGCGAAGCCATGGCACGTTATCATCGCTACACCAAAGGCACTCGTTTTGATTTTATTTTTCAACAAAACCTACCCGGCTGGAGTGGCGCTTTAACCAATTTCTTTTTTAATTTGGAAACTTATCTTTGGATATGGGAGCAGGCACAAAACAAAAAATTAAATAATGAAGAGGCGCTTACACAAAACCAACACCTAATTAAAGTATGGCTGTTTGCCACCATCGCTGGCATTGGCACCGTGTTACCGAGTTGGATTGCAGCCCTGGATAGTAGCACTGATTTCATGTTGGCAACATTAGCCGCCATTTGTGATTTACCGGTTAATATCGCCGGCGCAAAATTATTAGTCGATTGGGCGCGCACTACCCGCTTGGTTGCGGGCAATGATGAGATTGCCAATACGCGCCGAAAAATCGTCGCTAAGTTACGTCAGCGTGCTGCAGCTATTCGCGCTAACGGCGAAAGGGAAGGTGATGGCACCATCAATATTGAGCAGTTAACAGCTATATATAATGACGAAAGCGAAACTGAAATTATTAATCACCATTTTTGCTGCACCGCTACTTTGATGACGCTAAAAAGTGCCATCTGGCTTATAGCGTTATATCAAAATTATGGTGCTGTTTATTTTAGTTATAAAGATGCCGCAAAAATCCAACTGTCACTTGGGCTCTTTGCCTTGTTTGCCAACTTAATACCGAGCTTAGGTTTTACTATTAAAGGTATGACCGGATTAGTGCTGCCCATGGCTGAGGGCAATTTTCCGATTACGTTTGGCGTACAACATCACTCAAAAAAATTCTGGCTGTGTTTTACCTTGCTGAGTTTAATTGCGGCAGGATCCGGTTTTACCGCGGGACAAATGGGTTATGAGGCGTGGGAACAATTACCCGGCTGGGGTGGTGAAAATGCTAAACTCGCTAGCGACATTGTGAGCAACGTGGGGGCAGTTGTTATTTATAACTTCCCACAATGCTTGTTATTTTTAAATCGTTTATTTGAATTATATCAATGTAAAATTGCCACGCCTGAACAACAGCAAGCTTACCAGTACGCCGATAAATTAGAGCAAACCGCTGACGTGGTGGAAAAAATGAAGGATGATGCCATTAATGAATTAACAGAAGAAGGCAATGTTTTTGCTTCTCACGTAGCGTAATCTGCTTGTTAATTAAGAACTTGTTTATTTTTGTATTGTCTCTAAACAGTCTTCGAAGCCCAACCCAAATGTTTACATCAACACCCGCTTCACATATTGCATAAATTTCCACAACCCAACTCGGTGCGATACATTACCCAACGGATCTTGATGATATTCAGGAAACGCAATTCCAAAACCCCACATGTTTGGCGCGAGTTGCGCGTTGCGATCGTTGTAGTGTGATAAATCCACGTCAACAATTGGCAAGGTGCGAGGCGCAAAACCCACGGCATAAATAATTTTGCTGCAGCGCGTTAAATACGTTTGTAGCGTGCTCTCATCTGCCGGCAGGGACGTATAAAAACGTGGCGGGTGCTGAACAATATTTTCTTGCACCCACGTGGCCGTTGTTCCTTTTAAACCTGTGTCATCGTGTAAAATCCAACTCCCCATATCTTTAGCAAAACACAAAGGCGAACGCGTAAAATGAAAAATCTGTTTTATATTATGTTCAACACAATAACGCAGCGCTAACATCGCCGAATGTGATCCCCCCACAATACCCACACAATCCTGCGCTGTAATTTTTTTTACACATTGCTGCGGATTAAACACTTGCGCTAATGTAACGATTTTGTCTTTAGCCGTATTCATTATTTTTGACTCAGCGCCGATCGCTAACACCACTTTATCACTCAATAATGTAATGCCATTTAATTCTAACTGCCATTTATCTTTAACGCGCTCAATACGCTGTACCTTATTTTTAATCGCTTGCACTTTTTCACCCAATCGTTGCGTGATCCATTGCAATGGTTCTGCCACCATTCCTAATT
>JBGTHB010000196.1:0-8695 GCA_041746415.1 Coxiellaceae bacterium | reverse complement strand
ACCTTCACAAAACCACTTCACATCCAGCAGATTCAATGATGAATTATCGCAGCACAAGATTAACCACATCGCCCAAACCGCTAACCCCATTCAAATCATGACTATTCATAAATCAAAAGGATTGGAATTCGACCATATTTTTTTACCGCGACTCGATAAGTTACAAAAAAGTAATGACCCAGAATTGTTGCTGTGGTTAGAACGTGTTTCGCTAAACAACACCAATGATTTAGTATTAGCGCCTTTTAAAACCGAGTCATATGAAAATGAAAAAATTTATCAGTATTTGCAATTAATTGAAAATAAAAAACTGGCTTTTGAAAACATACGTTTACTCTATGTAGCCTGCACCCGTGCTAAAAAAACGTTGCATTTATCGGCAACCATTGATTTGCAAAATTCAGATCCACAACCGCCTGCAAACAGCTACCTTGATTGTCTGTGGCATGATCATAAAGCAAATTTCAAGCTTAACCAATCCATGCCAGCTGTAATTGAAACAGCAAGTAAGTCAGCTCAAGCATTAGTGCGTCTGCAAACTGTTCCCACAGCGACGCTTGATTTTAATCAACTGACTCAACACAGCTCAAACAATGAATCCATTGAGCGGCTAACCATCGACACCATTCAGGCAAAAGCAATTGGCATACTGATACATGAGTTATTACAACACCACCAATTAACAGTTAACGAACACACTAAATTACATTGGCAGCAACGCTTAATGCAAATGGGGTTAAGTCAATCCTTAGCAGCAAGCGCCATTCCCAGCATCAACAATGCTTTAAACAACATCACCAACGATCCCCGCGCTAAATGGCTATTGCAACCTCACACACAGGCGGAAAACGAGCTGGCACTTAATACCAAAATTGACGGTCGTCTCAAAACATACATTATTGACCGCACCTTTATCGCTGATGGCTGCCGCTGGATTATTGATTATAAAACCTCAACGCAAATAGACGACGCCAGCCATCTTCCTCAGCTGATACAATATGCTAAACTGATTGCAGCAATGGAATCTTTGCCAATTAAACTTGGCGTTTATTACCCAATCCTTCGCCACTGGCACGAATGGGACTACCACAAGGAAAAAGTGACGTGACAAATAATGAAACAGGATTTTCTTATATAAAACTTTTACCCCTCATTTTATTACTCATTGCCTTAGCCATATTTTTTTATTTCGGACTGGAGAAATACCTGTCTTTCGAGGCGCTACAACAACATCGTAATTTTCTGGCCAAATTCACCACGGATAATTATCTCGAAACAGTATTAATATTTATGTTTATTTACATTATGGCCATTGCTATTTCAGTGCCAGGTGCTGCCATTCTAACCGTCGCGGCAGGATTTATGTTTGGCATTCTATGGGGTACATGTTACGTCGTATTTAGCGCTACTGTGGGCGCCACCATTGTTTTTCTTGCTGCTAGAACTGCACTGGGTGATTTATTGGCACTCAAAGCGGGCAATTTTGTGCAGCAATTGAAGAAAGGTTTTCGTAAAAATGAGTTTAACTATTTACTAATTTTACGCTTAATCCCACTTTTTCCCTTTTGGTTAATTAATATCATCCCAGCCCTATTAAAAGTTCGCATCGACACCTTCGTCACTGCCACTTTTTTAGGAATTATTCCGGGCTCAATTGTTTACGCCTCAATCGGTAACGGCTTAGATCATTTACTGCAACAAAACCAAGAACCAAACCTAGCCATGATATTTCAACCTTCTTTGCTTTTACCCATATTAGGCCTTGCTTTACTTACCTTATTACCTATTATCTACAAACAATTTAGAAACAATTCATAGTGGATGGTAAGGCTTCCACACTAACTGAACACAAGAATTTGATAAAATTATGCTTGAATATTACCTCCGTCCGTTTTTTCAAAAGCGCTTAGTCGATCCCGTATTGCATCTCATTCCGAATAGCATCACCCCACTGATGCTGACACTGATTGCTGCTGGTTTTGGTTTGCTCACTCCCATTCTGAGTTATTTTCATGCAGCAATTTTAGCCACTGTGGCTTTGTTTATTGCTGGCTATCTGGATGTTGTGGATGGCAGCTTAGCGCGCTCCCGTCATTGCCAATCCAATTACGGTAGTGCTGCTGATATTATTGCGGATCGTTTTGTAGAAGCTTGTGCTGTCATTGCGCTGTTCGTCGTGGCTCCTATGCAGCGCGGATCACTGTGCCTTTACTTATTAACTAGCTTTTATTTGTGCATTAGCGCTTTTTTAGTCATCGCAATTTTCACTGCTAACCAATCCGCTAAAAGCTTCCACTACCACATCGGTTTTATTGAACGTGCCGAAGTGCTTATTTTTATCGGCCTTATGTTGTGCCTACCCACTTGGTTTCGGCCACTCGCCATTACTCTAACCATCTTAGTTACCTTAACGGCTGTGATACATTTATGGCAGTTTAAGCGCAACCAGAATTGCCCTTCCCCGCAAAAACCGCCACAATAAGCGCATGACAGAAGACATTTCACAAAAACTCGTTGTTGGCATTTCATCCAGAGCCTTGTTTGATCTCGACCTCAGCAATGCCGTCTATGAAAAAAGCGGGATTGATGAATACGCAAAATACCAAATCGAACACGAAGATGAAATTTTACAACCCGGCGTTGCCTTTGCACTGGTACAAAAATTCTTAGACTTAAACCGTCACGCCAAATTAGTGGAAGTGATTTTGCTTTCACGCAACAGTGCCGACACCGGCTTGCGTGTTTTCAACAGCATCGAACATTATGGCTTAAACATTACGCGTGCGGCTTTCACTAGTGGCGAATCGCCTTACCAATACATTCGCGCATTTGGTTCCCATTTATTTTTATCTGCCAACCCCCAAGATGTCCAGCAGGCTTTATGTGAAGGCTGCGCTGCTGCAACTATTTTGCCTTCAAAAATTCAAGCTTCAAATCAGCCTATCAATGGATTACGCATTGCTTTTGATGGTGATGCCGTATTATTTTCCGATGAATCCGAACGTATTTTTCAACAACACGGGCTGCATGCGTTTGCAAAAAATGAATTAGACCACGCCCATACGCCCATGAACCATGGGCCCTTTCACGGCTTTTTAGCCGCATTGCATCGTATACAGCACCACTTTCCTGCGGATAACTGTCCCATCCGTACTGCGCTGGTTACTGCACGTTCTGCACCATCGCATAAACGCGTCATCCAAACATTGCGTAGCTGGCACATTCGCATTGACGAAGCGTTATTTTTAGGTGGGTTACAAAAAGGTGAATTTTTAAAAGCATTTGCTGCTGATATCTTTTTTGATGATCAACAACTTAATTGTGACTCAGCCAATCAACACGTCACCACCGGGCATGTGCCCGCCGGAATTATGAATAAAAAGGAATCTTAATGAGTACTCATGATCATCACCTCATTTGGCTCGATCTTGAAATGACAGGATTAGATGTCGATAATGACTGCATTATTGAAATCGCCACTATCATTACCGATAAAAATTTGCATGAGATCGCAGAAGGACCCGCTATCGCTATTCATCAAACGGATGCCGTACTCAACGGCATGGATAGTTGGAACACCCATCATCACACCAAAACCGGTTTAGTCGAGCGAGTGAAACAATCCCCCTTTAATGTTAAACAGGCCGAGCAACAAACATTAGATTTTTTACGCAGCTATGTGGAAGCAGGAACCTCTCCTATGTGTGGCAATTCCATTTGCCAAGACCGCCGTTTTATTCATCGCTTCATGCCCGAGCTTGAAGTGTTTTTTCATTACCGCAACTTGGATGTGAGCACACTTAAAATTTTAACCCAATTGTGGCGACCCGCAATTGCCAAGGATTTTAACAAAACCAGCAAACATGAAGCGCTGTCTGATATTCGTGATTCAATTGCTGAATTACGTTATTATCGCGACAAATTGGATTTAGCATAAGGAAAAAAGATGTCCATTTTAATCAGCCTTGTCATAGCTTATTTATTAGGTTCCCTTTCCGGCGCCATGTTAATTGCCAAAGTATTTGATTTACCCGATCCTCGCACCCAAGGTTCGGGTAACGCTGGTGCCACCAACATGTTACGCCATGCTGGCAAAAAAGCCGCTATCTGGGTGCTGCTTATCGATTTGTTTAAAGGTTTACTCGCCGTTTGGCTGGGACGAATTTTTGGTTGCAGCGATTTAGCGCTTGGCTTTGTGGCATTAGCTGCAGTCGCTGGACATGTTTATCCGCTATTTTTTAAATTCAAAGGCGGTAAAGGTGTGGCTACCGCACTCGGGGTATTATTCGGTTTATCATTTTGGGTTGGACTGCTGGTATTGATCACGTGGTTAATTGTGGCTTTGCTAACGCGCTATTCTTCCCTTGCTTCTATTGTCGCGACAATTGCTGCTCCGGTGTATGTGTTAATCGCTACTGCAAATTCATTTTTGCCGGGAGTGCTGCTCATTATGGGCCTGATTCTAGTGAAACACTGGGGCAATATGCAGCGTTTGCGCGATGGCTCAGAAAGTAAAATTCATTTTTCAACTAAATAAATAATGAATTATCGACATATATATCACGCCGGCAACTTCGCCGATATTTTTAAGCACGCTTATTTAACTGTGCTATTAAATTTTCTCACCACCAAACCTAAGCCGTTAACGTATCTAGAAACTCACGCCGGTTGTGGCATGTATGATTTGCAATCCACGGCAGCGCTCAAAACTCAAGAATACCAAAACGGTATCAGCAAATTTTTAGCCGCTGCCAATCCACCAGCCATTCTTCACCGCTATATTGATTACGTCAAAGCTTTAAACCCTGCCGCACTAACTCTTTACCCAGGCTCACCAGCGATTGCTGCCCACTTGTTGCGTCATGACGATAAATTAATTTTATGTGAACTGCATACAGAAGATGCACAAACACTTAAAAAATTTTTTTTAAACAGCGGCGGTGTTGCTGTGCACCACTGCGATGGTTACCAAGGATTAAAAGCGTTTACACCACCTACGCCACGTCGCGGCCTTGTTTTAATTGATCCACCCTTTGAAAAAACCACTGAAGTAACAGATTTAATTGGTGGTCTCAAACAAGCGTTAACGCGATGGCCAAACGCGACCTACACCATTTGGTATCCAATAAAAAATTCGACACTACATCACACTTTACTTAACCAAATTAAAATAATTGCGCCGAGCTATCTGAACCATGATGTGATTGTTGATCGTGATAACAGCACAACGCGCTTAATTGGTTGCGGCATGATAATTATTAATCCGCCATTTAATAGTGAAAATTCACTTGCTGAGCTTAAGCGCTTTCTCCAAATAACGCTTCAAGCGCCCAACGCGGCTTAACCGTGATTTTATGGTTGGTTTGAGGATGTTTGGATAAACGTAAATAGCCAGTGTACGCCACCATGGCGCCATTATCCGTGCACAAACTTAGTTCAGGAAAATAAACGTCCGCTTGAACTTTTTTATTTAATCCTTCGCGTAAATATTTATTCGCACTCACGCCACCCACCACGACCAAACGCTCATAACCGGTTTCGTTAATCGCATCCTGACATTTTTTAACTAGCGTATCCGTCACCGCTTGTTGAAAAGAATAAGCGATATCCGCTTTAACCTGCATATCTTTGGCAGCGTAAATGCCTGTTTGAGGTAACACCTGTCGCACTAAATTAGCAGCAAACGTTTTAATACCACTAAAGCTAAAATTTAAGTCCTTGCTGTGCAACATAGGGCGAGGAAAATTATATTGATCCGGTTTGCCGCGTTTAGCCAATGCTTCTAATTCGGGACCACCCGGATAACGCAAGCCTAATAGCTTGGCTGTTTTATCAAACGCTTCACCCACCGCATCATCCAATGTGTCGCCTAAAATTTTATATTCACCAAATTCTTTAACGGCAACTAATTGCGTGTGACCACCAGAAACCAATAATGCCACAAATGGAAAAGCTGGCTTTGGTTGTGACAACATCACCGCCATTAAATGCGCTTCCATATGATGCACACCTAAACAAGGAATCTGCCAAGCAAATGCCAAGCTTTTGGCTATGGCACCACCAACCAATAATGCGCCAATTAAACCCGGCCCTTTGGTGTAAGCAATACCATCAATATTTTTTGCCACTAAGCTGGCTTCATTTAAACACGCTTGAATTAATGGCGTGATTTTGGCGAGATGATCACGTGAGGCAAGTTCAGGAACCACACCACCGTATTGCTGATGCAAATCTATTTGGCTATAAATCTTATGCGCGATAATGCCGCGCGATTCATTGTAAATCGCGCAAGCTGTTTCATCACAAGAAGTTTCAATACCAAGTATGTTCATCGCACTTAAATTAAACCCAACTCTTGTACCATGTCACGCTCACTGCGTAATTCATCGAGTGTAATTTGCAAACGCTGTTGGCTGAAATCATTGAACTCAATACCCTTCACAATGGTCGATTTACCTTGTTTGGTTTGCGATGCAAACGAGAAAATTAATCCTTCATCAATATCGTATTCACCGTGCGATACCCGACACATAGAATAAAAATCATCAGCAGATGTTTCATTGATTAGCGCTTGCACACCCGTTATCACACCTTGTGCCGCAGAAGCAGCAGAAGAAGCACCACGCGCTTTAATCACCGTCGCGCCGCGTTGTTGTATCGTTTTGATAAACTCGTTTTGTAACCAATGCTCATCTTTAATCACATCCAACACTGCTTTGCCACCAATCGTGGCGTGATAAAAATCAGGAAATTGTGTAGCGGAGTGATTGCCCCATACCGCTATTTTTTTCACTGCTGTTACTTCTACACCGGCTTTAATCGCCAATTGCGATTGCGCCCGATTTTGATCCAACATCGTCATGGCAAAAAAACGATCGTTTGGGACATCGTGGGCGTTATTCATCGCAATTAAACAATTGGTGTTGCAGGGATTACCCACCACAAACACCCGCACATCATCTGCCGCATTATCATTGATCGCACGCCCTTGTGCTGTGAAAATTTTACCGTTCATGCCTAATAAATCAGCGCGCTCCATGCCTTGTTTGCGCGGGAATGCCCCTACTAATAAACACCAATTTACACCGTCAAAAGCTTTTTTAGCATCACTGGTAGCCACAATTTTACGCAGTAACGGAAAGGCACAGTCGTTTAATTCCATTACCAATCCTGCAAGTGCTGGTAACGACGGTTCAATTTCTAATAAATGCAAGTCAATGGTGGTA
This sequence comes from Coxiellaceae bacterium, assembly GCA_041746415.1. Taxonomy (GTDB): domain Bacteria; phylum Pseudomonadota; class Gammaproteobacteria; order Coxiellales; family Coxiellaceae; genus JBGTHB01. The sequence continues at coordinate 1,469 of JBGTHB010000196.1, read as the reverse complement.
TCGGCACCGAACACTTGCCCACTGGCCAAGCGGAATAATAATGAATAACCAATCTGACCCGCTGCACCAGTAACAGCAACTTTAACGTGTTTCATATTCAACTCCTTATATTTTTGATGAGATCAAGCAACGGTGGAATGGCTGACACATCACCCACAGCTAAGAATGGCGGATTAATCAGCGACGATTTGGCGTTATATTGCAGTGGTTGCCCACTAAAATCAACCACTCGGCCTCCTGCTGATTGCAAAATACATTGAGCGGCAGCCGTATCCCATTCGCTGGTTTTACCAAGACGCGGATAGCAGTCAGCCTCACCTTGAGCTATCACGCAAAATTTCAATGAACTGTTGATGTGCTCCAGCTCAGCGCCATCGAGCTGATGCACCAACTCAACCAGTGGCCGCGCATGTTGATAATGTCCCAATAAAATTTTGTAATTTTCCCAATCAATGGCGCGTGTTGACAACACCAGGGGTTGCGCTTTGGCATAACGGTGATAGGCTTTGTCGCCTTTAATAGCATAATAAAGCGCGTCGAGTTGCGGCGCATAAATCACCCCTAATACTGGTTGATGTTGATGAATTAATGCAATGTTGACGGTGAACTCACCGCGTCGCTCCACAAACCCTCGCGTGCCGTCTAATGGATCAACCAACCAATACGTGGGCCAACTGAAGCGTGTTTTGTCATCAAACAATTCACCTTCTTCTGATAAAACAGGAAATAAACTTAACGCTTTTAAATCGGCATCAATAACAGCGTGCGCTGTTAAATCCGCCTGTGTTAATAAGGTGCTGTCTTGTTTTTTAGTAACATTTAATTTTTCAGCAGAACCGCCATAAAAATCCAAGGTCGCTACACCTGCTTGCATAGCAATTTCAATAACGTGAGGCAACAGTATGTGTAAATCGCGTGGTTTCATGTCTGCCTTAATGCTAATAATAAAGCCGCCACACTGCGCGCCTCGTGAAATTCGGGATGCACTAATAATTTGTCGATATCCGCGACGCGCCATTCCACCACTTCAATTTCTTCTGCTTCATCACCAGGCAAACGTTTGGCATATAAATCACGCGCCACGAACACTTCCATCATTGATGACATGTACCCCGGTGACGCACTAAAGCGTGCTAACCAAGTTAACGAGTGAGCACCATAACCCACTTCTTCCATCAACTCACGATTGGCGGTTGCTATTAAAGATTCATCCACGTCATCCACAGCCCCCTTCGGAAAACCCAGCCACATTTCATCCAAGCCCGCAGCGTATTCACGCACTAACAAAAAAGTCTCAGGTGTTTTAAATGGCACTACCATTACCGCGCGCCGTGCACGACCATGAATGCGTTCATATTGCCGTTCTACGCCATTAGAAAAACGCAAATCCACCGCTTCAACATTAAATAAACGACTTTGTGTAACCGCTGTTATACCAAGCACTTTAGGTTTTTTACTCATGCGCAATA
>JBGTHB010000195.1:0-5359 GCA_041746415.1 Coxiellaceae bacterium | reverse complement strand
CGGGAATTTTAGCGATAAGTTTGCCGTGTACATTTTCCCAATAGTCGCGAAACTGCTCCACTGTTATGTCGGGTTTTTTGCGTAATATAACAAATCGTCGTATCATAGTTATTCTTTTATATTTTACAGGTAAATATCTTAGCCCATGCCCAAAGTTTTTTTTCACGCATATCGTCTAGACAACTGAAAATATTATCAGTAAGTTTATTTTGCAATAAAATCGCCTTTGTTTTTTCTGAAAAATTCTGATTGATATCATCTTTAGTGGTGCCGACGCTGCAATTCGCAATGTGTAGCTGATTAAATTCATAATTGTTATTACTGCTGGGTTGTAATATTGAATGTAGCTCCAGGCAAAGAATGCCTTCGATGAAATTATCTTGGTAAAGCGCTCTTCCTGCGGGGCCGCATACATGACACATTAAAGACTGGTATTGACTCAGATCGAGTGCGTTGATTAATTCGAGTGAGTACTTACGCTCACTACCTTTATCATTAATATATTGCAAACTTGCCGTGGGTGAAGAGGCGTTGGGTGTGGGTGCCATGCTTATGATTATGTCAAAATTTAAAGGCGCTTCAGCTTGAATTAATTTTTTTTCGCTTAGGTAAAATGACTCTGCTGAAATATCAGTATTCAATTCAAACAGCAACAGCAGTTTGTCAATTTGATCGTTATCTTTGAAGCGATACACACAACAATATTCTATATTTAGCTTCGTGATAAATTGATTTACTTTCGAAATATATTCTCGTGCTCCTATTGTATTACTTATTATTTTAACAATAAATTGTTTTGACATTATTTTTTTATCCAACAGTTTACAAAACTTTTTTTTGCATCTGTGTAAGCTTCTCGATCACTGCAATTTTGCTGCACTAAATCACGTTTTAATTTTTCATATTCACGGCGAATTTTTTCGTTGGTGCATAAGGTATTTTTGAACTGAACACGTCTATTGAAATCTTCTCCAGCAGGCAGAATGTGTACATGATGCGTTCTGCCGATTCCGTACGGCGGCATGCCTTTAAAAAAGCGCAAATGCATTTTATCTGGATTTTCCGCCCAATAATCGTAACCCATATTGATAAGTGGTTTAATCCATTGTGCAGCCTGATCTATTGAATCCAATGCAATAAATATGTCGATGGTGGGTTTGGCGAGAAGATCTGGAACTGCGGTGCTGCCTAAGTGCTGCATTGCCGCATACGGTAAATTGATTATTTTTTGTAGCGCATTAATTTCAGCTTCACCAAGCTTTAACCAATTTGGATTAGGTGGCGTTAAAACAATATTGTCTTGTGCTTCAAGTTGATCTGGTTTTACCACACCCGCACGGTAGTTAATCATGCGAATAAATGAATCTTTACCATCAGTATATTGCTGCCTGTCAAATGGGAATTGCTCGGCTAAACAACGTTTAATCCAGGAATAGGAAGCCGCTTCATCAGGATGAGTGGTTAGGCGTTCTTTAAAAGCAAGGTGACGTTCTATTTCAGTGTCGCCTGTTTGAAAAGCATGGATATGAAAGGATTGTTCCTTAGCAATTTTTTTAAAGTAGCGTCGGCCAGGATAACCATATTCACCTCGGCAAATATATCCCAGCTGTTCAAAATCAGCGTTGCATTGGTCAACCGCATTTAAATTATCCACTACAGGAAAGATATCAATGATTGGTTTAGCATAAATTCCAGGTATCGCCGTGCTGCCAATATGATGAATGCGGACACAGTTCGAGCCTAAAATTTGTTGAATTTTTGCAGCTTCAAGCGCGTATTTAAATGGCCAGCTAGGATCATAAGGGACTAATTTTATTGCTTCGATCGAATTTTTCATATTGATTTATTTTAGAAGTAAGCTTTTATTCATAATATATTAAAATAGATCAAGTCGAAAGAAATAACCTAGCTACAAAAATATAAAATTTTTAGGTGTGTGATGAGTTATATAGGGCATATTATGTTGGGCTAGCAGATCGTGTATTAGTAGGCATGTCCTCTCTCTCTGTCCTACCAATTAAAAGTTGCACGCCTTCGGCTGCTGGGTGTACTTGGTCGGAAGGAAAAGCGTTTTTATAAGTCATGAAGCATGAGATAACACAGCAAAATCCTATAAATCCAGCCAGTGCATAGGGAAACCAGGAATTTTGGGGCACATTATTACACGGTAAACTATCCCAAAAACAACGCCAAGCCTCGGTGCTATTGCCTTGTCGACTGATGTTATAAGAAAGCTTTTCGGTGTAAGTATCAATATCAGTATCAGTTGAGCAAGAAAGTGTGTTGTTATAGATTTGGTTTGCACAAGCGTCTTTTATTGTTATAAAGCAACGGGCCACCAGTTTTTTCAGTTCATCAACAGTAAGAGGCGCCAAAACGCTCTCGTACATGCCACATTTGGATTCTTGGGAAAAAAAAAGACCTACGCTGTAATTGTAATTGTCACTCATATACTCACCCTCACATTAGGTGGAGAGTGTGTAGCGAAACCTATATTTTTCCTAGTCGGGAATTTTACGGATTGCAAACGCCATTGGGCGCTAATGTGGTATTAAGCGCAGAAAGCGTACTAAGCCTGCTGCTAATTCAGGTTCATTTAAAATTGTCATAAGCTGTATTTTGCTGGTAACAGAAAATTTTACTTTAACACGTGTTAAATGCGTTTCAACTGTGCGTGATGAAATGCTAAGTTGATTGGCAGTGTAAGCGGCGGGAAGTCCAAAATAAGTAAATGCCAAAATCTGCAGTTCACGTTCGCTTAGCAATACTTCTTCATTATTTATATAAAACCAGTTTAAATGCCGTACTTTGCCGAGTATGCCATATAATTTTCCATCGACATAAAGTGGAATTTTAGTTGTGCTTTCCGTGATGCGTTTAGAGGGAGAAAGGTGAAGCGTTTCAAATAGATGCTGTGCTTGGCCACTAGCCATCACATATTGGTCGTTTTCATGGAAAAAATTTGCGGTTTTTGCTCCATATATAGCAGAATCATTTGCGCCTACGTAATCGCTTTGATTTTTAGGTATCAGTTTTAAGGCGCGTAACATTTCAGAACAGGCGTTGTTATGATATTGATAGCGTCCCTTGGTGTCTTTTACGAATACACATGCTGCATCAAGCTGCTGTTGAGTAAAATAGTGGCGAGTCAGTTTATGGAAATCAATTTGCGGCCTTAGCATCTGCACCCTCTTAACTTGTGCTATTTTTTTGAGGCTACCATGCCAACATATTCTTTTCCATTCGTTTTATAGTCATCAGGTATATTTTCAAAACAAAAATAGTAAAGGTCATCAATGCAAAAACCGGATTGTTCTGTAACAGCACGCAGGCTATCTAAATCAAAAAAATGGGCAAATTCAGGTAATTGATCGCCCCAGCCATCTTTAGCAAAGTTGCTGCAATTTATTTCTCCGGGCCAGGGTTCGTTATTATTAACGCGCTTTTGGTAGAATTGAGATAATTCTTGCCAATTAAATAATCCAAGATAAGGGGTCATATTAACGATATATATTTTTCCACCGGGTTCTAGCCATTCGTAACATTTTTTTAATCCTAGCAAGATGTCAGTGCCTTTCATAAAATGCAAAACCATGCTGATATGAATTCCACTTAGACTTTCTTTGGCAAAATCAAGTTGTTGGGGAAATGGGTTGGAAGTGGTTTGCAAAAAGTCGTGATATTTTTCTGGTAAGCTGTCTTTCAAAATACGTAAATGTTCTTTATCTAGGTCGCAACCAATTACCTTGGCACCATTTAAAATAGCAGGAATAACGACAGCTCCATAGGCGCAGCCAATATCTAATAAAGGTTGTTTAGCCGTTTTTGCAGCATCAATAAAAGCCTTTGAAGGCGGGGAGTTTTCGACCGTCATTATACCCATTTTATTTTTGGTTTTGATCATTCCTTTGACCCACGTTGGCGGCCATGTTTTGGGTAGTTTAAAATCGTTATGCATAATATCGTTTCTCAATAGATTTAAATGGCATGACGAATAGTAACACTTAAGTGCTGTTAATTATCAGCATAAATAATTTTACATCACTTATGCTGCAGAAGCAGTAGGGCAAGAAGTCGTATCTAGCGCAATGTACGATTGTATATCATCTGGGTTAAATGGTGCTGCTGGTCTTGCTCTTTGGTTGCCATATTCTTTTAATAGGATAGAGCACCACGAAAGCACTACTGCTATAACGCACACACCCAGAACCCCTGCTAATATGTATAGTTCTTTCTTGGTAAGGTCTTGGTTAGCACACCCCAGTTTGTCCCAAATGCAGTACCATCCTTCGGTGCTATTACCTACTTCAGTGCCATTATAATAAATCCATTTTGACGGGTAAGTAACAAGAGGTGTGCCACCGCCACTAAAGCAACGCAATGGATCATTGGTATAGGATTGGTTTGCGCAAGTGTCATTTGGCATTACATTGCACTGGGCTGCAAGCTTAACAAATTTAGCCATCTCTATCGCATCTTCTACGTATTTTCCGCAATTTTCCTGCCAAAACAGCCCTAATTTGTTACTCATACTTCGCCTCTTATATAAAACGGAGAGACTAGTGCAAAGGGTTCATTTTAACTAGTCGGGAATTTTACGGACAAGAGGATCAGAGCATGCAGAGATTTTTTCGCTGCAGATAACGAATGTGTCATGTCAGCAGCAGTTTGGTACAGCTGGCACATTAGAGTCTGCGCCTGTAGTATTTAAGTTAAGGGAGAGGCATATGAGTTACGTTATAAATAATTTGCTATTTAAGTTTGCAAACAGCTTCGATCTTAAAGATTGGGAGGTCTTAAAGACCATACTTGCTGATCAAATTGAGTGTGATTACCAAGCGCTTCGTGGCACGTCAGAAACATTGAACAGCGCTGACTTTATTGACTCGAGAAAACAAGCGCTTGATCATTTAAAAACGCAGCATTTGTTTTCAAATCTAGAAATTACCGAGCATGAGAAAACTGCATTCTGCAGACTGAATGCGATTATTTATCGTCAAGATAATGCGGGTAAGCGGTTTGATTCGCATGTTTTTTATGAATTTGGTTTGGTTAAATTGCAGCATGATCAATGGCGGATTAATAAAATAAAACAAACGGTTTTTTGGAATGATGGTGATGCCTCGATTCATAAGGGTGTTGTTCGGTTGTAAAATGCTATTAATATAAAAGGGAATATGGTTATGAATACAGAGAAGTTTTTTAAAGAGATGTATTTTAATATCTGGCAAAGCAATGACTTAAGCAAATTAGATGATTATTATGCAAAAAACTTTCAAGAAACCATTCACATTGCGGATGAAAACAAAGAGCCAATTGAGCTCAATCTGAGTTATGATGACCTTGTTAAGCAGGCTAA
>JBGTHB010000194.1:0-5297 GCA_041746415.1 Coxiellaceae bacterium | reverse complement strand
CTAACATTGATTTAGTGATTTTAAAATCCCTTGCAGCTGGCACTTTAGACACACTCTCATTTTCTGATTACAGTAAGTTATTAGCGTTTTATTGTTTTAAGCAGACCGAAAGGCTGGCAACGCTACCCAAAGATCGCCTTGGATTTGTCAAAGCGGATTGGAGTGACTTTGCCGGCCAACCTTTAAGCATTCATGCGCAACACACTGCTACAAAAAAATCAAAGCGCATGGAAATACTACGCTTTTATTTAACAGATACACTTTATCTCACCAAGCGTGAATATGAAGTGGCGCAAGTGTTATTAAAAAACGATACCTCTTATAGGAAAATGGGCCAACAGCTGGATTTATCTGCGCGTACCATTGAATTTTATATAGCAAACTTACGCATTAAATTGAACTGCGCTTCCAGATTTGATTTAAAAATAAAACTCAAATCACTATTTGCAAAATTTAACACAACAATGGATAAAATTAATGACTAGCATGGCAGAAAAAATACAACTTAATTTCAGAGAAGAGAAAATACTCAATGCAATAAAACAAGAAGCATCATTTGTGTTGCTCGCCCAACAAATGAAAATCACTATGCGTACCCTGCAGTGCTATTATCTCAAAACACTGCTGCTTAAATACAATTGCAAAACAATTCAAGAATTGCAAAATAAAATTATCCCGAAATAAGCTAATCAATAAGCCTGTATGCTGTTTAGTGATGCCTAATTTTATAAAGTATTTTCAATATCAAACTCAGCCATAGCTTCTTTACTTGCTGATGGCTTGAGTGAGTCTTTAAATTTTTTGGCGTTTCGTCCTAATGGCACTATGTGTCTCGTATCGGAATCTGACGTTTTTATTGAGACTTATTATATGCGCTTCAATTAAGTCGCTCAATCTGGTGAATGTGATGGGTAACCTATGCAATCCCAACGGATTTTGACAATCCCAGGGACTATTGCAAATGAACAAATCTAAAGGCTACTATGAGCCATCATGATCAATTTCATCTTTTTTATCATTCTTGTAATAGCAGTAATTTCTTTGGCGGGGAGTGTTTCCTCGCTCAGGAAACGTTTAAGTGTCCTGGAGCGAAAAGTTTACGGCACAGCACCACCGCCAACGCACAAGGTGGTAACGCAGCAACCCATTGCGGCTAAACCCAAGCCGACGTTTGTTCAAACGCCGGCAATAACAGTGGCTAAATCAACAGACTTATTTAGCCACCAAAAAGAGGCGGTAGCTAAAAAAATCCGTGCTTTTTTAACCACGCGCAATGTCATCGCCTTGGTCGGTGGGTTGCTATTGATATTTGGTGAAGTACGCAGCTGAGCATGGCATGTTGTCCATTCGCTGGCGCTTAGCCATTGCCAGCGTTATTGGCTTGATTACACTTGGCATTGGATTGTTATTGCGTAAGCAGCAAGCGATGACTGCGCTAATTTTACAAGGTGTGGGTTTAGGTATTGTTTATCTTACTGTGTTTGGGGCCTTTCAGTTTTATGATTTATTTGGAATGGCGACGGCGTTCGCCATTTTAGTCGTGGTGGCAATTGCTGGGGTGGTGCTGTCTACTTGGCAGAATGCTAAATATTTAGCTCTGTTTAGTTTTTTAGGCGGTTTTATTGCGCCGCTGTTATTGCAAAGCAATACTCCTGATGTCACAGCATTGTTTAGTTATTACTTGGTGCTAAACGTGGGTATATTTATTATTGCTTGGTTTAGGCAGTGGCGTGAACTGAACTACCTTGGTTTTATTGCTACTTTTGCTGCAACCGGTCTGTGGAGTTATCAAGCGTATGCTGTGAGTTATTTTGCGGTTACGCAAACTTTTCTGATTTTATTTTTTCTTCTGTATCTTCTTGTGGCCATTGTTTTCAGTTATAAAAAAACACAAGGCGCAAAAAAAATAATTGATACCACTTTAACTTTTGCTTTGCCATTAATCTTTTTTCTTTATCAGGCTAAGTTGTTGCACTATGAGGCACTGCATATGGCGATTGCTTCATTTGCGTTAGCAGCACTTTATGGTGTTATAGCCATGATTTTGCATTTAATCAAAACGCAAAACCGGCCAATATTGTTTGCCATGTTAGCTTGTGCCATTATTTTCTTCACTGCGGCAATACCGTTAGCGTTGCAAAATCATTGGACTGGAATCACGTGGGCGTTAGAGGGGGCGGCTTTGTTTTGGTATGGGCGTTGGCAGCAACGCAGGTGGCCTTGCTTTGCTGGTGTGCTGTTGCAGTTGGCTGCATTCATTTTATTTATTTATTATTTTCCGCCTCAGGTGCATGTATGGTATTTGTTAAACGGAACGTTTTTGGGAGCGTTAGTTTTAATCATGAGCGCATTTTTCAGCGCTTATGTTGCCAAAGAGCATCCAGACTTACGCTTGTCGTTTTTTATTTTAGGATTGCTGTGGTTTATTTTTATTGGTGTGTATGAAAACTGGGTTTACTTCCATCACCATGTTATACCGCAGCAGCTTGTTTGGTTGCTGGGGCATCACGAGTATTGGCAAGCTGTTTTCGCTGGCTTATTGTATTTTTCTGCCTGTGGATTTGTGGCGGCAGTGGTGAATCGTTTTATTAAATTTAATTTATTACAGGTTTTGGTTTATATTGCCGTTAGCCTGCTGTTAATAAATGAAGTTATTAACGGCGTGATGCCTAACACCTTTATGTATTATTTATTTGCGCCTTATTTGATTGCTATTTTATTCTGTTATGGCAGTTTATATTTTTTGAAAAATTATTTAAGCACTGTGTCGGGCGTATGGCTAACCGCTTTATTATGGTGTGCTACGTTAGTACAAATTGGGCTGTGTGTGGCTCGATTTAATCATACTGTGATTCCAAATCAAATGGATTCTCATTACGCTACTATGGGTATTGCCATTGCGCTTTATTATTTTGTATTTGAATGCGGTAATGTGTTGCGTGTGTTTCCATTTTGCTATCAATCGCAAGTGTATGCGCGTTATACGCCGCTGGCTTTATGTGGTGTGTTTTTGTTGTGGTTTTTTGCCAGCACCTTAAACACCACCGGTTCCATGCTTCCGTTAATTTATTTGCCGCTGCTCAATCCTGTTGATTTGTCGACAGGGTTAATTTTGTTTTCTATTTACCATTGGCGAAAAACACAGCGGCAATGGTTAGCGCAGCGGTTGCCGAATAATTTAAAAATAACTTTATTGTGTTTATTTGCCGTTGGATTTATGTGGGCAAACGCCATTTTATTGCGAACATTGCATCACTGGGCTGATTTGCCCTTGTCTGTCTCAGCCATTATGAATTCTGCAACAGCACAAATTTCGCTATCTATTTTGTGGGCGGTTATCGCATTGACGTTTACGATTGGCGGTAGCGTTAAGCATAAACGATTGCCTTGGATGGCGGGGGCAAGTTTAATAGGTGTGTTGGTGATAAAAGTTTTGTTGGTGGATTTAAGCAATCAAAACACTATTGCGCGGATTATCTCATTTATTTCAGTGGGAATTTTGCTGTTATTCATCGGTTATTTTACGCCGCTGCCACCTAAAAAATTGTCGCAACTAGACAGTTGACATAAAGGCGGCGGCTGATACGATTACTGCAAACCTAGGAGAGTGACGTTATGAAATTAGTGAAGATGATGAGTGTGTCGGCTGTGGCGATTTTATTTTTAACTCTAGCGGCATGCAATACCGTCAAAGGTGTTGGTCAAGATATGCAGGCCGGTGGCAAAGCGCTTTCGGGTTCCGCTGAAAAACACGGCGCGAATGATTAAAACCAATTCTCGACGACGTTACTTGTGATGTCGTCGAATTTTTTCTCATTTCTAGCTTCATTTATAGTAATAATTTCAGGTCGCATCACGTCTGGCTTCATTGTCCTGCCTTGGTTTTTTGCGTAAGATGCGCGCATTATTGTGATAGGTATGGCTATGCAAGTTGAAATTTTTCAATACGATTTAACGCGCTTAGGGTTGGATATAAACCAGGCGTATCAGTTTTTGGATGAGGAAGAACAGCTGCGCGCTGATCGCTTAATTATTGAACCAGCTAAGCGGGCTTTTATTTTATCGCATGCTATGTTGCGCGAAGTATTAGCGTTACGGTTAGATATCAACCCGAAAAAATTGCATTATGTGTATAACCGTTACGGCAAGCCGGCGTTAATAGGCGATCCCATTTATTTTAATTTATCGCACAGTGGCGATATGGCGTTGCTTGGCATTTGCAAAACAGCGCCAGTTGGTGTGGATATTGAAAAGCACAAGACGATAATTGATTTTGCCCAAATCAGCGAGCGATTTTTTTCCTCTAGTGAAGCAGCCGCATTGATGCGAGTTGAAGACAGTGAGCGCTTGGCTGTTTTTTTCCGTTTGTGGACACGTAAGGAAGCCTATTTAAAAATGATTGGTCGTGGCGTGAGTTTTGGTTTAGATAAATTCACAGTTTCAATTAAAGAAGCAGGTATGGATTGTTTGCAGGCAACGGTGTCTGCTGAATTTGCGGCGCAAACGTGTTATTTGGGTTCGTTGACTGTTAGTGCGGGCTATTCTGCTGCTTTGTGTGTGCCAAATAAAAGCCCGCTTGATTTAGTTTACGCTGATAAGTTGTGAACAAAATTAAACCAATCGCATTGATCACTGCAATTTCTTCAGATTTTCAAGCAATTAACTTGGCTTTTTGTTGACATCGACACGCATCATCCGCACAATATCGTGCTTAATTTTGGCTTATGTTGATGGCTATTTTTAATTAGCAAAAGCACTATTTAAAGAAATTAAAGTGAAATTTTAAAGGGTCTACCCCGAGCGGGTAAGTCGGAATAATGAAAAAGCGAAGCTTTTTCCCGGCGAACGGTTTGCCCATGGAAGGCAAGCCCGTCCTAAGCGCCATGGATGACAAAGGCACGGAGTTAAAAAAAGAAGAAAAATTTGGAGGGGTACCCGAGCGGTCAAAGGGACCAGACTGTAAATCTGGCGGCTTCGCCTTCGAAGGTTCGAATCCTTCCCCCTCCACCAAATTTTTAAGAGGCGCGCGGGTGTAGTTCAACGGTAGAACCTCAGCCTTCCAAGCTGATGGTGTGGGTTCGATTCCCATCACCCGCTCCATATATATATGGACAAGCAAAGCGAAAACTTGGAGCTTTGCAAGTTTGGGCCGGGGTTTTGTAAGAATTGAGAAGTTCATGCCAGGATGGCGTGCACTTAGAAAAAACGGATAGCTTCTTTGCAAAGAAACAAGATTTGGATTTTTTGCAAAGGTGCTAGAAAGTAGCGATGGGGTTTCTTAAGGGGAGAGCGAAGAT
>JBGTHB010000193.1:0-11577 GCA_041746415.1 Coxiellaceae bacterium | reverse complement strand
ACACTAAAATAAGTGCACTAATCCAGCTTATTGTTAATTTTGTTTTGACTGTTTGCATAGTCTACTTTCCTCGCATTGAGATCACGATTAATATCAATTTGTTGAGTAATGTTAACGGCGACTTTCATTAAATGGCCATTTATTACATTCGGTACATAAACAAAATCAAAACTGTTTTGTACGCGACGATTCCACCACGTTTGTGCCGCTTGTGATGCAGTTGAACCCGCTTGACCAAGACCTGCTTTATTGGCGTCGCCAATTAATGTACTTAGCGTTTCACCTTCAGAGTTTGTCGTGCTCATGTATTGTGAACGGGTGACCGCGTTGGCATAACCTTCTGCGGCACCGAGTGCCATTTGCGCACCCAAGAAAATTGCAGCATTTGAATGAAATGTTCCTGAAATACATGGATTACCGTTTTCACTGGAAATGTAACCTAGCGCTTCATTATCATTATTGGTTTTGGTTGTGCTGATCGTACCGTCATTAAAAATAAACGTAATACTATCAACCTTGCCTCTAGCACAACTCCCCAATAAATCACCCGATGCAACACCACTCATCACTGCACCTTGAATGCCAGGCATCGGATAACCGTTAGCGGTTAAGTTTTGTGATGAAAGCACCAATTTAAATCGGTAAGGCGAGGATAACTGCCCATCAATTGGCACGCGCCCAACTAAGGGCGTCATTAACGTCGCGCCCGTTAGTGTGGCATTCACCGGAATCGTATAAACTGGTTTGACTGCTTTAGATTTAGCTTGTGTTGAACCATTATCACCACTGTGCAGTAATGAAATAGTGTCATTATTTAAATTTAATTCGCTGTCTGAATTGTTTTTTGTTTCCGTGTATTTTGGTTTAGCCGCATCGCTCGCAGAAAGATCGGATACCCATTTAAAATCACTAGCGCTTGACTCACCGTTAACAGGATAGCTTTGTTCTGTTTTTTGTTTCAAGCTACTTTCAAAGGACGCTTGATTTTGCTCATTTTGCTGTTGAATCTGATTAAGCGCCTGTTTGACTTGAGATGACACGCTATTTTTAAGTTGACTAATGGCTGCTTTATTTTTTTCTTGTAAACTTTCAACTGTTTGCTGTAATTGTTTGTTTTTATTTTCAACTGACAATAAATCAGCCGTCATGGTTTTTAATGCTTCGACTTTATTGTCCGCCGACGCATTGTCATTAACATATTGCACTGGCGTGCTTCGAGGTGTTTTATTGCCGGATATTGAAATAATGATGACGGTAATAATTAATACCACACCAATCAGACCCGCAAAAAACTTGGTTGTCTTGCTGAGATTTTTAAACATGTTTTTTCTCGTCATTATTTACTTTATTGCAAGCAACTTTGAATAGAGTTTGAAAATGGCACATTAGATACTAAAAATAATGTAGTAGCGTCACGATTGATGGGCGCACCCAGTGGCGCAACGGTGCTTTGCGGATAAAAACTCGCGGCTTTCCAAGCACCACACAATAAGCGTGGGTCCAATCGCAATGATTGATCCAAAGTGTTTTTTATTAAAAGCGCTGTGATATATAAATCTTTACCACGCCAACTGGCCAATGGCATAGCCGTCGCACTGCCATCATAAAACAGCGGCACGATATGCGGTGCATCCATTGGAAAACGGGTTATGACATTCGATTGCTTTAATAATCGTTCGGGTGCATATAATTGTTGTATCGCGTAACGGGTTAGTGTGACGTAACTGACACTTTCATTACTACTGTCGTTATCTACATTCGTAGAGTTATTGAGTTGTGGTAACACAATATCAATGGGATTGTCAGAAGCCTTATTTTTGGCTTGTATATCCAATAAAATGATTTCACCGCTGTTAAGCTTAACTTCTACACGTTGAGTGCTAAATGGCTTTTGTGCCAATAAATACAATGTTCGATTGTCATTCTGCACACGTAATAATGAATCTGGTAGTAACGAATGGTTATAACCAAATTGCACTTCCGTGGGAAATGAAACGAAGCGTTCTTTGCCAACGGGCAGTGTTATTTCAATGGGTGTGCGTTGCCACACAACATGTTCATCGCCACTGCTAGCAAAACTGCCTAAAGTGATGCTAAGACAAGCCATCAGCATTGCCATTCGACTAAAATAGTTGACTCGAAACATATCGAACCTCATGAAATATTTATTTTTTTATTTTTTGTTTTTACTTTGAAAGAATTAATACATAAGTGCTGTAATCAGAAATTATATAATTGTTTTAATACGCGCGGGACTTTCAGCAAATCCCGCAATGGCCAAACCCCATGGATTTTGTTTTGCATCCACATTGTATGAAACAACTTTGATGCTATAAAGAATTTGCGCATCTTTAACAACTTTTGCATTGCTGTTCATCAGCTCCGTCAGTCGCATTTTCAAATGCACCACCCAAGTACCGTGACCTAAATAGATCACATCATCTGGTGAATATTCATTGCCAGAGGATCCTTGCAATAAACGAATTCGATCTTGCAGTTCACCTTCATTCAATAAATTATTGTAGTTTTGTACCAGTTGCAGTTTAAAATCCGGCGTGACAAAAGGCGCAAACTGCGTAATTTGATTTTTGTAATCGGTTAGGCCGTCATTAGACCAATGATTTAAACTCTGCCATACGTAAAACGCAAAACTGTACACCGTTGTTTTGGGCACTTCACCTTGCGTGATCGTTAAACCGCTTTGGGGTATTTGTGGTGGCACATCGATTTTAATTTTAGATTGAGAATGCATCCAACCAAACAACATTAAGCTGTTAAGCATCACTAATATGATCAACACACACCACAAGCTGCGAATATGCCAACGTGCTTGCTCTAAAACATTTAAGAACTTCATTTGAAAAACCTCTTTACCGACCACTTACCGCTGTAACGAATATATGGCGCTGACTTGATTCCTTTTTTGTCCATCCAGAGCTGAAATTGTTGTTTGACATACCCTTTGGGTTTACCGTCTTTCCATTTTTGCATAACCGTAGCAGCGCCCCACCCTACCGGAATTGCGGTTGGAAAACTTAGCCCCACACCAATTAAAAACATCCCCAAAAAACATTGCGCGAGCACCCCTAAAACAACCATGGTAATTAGTACACTGGCTAAGCCAATAAACAGCATTTCTTTTCGGGTATTGCCGCGAAAGACGATGACATCAAAGTTCAGTCGTGACGCTAAAATATCGGGTACATCGTTATAATCGTTCAACATAGCAACTGACCTTATGACGACACTTGATAGTTTGATGCACTCCAACCAATCGAAATCAAAATAATACCGACGGTAATAGCAAGGCCCGCAATAACCAGTGTCGTAATAAACGAGCTGGTATCTTTGTTACTGGAATCTTCTCGTAAGCGGTGCATAATCACGCCAATACCGACCAACAACATGATGATTCCTGCACCGACCATTGAGTAACGCATGGAATCTTCCATATGCGTGCCAACTGCTTTAACCACATCACCATTTTGAACATCAATGGACGGAAATGGATTAGAACTGTTGTCTGCTAACACATTGCCACTGATAAAGAGTGTTATTACTCCCATTGCAGTAACGTATTTATTTTTAATAAGCTCAATCAGCTTTTTCATGAATAGAAACCTCCAACGCGCAACTGCGTTAACGTTAAGTAAAATAAGCCTCACTGGTTAAAATCAGTGTGACTAGAGTTAAAAAAATAATTAAAAATAGGTTTACTGTCAGGCGACAACGAACGTAAAAAACAACATGAGCGTTGTTGCTAGAGTGAATAAATACAATAAAAATCGAAGATGATCTTGTATTTGACCTTCCTCCACTAACTTAATTAAACCAACCACAATAAATACAGCGACGACAGTAATCATCAGTCCAGCGGTTAATCGTAACAATCCGTTTAAGTGATCCGCATGAATGCCGCTCGCCATTAAAAAGGCTTGTTGTTGTGCGGGTGTCATGGTGCAGCATCCTCACTGGTTATCGGTTTTTCATTTTTTAGTACCGATTCAGGTACCGGCAGATAATCACCTGAAAGTGGCGTAATTACACGAGGTTGTATTGAAACACGCTGAGTGGCTTGTTCAATCCCCTCTTGAATGCTGGCAATATCAGAGCGCAGTGCATCAAATTGAAATTTAACACGCGCATTCGGATCTTGTTGCTGTTGTGCTAAATTAATCAGTGGATTAATTTGATTTAAAATGCGATTCATTCGATTTAGCGTTGAGTTCATTTGTTCAGTGTTTGCCTTACTCACATTGCATAATGTGAAAAGCACAATCGCGCCTACAATCAAACTGAATTTATTTTTTTGCATTTCATTCTCGTAAAAAAATTAGAATAAAGGTTAAAGATATTTTTTGAATCGCTTCGCGGTAATTTGCATGGCTAAGCCAAATAATAATGCAGCCATCACAACAAACAAGGCAATTTGTTTTGTTGCAATGGGCAGCAGTAAACTGAAAAAAATGCCTACAATTAAGCTAAACAGCACTAGCGATTTAGATTGGTGATAAATCAATGCACTTTCTCGGCCTGCTGAGGCACGCCGAATTGTACGCTGTGTTAATCCATCGATTAAACCCACTGAACCCAGCACTAAAAACAATTCTAACCACCGTAACAAACAGTACAAACGCACTAAAAGTAATTTAGTACCGATGTACACAGCTTGAATATAGGGCCAGAGTTTCAATGCGATTATTTTTTCAGTTTTTTTGCTCATTAACGGTATTGCAACATGCGGTAGTGACAATTGGTTATGAATAAAACTTAACCAATGATAAATGGTATTCACCGCACCTGCTTTTCCGATTAATGTCACGTACTGTAATTGATTCACAAACGCATTCTGTAAGCTGTTTAACCCCGCATACTGGCCATGCAATATCACTATTATTACTGCCATTGCTATGCAGCTCAAACAGCCGAGTAATAACCAACATACTAGGCGCGTGAATAACCAAAAAATAATTCCCAATAAACTGGGTGTTATTTTAGAAGCTGTATTTGACATGATTAGGAGATCCGCAAGTTATCGACAATCTGCTCCACCCCTTCCGGCATTTCCTGCATATCATTTTTCGGCAAAGGAAATCGCACTTTATACAATTGACCGCCATCTAATAAACAAAAGGCTTGCTCTTTTGGTAATTGGATTAAATCATCCGATGAAATCAGCGGTATTTCGCTACTGCTCACGTGATCCGATGTGTGGCTAGTAAAATGCACACCATCTAATGTGGCGGCATCATTCGCCGATGAGCTTTGTGACATGCTCGTGACGGTAACGCGTTGTGGCAGCTTATCGGTTAGCAATCGTGATGTGCTTTGCTCTAACACACGCAAACAAATGAGCGTATTAAAGTTACCAAATACTTGATTGGCTTTAGCTTGGCTGCCTAATCGTGCCAACACATCTGAACCGGTTTGTGTTGCCACCGTCAATTGTAATCCAGCCCCACCGCCTTTGTTTGCTAATGGTATAAATTCCTCTCCAGCTAGCTCGTTAAACTCATCACTGTAAAAATTCACTTTGTTAAATGTTTTTTTGTGTGATGGATCGGTAATGTTGTCTTGCACGCCAAACTTATAAATTTGACCGACTGTAGAGCACAAATCAGCAAACATTGAGTTGCCAACAGCAGAGCTGACCGTACTATCCGATAAGGCATCCAAACCAATATAAACAATTTTTTTGCCGCGAATTACTTGTAGCCAATCGAATATGGGGCGCTCATCCTCTAGGTCCAAATAATTCGGTGATATTAATTCCGCAATTCGACCTGTCGTCAATTTAGAAAATAATGGCGACAGCGATGCGGTAATTTTTTGAAAATACGTTTGATCGTAATTAAAAATCGCTTTCAATCCGTCCATTATGGGATTTTCTAAGTTGAGTTTATCAATGTAGTTTACCAAACCGATCATAAATGGATTACGTGCCTTCAGGTGAAAGGGAAGTTTTTTCTCGTCCACTTTTTTCGCTTCTTCGTTAACTTTTGTTTTCCAATCACGATCAATAGTGGGAAGCCACTTTTCACAATATTCCAATAACAATGGATCAATGTTTAAAATGTATCTATCGAGATCCTTGTAACTCGGTTTTTTACCAAGTGCGACTAATGCGGTTGCAATAATATTAACAAAGCGCCACGCAAATTCTTTAAACGCTGCTGACTCACCGCTACTGGGTAATTGATTAGCAACCCGATTAGCGACTTCCGTAATTCTGGCAAAATTGCCAATGGGATTATAGCGCGCTGAGTGCGTGGGATAGCCTAAGTGAAACACAATCACATCGCTTTCACGTTTAGCCTTTTTCGCTTCATGACAAATACGTTTTAATAACTCCACATCACCTTTTGGGTCAAACACAATAACCGCCGAGTCATTACGTCGAATATCACTGGCGATCATCAGTTCAAGTAAACGTGTTTTACCTACACGCGTGGTACCAAGGATCATGGTGTGGCCAACACGCTCTGTTTGATTAAGGTAAATGTCTTTTTCGTGCGTTGCAACACCATGAATTGCTGGATTGCCTCCAAATGGAGGCAGTGGCCGAACTGGATTGAATCGGCTTTGGCTCGACAGTAATTTAATAAGCCATTGCCATTTTTTGTGATGTTCGTGTTTTTGTTCAAACTGTCTTGCCCATTGATACAGTCTATTGGGATTTAAAAACCGTTCGCGACCACTTTGTTTTAAATCATGTAAGCGCTGGGTGTGTTTCGCTTCCCATTGAAAGCCTTTGCCTAAAAATAATTTTTTGTGGCTAATGGACAGTTCGTCTGAACTCATGGCATAAAACGGCAAACGTTTTAAATTACGCTGATATCGAAACACACGGTAGCCTTGGAAAAAACGGATCACACTTAATAGCACCAATGTTCCAGCTAGCACATCAGATACACTAGGCGTTAACAAAAAAAGCGTCGAGCTGCGATAAAGGAAAAAAGCGATAGCTAAACTAAATGCGCTTGACCACCACTCCATAGGCAAACGCAATAAAGTGTCAATAGGATACGATTTCATTTTTTTGCTTTTTTTATTTTTCTATCGCGTTTTATTGCTCAATCAGATGATCTGATAATAAGACAGGATAATGCTTTACGTTGAGCCATTTGGCTAAGGCATTGCCTGGCATTGCCATCATTTGTAACGGTGCGAACTGTTTTTGTAAATTAAGCATTGCTTGTTGTGTTTCAACGTTCACAACAAAGCCTCGCGCCTTTAAACGCATGAGTCGTATTTTATATTGAGTTAACCATCGCTTAGATCGGTCATCATCACCAACCAAAAATAGAGGTGTTGGTAAGTCCACGTTTATTTGTCGTGTGCGAACCGGGCCTGGTGTTAACGCACTGGTTTGAACTGGATAAATACTGGGAAGTAACATTTTACTTGGTTCAGCCTCACTGATTTTTTCTTCAATTTGACTAGTTGATAGCTCACCCAGTTGATTTAGTTTTTCACTAACTGTGAATTGCATTTGTTTAACCTGTTTGATCGTGGCAAAATGCTTTTGCACATACTGTGCGATTTGGGGCGTTGCATGAGTTAAGTTATTTAAGTTGGCAGCTTTATTAGGTGCGGCAAAGGAGAAAACCGCGACTAATAGTAAACCCATGCAACGCATCACTTGGTTTTTTAAAAACGTCATTTTCATTAAATTGATTTCTTAAATTCAGACGTTATCCTAACAATTTACAAAACAGACGATAAAGAAATCGGTTGAAAACGATTATCGTGCAAAATTCCAATGTAAGGTAAGTTAACATTTTTGCCTTTTGTTACGCTGGAAAAACGGCTATTGCCAATATTCAACGTGATGGTTTTATTTATCTGATCATGTGGTAAATTTACATTTTCTGCCCACGCTTTTATCGTTTGTGGTGTGACGTCTTTACCCACAAAATAAATGTCGAGTACGGTGTTCGGTGTTGTTTCAATAATTTTTAATAAATGTTGGTAGGCAAATTGACCTAATGGCGTGTTAGCACCCACAAAAAGCCACACACGATCACCGGATTGAATCGCTTGGTTTTGTAATGATCGAACTTGCTCTGACATAATCGGTTTTTGATTCGGATACAGTGTTTGATACGCTTTTGCGTACAAGGTATTAAATGCCAGCTCGCGTGTGACACGAGCATGCATATTGCGTGCTTGGATTTGCGCATACTGCATCATTTCAGCCGGGTTTTTGGCATTCAATGCCAACACTTCTGCTGGATCAAGGTCTTTATACCACTTTTGGCTGGGGGTATTTTTCATTAACTGCAAATAACGCTGATACTGGGTTAATGTTAAACCCCAACTGTTTGCTGTTGTAGTTTGTGATTTATGTGTTTGTGTTATTTGGTCTTGAGTCCCTGTGGGTGCTGTCACAAAATCACTTGAAGCAATACCCATTACTGGCAAACAAAAACCAGCAATCAACACTGTCAAAATAGTTTTTTTCATGATTTGTATGGTTTTGATTTAAGACAAAGCACAGGACAAGCACGACCATCCGGCAACATATAATTACGGAACCAAGGTGGTCGTTTTAAATCCGTAATAAGCACCGTTGCTGACTCGCAGGCGGATTTATTTGAAACGGGCTTTGCAGCTTGCTCATAACCAACCCGCGGAAATATTTTGGCACAGCCTATTAAGTTCGCTACCACAAAAATACTCGCGCAAACTAAGAAATAGCGTTTAAACATGTTTGACCTCATGAGTTTGCCGTTAATTTGACGTAGCGCAATTGGTTGTTAAAAGGCTTAACAAATACAGCGCTTTGATTCGAAAAATCCATACTGTTTAGTATCCAACCACGACACGCGGGGCAAATTTCATGAATACTCAATGTCATTTGGTTACCATCAACATCAATAATAGTGCGCATACCATCACTAAATCCCTGTATGGCCACCAGTCGAAAATATTTTTCCACCACTTTAGGGTCGACCCAGGTTTTTTGCGCCGTTTGCTTGATGATAGTTTTAACTGAACTTTGTAGATCATCGACTTTGTTTAGTAGCGCATCATTGGGTTGTGAAACCGCCTGTTGTAGTGCGCTCACATCTTGAGTTGAAGCCAGTGATGACATGTTGTTTTGAATTTCACGTAGCTGTGCTTTGACTAAATCGTACTGTTGCGCTGATGCGGTTTCTAATTGATTAAGTTGAACTTGCAACTGTTGCGCTGAATTTGTTTGGTTTTGCACAATAGGCTGCTCTGTTTTCACAGCATTGGATTTCATTTCAAAATGCACAGGATACGCATTTTCTTTTTTTGATGAAGTGCCACTTAAGATGATAATGAAAAGCAATAGCACAATAAATACTGACCCTGCTAACGCTGCTAGTCTTTGCCGACTATTGAGCGAAAAATAAAATTGTCGAGCAAGTTGCCAAATGCGCTTTGATTGCATCAAAACATTTTGATACAACGCACTGACACGCGCTTTGTTAAAGCGTAGTTTCATGGTTTACCTCGAGGTTATATTAGTGAAATGTCGGAAACTTCTGTTCACGACGATAGATAGAATAGTAATATTGAGCATCTTCTAATTGCTCAAGCAATTTTTCCAACGGAGTTGACGAAAGAAATTCAGGCAAATTTGCCTGCTTTTCAAATCGAGCAATGCGTTTAGCTAGTTCTTCTTTACTCTCTTTGAGCTGGCCAGAACGAAAAATAATTCGATAAATGGCTCGTAAAATATAAACGAATTCATCATAATCAACGTAATTTTCCAAACCTTCTAAACCGGGCAATATTTTTATATAGCTTTTTGACTCAATAGTGTTTTTGTCTAACGATCTCATTTTACTTTCCTCTTTAACTTCAATACTTTTATTTTTTTATTAGGTGGTTCATATAGTTTTTCGTAACTGGGCTTGAGCTTGAAACTGACTAAGCGATTCACAGGATCAATTAATAAGTAAAATGAATCGCCAGACAAAGTGACTAACCCCTGCTCTAAACTCATTGGCCCAAAGTTTTTATCGACTTCAGGTAACGGTTGTTCAAGCATGGTGTTAACAGATACGCTAATTGTGTTTTCAGTTGCTAATTGGTAACCACTAAACTGCAATAAAAAATTGACAGCTTGTTTAATGGTTAAGATATTTTGTGGAAACCGAACTTGAATTTGTTGCTGCAATAATTGTTGCTGATCTTTCTGTGGTGTTGCGCTCACCGCCAAGTAACGTCCTACCGAAATATTGTTTGCATAACTCATTGCTACAACAAATAAGTTCAAGACGAGCGTCATCGCTAAAGCGACACGCTTTAGTTGTATTTTTATTTTCATCGGAAATCTCTGTGATTAAACTAGAATTCTTTTCTTAAAAAAGAATAAGTAGACACTAAATTAAAACACCAAAAAAAAAGCCCCAGAGTTTTGCTCTAGGGCTTTGGTTGCATTTATTTGAGTTTGTACTGGCAGTATATAAATTTTAAACAAACATTGCAAGCATTTTCTACAAAAAAATTCTATTTTATTTTTTGAGTTGTATGCACTTGTATTTGCTTGTACGATCTTGTATCTACCCTATTTTTGTTGTAATTATTTTATTAATTTTTTTTTTTGATGCTTGTCACAACTTTGTCAATTTTTGTTTTTGCTTGTATTTTAGCTTCGTTCCTTGTACCTGCTTGTACCAGCTTGTACATACCAATTTTTTTTAAAAAAAATAAAAAAACACAGCCTGATAACAATACATTACCAGTTGTGTTTAATTAAATTGAGATTGGTTTAAAAATTGATTGGGCGTTAACGTTAAGACAAGTGTTTAGCAATCCAATTCTGGCCTTCTTGCAAACGACGATAGTAAGTTCGCCTATTCATTTTAAGAAAATTAACTTTTTCATTAGGCTCCTTTTCCCGCATTGTGTAATGCACACGAATTACCTCGGCCGTACTTCGCTTACCCTCCTCCCCTGGGCCATTTACTGCTAATAGCTCAATGAGCTCATCAATCTCTTCTGCTCGCTCATTAGTGGGAATTAACAACTTGGCCTGACCGGCGATCTTTGTTATCCCACCTCGGCTCATTCGGCTCACAATCGATTCGCTCGAATACCCAAGCCCTTGCGTAACAATGAAGTCACACCAATTACCCCATTCTGTAAGGCGTTTTTTTGCCAAAAAAAGCTCTTTACTCATATTTAACCTCTTGATTATATGCTCTGTTTTTATCCTATTTCGACATGTTTTTAACTTGAAATCGACATAATTATGTCGTATAATTAGAAATATGTCAATAATCTGATCAATAAAAGGGCAAAAATGAAGAAGAGAAATAGAGCACTTGGAGCCAGAATCAAAGCAGCACTGAAGGCCTCAGGTTATCGCACCATCAAAGAGTTTAGCGAAAAATACAATATCCCGTACCTCACAGTCTCGCAGCATATCCAAGGACGACGCTACCCAGCGAAAGAATTTATAACACTCTATAGCAAAGTAGCTGGCGTCACCCCAACCTGGTTGGAAACAGGCGAAGGAAGTCCCCTTGCATCAGGCCACACCCAGGAAGGCCAAACTGAGAAAATTGACGAGGCTTTACTTGAGGCTACTAAAAAATT
>JBGTHB010000192.1:0-5627 GCA_041746415.1 Coxiellaceae bacterium | reverse complement strand
CACGCCTAAACAAGCCTGACGAGTTTGATTTACCACCGCCCGTTGATCAATCTGCATTTGATCTGAGGCCGATAAATATTGATAACGTGCTTGTTTTGACGACACAAAAACATAGCCACCTTGAAAAATTGGCACGTTAACATTCGCGGAAACGGATGCGGCTTCTTGATCGCTGGTGCTAATGTCTGAACCACTCAAAATAGCGCCTCCTACTACGCTGCCGGTTTTGTTGCGTGAATAAGCACCGGTAACCGTCACTGTCGGCCAACGTTGATCGGAAACAGCATCAATATTTTCTTTTGCTTGTAACGTTGTATAATTATCGGCTTGTAATAAATAATTTTGTTGATCTGCCACTTGTACCCATTGTTCAATATCAGCAGGCTGAGGTACCACTAAGGGTAATCCTTGCTTCAAACTATTTAAATTTCGATACTCCACTCCTGTAATGGCACGCAGATTTTCAATTTGATTCGATAAGTTATTACGCGAACTAATTTCATCCGCAATATCGGCATCGTAACTGGCTTGTGCATTATAAACGCCCGTAATCGCAATCAAGCCCACTTTAAATTTCTGACGTGCGGTGTCTAACTGATGCAAGTCTTCTTGCTTTTGCGCCAATATGTATTTCAATTGGTCGTTGGCGCGTAACACGTTAAAATACGCATTTGCAGTGCGCGCCATCAAATCTTGAGCTGAGGCTAAATAAGTTGCGGTAGCCGCTTTAACAGAATAGCGTGCACTAGCGATTTGTTTCCAGGTAGCTAAATTAAAAATGGGTTGTTCAACATTGATGTTGATTTGGCGTTCCTCAAAAGAACCGTCATTACCGACACCGGCACTATTACCCCCCATTAATTTTTGATAGGCGCGCCCGTACTGTCCTCCTACTGTTAAATAGGGAAATAAACCGCTACCTGGTGAGCCATTACCTGTTAATGCAATGGGAAAATTTTCTTTTGCTGTTAACCAATCGGCCTCAGCTTTTTGAAAAGTAGGATCGCTTTGCAGCGCTTGTTGATAAACTTGCAATAAATCCGCAGCCGACGCAAAAGACACCCACCCAACGAGTATTGTTGATACCGCCACTACTAACCGCTTTCTCATACCTTGCCTTGTCGTAACATTCGTAAGTTATAGTATATAAGATTACCAGGACAGCGAAAACAGCAATCCCAGAAATATAACGCATCCTACCCAGTTATTATTAAGGAAAGCTTTAAAGCACGCTTGAGGTAGCTGCTTGCTGAGTAGAAATTGCTGATAAATAAATAATATCGCTGCCACCATCAGCCCTAAAAAATACCCAAAGTTAAGCTTTTCAATCGCCCCCAGCCACAGCATCAAGCTCAAAAAAATCACCTGCATTAACAAAATTGCTGTTTTAGCATGGCAGCCAAACAAAATAGCCGTTGATTTCACGCCAATTTTTACGTCATCTTCACGATCCACCATAGCGTATTGGGTATCGTATGCTAACGGAAGAATTAAGGCGGCAACAAATAATATCCAGCAAGCGAGCGGCAAGGAATTAACTACTGCCGCAAATGCCATTGGCACAGCCCAGGCAAAGGCTAAGCCTAAAAATAATTGTGGCCAATGAGTAATGCGCTTTGTGAATGGATAGAGCACTGCAAGCAAACCACCAATAAATGCTAAGCTAATCGTGAGACGATTTAGAGTTAACACCAGCAGCAATGCAAAAAATAACAAACTAAAAAATAAAACAAGGGCGCTTTTCAAGTTTATTTGTTTTGTCACTAAAGGACGATGCTGAGTCCGTGCAACATAGCCATCAAGATCACGGTCCGCAATATCATTAATTATGCAGCCCGCTGCGCGCATTGTTATCACGCCCACAACAAACACAAGCAATAAATGCCAACCCGGAAAGCCTCGTGCAGCAATCCATAACGCCCATAATGTTGGCCACAATAATAATAAAATGCCAATTGGCTTATCAAAGCGCATTAATTGTAAATAATATTTTATTTTAAACATGTAAAAACTCTGGCAAGAAAACTTCTGTTATTAATAGCTTTTTGTCAGCGTGTGAAAAAATAGAATAACGCGCATCAAGCGGTAACAACGCCGTAGAGAATTTTTTCACCCAGTTTAAACTGACATGTTCAGCATTAATTTGAAATAAATTTATTTTTTCTCGCTGCCATTGGTTATTGTCAAAAAGATACGTACCCAACGGGCGAACAAAATCATATTTATCTTGTTGCATAAAATGAAAGGTTGCTTTCGGGATGATGGTCCTGGCAAGAACCCAATTTTTAGCCCGATAAGAAAATGAAATTTCTCGACACCACGCCGGTTCTGCTGCACTCAGTGACAGCGCTTCGCTCTCAAACGAATCGACATTTTGCCATGCTTGATGCAGCAGATTAAAAGCAATTTCCCCTTTGGTTACCTCAGTTAACCATTGAGTCAATGAATTAGCGTTTTTTAGTATCGACATAGTCTCGCAAAATAGTGATGGTGGTTGTTTAGCCGCATAAGTAGCATAACAAATATTGGCCGAAGGCTGCTAAATAAGCTAAATTACATCCCATGAAAAATAAGCTTGCCGCAACAATTAGCTATATCGTCATGATTGTCGCGCTCAATATGGCATTTGTCTATTTACCGGGATTTGGTGGTTTTGGTCGTGACTTTTCGCCAGCCGACTTAATGGTGGGTGCCATTTATCTGGTGCGTGACTTTGCGCAGCGTGAAATCCGGCATTGGATTTTAGCGGCCATGGCCATTGGGGCGGTGTTAAGTTACTGGCTTGCCTCGCCTGCTATTGCTTATGCTTCTGCTGCTGGTTTTATTGCCGGAGAACTCATCGACTGGCTTATCTTTACCTTTTCAGGCAAGCCGCTTTCACAGCGCTTGCTTATTTCCTCTATCGCAAGCGCACCATTCGACAGCATCGTTTTTTTAACTGTGGCCGGTCGTTTAAGTTGGCTGCAATTTAGCATGATGACTTTAGGTAAGTTTATAGGCGTGTTGGTTCTGTTTATTTTATGGCGCACAAAAAAAGCGGCCTCAAAGGACCGCTATAAAACTTCATTTCCAACTTAACTTTTTTGGTAGACCTCATCAAGCTCATCGACGCTGTCTGTCACAATCACTTTGGTGCCCAAGCCAGCAAACTCTTTGTTTAACCATTTTGCGTCTTCAAAAAACAAGCGCACACAACCATGGCTGGCGTGGTAACCCGGCAGGGTGGAACCGTGTAACGCAAAGGCGCGGTAAAAGTGCATACAGTACGGCATGGGTGCGCCACCATTGGTGTTGAGGGGAAATTTACTGGAAATACAACCGGGACCTTGTTTTCGCAATACTCGATAATCCCCCATGATGGTTTTACAAGGTTTGCCGACATCACCACACCAGCCTTTACCGCCTGAAATGGGCCCCCAGTGAACTAAATAGCCATTGTCATCGTAAGCGCCAAAAGCTTGTAGCTCCATATTCACCACGATTGTTTTCGATCCATCTGGAGGGATGTAATCTGGGAAGGGCGACAAATCAATATTTTGAATATTTGCTAGATTAGTAGGCATTACTATCCAAGGACGATGATGCAGTGACATGTTGGTTCGATTCAGGCGCTTAACAATTTCACGCTCGCGCTTGTCGGGAAATAATTTTTCCCATGTGTCTCCGCGTTGAATTTTAATGCACTTGAAACCTTCGTAGGCGCACAAGGCGCTCCCATAATATTTTTCAACTGCAACCGCATTGAGTGGCAGCAGCAATGCTAAAGCGAGGCTAATGCAAAAGCCACAGACAACTGAACGTATATTCATGATCACACTTACTCCCTGTTTATACCCATTTCACTTTTCGTTTCGATTTATCGCAACGCAAAGTGGGCCTATAAAATTATTCGCTTTCTCATTGGCGAACGGTATAGATAAAGAAATTATAGTATTACCTGTCTATTTTGCATTATCATGAGCGCCATGTCAGATAAGCCCGATTCAGACCGCTTAAACTATCAACAAGCCGGTGTCAGCATTGATCGCGGTGAACAGTTGGTGGAAGCAATTAAACCATGGTGTAAACGTACGCAGCGTCCAGAAATGTTAGGCGGGTTAGGCGGGTTTGGTGCGTTATGTGAAATTCCTGCCGGTTATGTCTCCCCGGTGTTAGTTTCAGGCACAGATGGTGTCGGTACCAAGTTAAAACTCGCCTTAAAAATGCGCCAATTGGATACCATTGGAATAGATCTAGTAGCAATGTGCGTCAATGACATAGTTACCGCTGGTGCTGAGCCTTTGTTTTTTTTAGATTACTTTGCCACCAGTTATCTTGATGTCAATCAAGCCACTCAAGTTATTGCAGGCATTGCTAAAGGATGTATTGAAGCGGGGTGCACGCTTGCTGGAGGTGAAACAGCAGAAATGCCAGGAATGTACCAACAACATGAATTTGATCTGGCTGGTTTCGTGGTCGGTGTGGTTGAGAAAAGCCACATTATTGATGGCTCGAAAGTGCAAGCGGGTGATAATTTAATTGCCCTAGCTTCTAGTGGCCCGCACTCAAATGGCTACTCACTCATTCGCCACATTATTGATACGCGCCAACCCCCACCTTCCGCCACCATCTTGCAGCAACTGCTTGTGCCAACGCGAATTTACGTTAAATCGATACTGCAACTGTTAAAAAAAGTGGAACTGCATGCGATTGCCCATATTACAGGTGGGGGTATTACTGAGAATTTGCCAAGAGTTATTCCCGCTGGCTTGGTCGCAGAGTTGAATTACGCCAGTTGGTCACTACCCGCAGTTTTTGAATGGATACAAACCACAGGCAATATTACAGATGAAGAAATGCGGCGTACCTTCAATTGTGGTGTTGGCATGATCTTGTGTGTTGCTGCTGAGCAAACCGACGCAGCGCTCAACCACCTCAAAACCGCGGGTGAAAATGTATGGATAATTGGCCACATTAAAAATGAGTAACCCGCTATCTATTGCTGTGCTTATTTCTGGAAATGGCTCAAACCTTCAAGCGATCATTGATGAATCCGCTCATTTAAATTACATTATCAAATCTGTTATCAGCAACAAAAAAGATGCCTATGGGCTGGTTCGCGCTAAAAGATCTAATATTGAAACCCAGGTGATTGAGCATCAAAAATATCCGCAGCGAGATGATTTCGATGCCGCGTTACTCCAGAGTATCCTTAAAACGAAAGCAGACTTGGTGATCCTAGCCGGCTTTATGCGTCGTCTAGGACCTAAAATGGTAAACGCGCTGACTGGGCGTATCCTAAATATCCACCCGTCCTTATTGCCCAAGTACCCTGGTTTAGACACTTATAATAAAGCGCTAGCTGCAGGCGACACCCAGCATGGTTGTAGTATTCACTTTGTCACGGAGATACTCGATCAAGGGCCTGTCATTGCCCAGGCTAGCTTCCCTATTGAGTCAACGGACACCATGGAGACGCTTAAAGCTAAAACGCAACAGCTCGAGCATCGGCTGTATCCTAAGGTGATTGGCTTATTTGCCAGCGGTGTTATCACTTGTGGCTGCCCCCCGTCCCAGCCCTGGCTGTTTTCTGAAAAAAACTTGACCAAACAGGAAAAGTCCTAAATTATGTTGTATACTATTCATAC
>JBGTHB010000191.1:0-4184 GCA_041746415.1 Coxiellaceae bacterium | reverse complement strand
GTAATAAGAGTGGGATTAAGATTGGCACGGGCAGCGTAAATTGCGGCAGTGTATCCTGCAGGCCCAGAACCAAGGATGATTAATTTATGGTGTTTTGCAGCAGTCATTCGTTTTTTGGCCTTGTTGATTTAATGATGGACTATAGTAACCAAAAAAAGGGGCAAGTTAAACTGTGTTCATGAATACTGATGAAAAGTCTTGTATAACCTTATAAATTCTATAAATATTTGTGGTTACGCGGTATAATAATAACTAATTAATAGGGATAGTTTTGTGGCTCGAAAAAAACGTCGTCAACCACGCAGTAACAAACTGGAAGAATCACTTTCTAGCCGTTTACATTTGGTTCATCGTTTGCGTGAGGCTGGACTGTTGCTTTTTTTAGCGGCAGCCATTTATTTGCTTATTTCTTTATTTAGTTACCACCGTACTGATCCAAGTTGGTCAAATGCGATTGCCACCGGTATGCCGGTGCAAAATGCCGCAGGTTTAGTGGGCGCTTGGCTATCGGATTTTTTCTTATATGGTTTTGGTTATGCAGCTTATCTGTTTCCTGTTTTAATGATTTTTGCCATTTGGATTTATTATCGTTATCGGCACCGTCAATATGACGCTACCAAACAAATGCGCAGTCTGTTTGTGATACGTTTGATTGGTTTTTCATTGGTGTTAATTAGTTTGTCTGCGCTGTTTAGTTTGCATGTCACCACTCCACTGACGCAATTACCTTACAATGCGGGCGGCATCGTGGGCACTTTATTTGGCACTAAGTTATTACTTTCTATGGGGATGACTGGATCAACGCTGTTAGCAGCCACTGGCTTTTTAATTGGCTTTACACTTTTTGCTGGTATTTCATGGTTAAAAATGGCGGAGAAAATAGGTTTTATCGTTACCCTTTATTTGCCGCATTGCTGGCGATATTTGCATGAAATGAATTGGTCGCGTTGGTTTGAATGGTGGTCTTCAAAGCGCAACGAAGACTATGCGTTTGCGCCGCGTGAGGCACAGTTTAAAAAAACCGAGCGAATGAATTTTCAAGCTGAGCCAACGCAAGAATCGTTTTCGCTTACCAAGCCACGTATTGTGCGTCAAAAGTTGCCTGAAATAGAAGAAGAACTCGCACCGCATCAAGCGCCGCGCTTTACTGGCTCAGATGTGTTGCCTGAGTTAACGTTGCTTGATCCACCGCCTGAAATTCATACGCAGACTTACGACGATGAGCAATTACAACAACGCTCAAAACTAGTGGAATTGCGTCTTGCTGATTTTGGGGTAAAAGCGCAAGTGGTGGCGGTGTTACCAGGACCGGTTGTTACGCGTTATGAACTGCAATTAGCGGCAGGAACAAAGGTAAGCAAAATTACCAGTTTGTCGAAAGATTTGGCGCGTTCATTATCCGTGTTAAGTGTGCGCGTCGTAGAAGTGATTCCGGGCAAATCGGTTATTGGTTTGGAACTACCAAACGATCATCGCCAGGTCGTAACGTTGCGTGAAGTGTTAGCCTCAAAGGTGTATTACAATGCGCGTTCACCTTTATCGTTGGCATTAGGCAAAGATATTGCCGGCCATCCGGGTGTGGTTGATTTAGCTAAAATGCCGCATTTGCTTGTTGCAGGCACCACCGGTTCGGGTAAATCGGTTAGCTTAAACGCAATGTTATTAAGTTTGCTTTATAAGTCGTCGCCAAAAAAACTGCGTATGATTTTAATTGATCCTAAAATGTTAGAAATGGCAATTTATGATGGTATACCGCATTTATTGACACCTGTTGTTACAGATATGAAAGATGCTGCTAGTGCACTGCGTTGGTGTGTGGTGGAAATGGAGCGTCGCTACCGTTTAATGGCAGCACTCGGTGTGCGTAACATTACCGGTTACAACATTAAAGTTCAGGAAGCAAAGCAACGTGGCGCGCCATTGTTGGATCCTTTATTAGGTAGAGATGAAAAACAAGAATTAGAAGAACTACCCCGAATTGTAGTGTTAGCCGATGAATTTGCTGACATGATGGTAGTGGTTGGGAAAAAAGTTGAAACCTTAATTGCGCGTTTAGCGCAAAAAGCACGGGCCGCAGGCATTCATTTAATTTTTGCTACGCAACGTCCTTCAGTAGATGTTATTACAGGATTAATCAAAGCCAACATCCCAACACGTATCGCGTTTCAAGTTTCATCTAAAGTAGATTCACGTACAATTTTGGATCAGGGTGGTGCTGATCAGTTATTGGGGAATGGTGACATGTTGTATTTACCACCCGGAAGCGGTGTGCCGGTGCGTGTTCATGGTGCTTACGTCCATGATGATGAAGTGCATCGTGTAGTGAATTATTTAAAAGAACATGGCCAGCCTGAATATATTGAAAATTTATTAGATGATTCTGCTGGCACGGATGCTTCAGGTTATGTACAAGCGGCTTTAGGTGGTAGTGAAGTCGATGGCGAGCAAGATCCCCTTTATGATGAAGCGGTGGAAGCGGTAATTCATGCGCAACGTGTTTCTATTTCGAGTATACAGCGACGCTTTAAAATCGGTTATAATCGCGCAGCGCGAATTGTGGAATCCATGGAGATTGCCGGTGTGGTAAGCACTATGGAAACAAACGGTAATCGCGAAGTGTTAGTGCCAAGACAACAGGAATAAGCATGAAAAAGAAATGTAAAGTCACATTGCTATGGTGTGGATTGTTGTTGGTATATTGTTTTGCAAGTTTTGCAGATAGCTCGGCTGTTAGCGATCTTTCACAAAAATTATCCTCGTTTAAAACCTATCACGCCCAGTTTCAGCAAAAAACACTGAGTAATGATGGCAAAGTCGTTCAAAGTGGTTCAGGCAAAGTGTGGCTCAAAACGCCAGGAAAATTTCGTTGGGAAACGCTTGCGCCAACACATCAAATTTTAATGACGGATGGCAAAACACTGTGGATTTATGATGTGGATTTAGAACAAGCTACGCAACAACCCTTAAGTAAACGGCTGCATGTCAATCCAGCGAGTTTACTTACTGGCTCAGTTAAAGATTTACAACAAGATTTTATTATTGCTGAAAAATCTATCGGTGATGCTAAGCAGTTTTTTTTAAAGCCCAAAGACACAAGCTTAGATTTTCGTTCGATTCAATTGATCTTTTCCGGTAACGAGCTTACACAAATGATAGTGATAAATAATTTAGATGAAAGCACCGCTTTTGATTTTTCCCATATTGTTATTAATCAGCCATTGCAAGATTCTTTTTTTGTTTTTAATGCACCTGCTAGCGTTGATGTTGTTAAACAATGAGTCATCGTGATGCTACGCCACTAGCGGCAAGAATGCGGCCAAGACAATTAGCTGACTATGTTGGCCAATCGCATTTGATCGCACCAGGAAAACCGTTGTTTGAGGCTGTTAAAAAAGGCAGCTTGCATTCAATGATTTTATGGGGACCAGCTGGTGTGGGTAAGACAACATTAGCGGCAATTTTGGCGGCGGCGGCTGAGGCAGAAGTGGAGTTGATGTCTGCTGTTTTGGCTGGGGTTAAAGAAATAAGAGAAGTGGTGGAGCGGGCTAAACAGCGGCGTTTATTGAATCAAAAAACCGTATTGTTTGTTGATGAAGTGCATCGTTTTAATAAATCACAGCAAGACGCATTTTTACCCCATGTAGAAGAGGGCATCATCACCTTAATTGGTGCCACCACAGAAAATCCATCGTTTCATTTAAATAACGCTTTGCTTTCCCGCGCGCGCGTATATGTTTTAAAGCCATTAGTAGAAAGTGATTTACTGCGGTTGGTAAAAAATACATTAACTTCTGCTAATGGTTACGCAAACAAGCTGGTCATTAATGAAGATTTGCAACGGCGATTAGTTATCTTTGCCGATGGTGATGCACGTCAGTGTTTAAATTTGCTTGAGTTGGCTGCTGACTTTGCTGTAAATAATGTCATTGATGAAACCGTATTAAATGAAGTATTAACAACCAGTGTAAGGCGTTTTGATAAACAGGGTGAGGTTTTTTACGATCAGATTTCAGCACTGCACAAATCTGTTCGTGGCTCTGATCCAGATGCGGCCTTATATTGGCTAGCGCGTATGCTAGAAGCAGGTTGTGATCCCTTTTATGTGGCAAGACGCGTGTTACGTATTGCCAGTGAAGACATTGGTAATGCAGACCCCAGAGCCTTGAGCTTGGCATTAGAAGCAT
>JBGTHB010000190.1:0-13582 GCA_041746415.1 Coxiellaceae bacterium | reverse complement strand
GCTCGATTTTCAACCAAACGTGACCATACTGTCCACGACCACCTGTTTGACGAACGTATTTATTTTCTTGCTCAATCGACTTGCGAATGGTTTCTCGATAGGCAACACGTGGTTTACCCACATTTGCGTCAACCTTAAATTCACGCATCATACGATCAACAATAATTTCTAAGTGTAATTCACCCATACCTTCAATAATGGTCTGACCCGATTCTTGATCGGTGTGCACGCGGAATGAAGGATCTTCTTGTGCCAATTTACCTAACGCCACACCCATTTTTTCTTGATCGGCTTTGGTTTTAGGTTCAATCGCTACAGAAATAACCGGTTCAGGAAATTCCATTCTTTCCAATGCAATAATTTTATTCAGATCACACAGCGTGTCACCCGTTGTAACATTCTTTAAACCCACTGCTGCTGCGATATCACCTGCACGCACTTCTTTGATTTCTTCACGTGTATTGGCGTGCATTTGCAAAATTCGACCAATACGTTCTTTTTTACTTTTAATTGGATTAAAGACCGAATCACCCGACTTCACCACACCGGAATAAACTCGGAAAAACGTGAGCGTACCCACAAACGGGTCAGTCATGATTTTAAATGCAAGCGCGGCAAATGGCTCTTCATCGGCAGAGGCGCGCTGCCCTTCCGTGCCGTCTTCGTTAATGCCTTTAATGGCTTCAACGTCAGTTGGTGCAGGCATATATTCGACTACGGCATCTAATAATGCTTGCACACCTTTATTCTTGAATGCACTACCGCAAAGCACCGGTACAATTTCGCCTGACAAGGTGCGCTTACGAATGCCTTGTTTGATTTCTTTTTCAGTCAGCTCAACTGAATTTAGGTATTTATCCATTAATTCTTCAGAAGATTCGGCTGCTGCTTCAACCATTTTTTCACGCCATTTTTCGCAATCCGCTTGCATATTCGCCGGAATGTCTCCTAGCTCGTAAGTCATGCCACGATCGTCTTCATTCCAATGAATGGCCTTCATACGGATCAAATCAACAACGCCCACAAAATTCTCTTCAGCACCAATCGGTAATTGCAATGGTATTGGGTTGGCACGCAAACGTGATTTAATCTGATCAACCACGCGATAAAAGTTAGCACCGGCACGATCCATCTTATTAACAAACGCCATGCGCGGCACACCGTATTTATTAGCTTGACGCCATACGGTCTCACTTTGTGGCTCAACACCACCAACCGAACAGAAAACAGCAACTGCACCATCCAGTACGCGCAACGAGCGCTCAACTTCAATAGTGAAATCAACGTGTCCTGGCGTATCAATAATATTAATACGATGGTTTTCAAACTGCTTATCCATACCCTGCCAATAACATGTTGTTGCAGCAGAGGTAATCGTGATCCCGCGCTCTTGTTCTTGCTCCATCCAATCCATCACAGCACTGCCTTCATGCACCTCACCCATTTTGTGTGAAACGCCAGTATAATAAAGGACACGCTCTGTGGTCGTGGTCTTACCGGCATCAATATGCGCCATAATGCCGATATTGCGAACGCGATTTAAAGGGATCTGTCTAGCACTCATTTATCTTTTTCCTACCATCTATAATGTGCAAATGCTTGGTTTGCTTTGGCCATACGATGCACGTCTTCACGTTTCTTCACTGCACCGCCGCGACCTTCTATTGCTTCTAAAATTTCATTGGCTAAACGAATTTCCATCGTTTTTTCACCACGCTTTTGCGCAAACTCAGCCAACCAACGCATGCCTAATGCACGACGACGATTAGGGCGAACTTCAATTGGTACTTGATAAGTCGAACCACCTACGCGACGCGATTTTACTTCAACAGTTGGCATCACTTCATCCAATGCACGGCGAAACACCGCCAATGCAAACTCACGCACTTCTGCGTTTTCGTTGATGTCGCCAGCGACGGGTTTCAATGCGCGTCCGCCACGTCCATCTTCATCATTCGATTCCAACGCCTTGGGGTTTTTTTGTAATTTTTTAGTAACGCTGTCAAGCGCACCATAAACGATGCGCTCAGAAACAGATTTTTTACCGCTTTTCATAACGGTATTAATAAACTTTGCCAACAACTCACTGCCGAACAAGGGATCCGGTAAAATTTGTCGTTTTGGGGCTGCTTTTCTACGTGACATACTATTTTTGCTCCACTATTTATCTTTAGGCTTCTTTTCGCCGTATTTGGATCGACCACGGCGACGTCCAGCAACACCAGCTGTATCCAAGCTACCGCGTACGATGTGATAACGCACACCAGGCAAATCTTTTACACGACCGCCTCGAATCAGTACCACAGAGTGTTCCTGTAAGTTGTGACCTTCACCGCCAATATAAGCAGTTACTTCATTACCATTGGTGGTTTTTACACGCGCTACTTTTCGCAAAGCCGAGTTTGGCTTACGTGGAGTTGTGGTATAAACACGCGTACACACACCACGTTTTTGCGGACAATTGTCTAATGCTGGCACGTCACTTTTACGCGTTTTCGCTCTACGTGGCTTTCGCACCAACTGATTGATTCTAGCCATTAAATTCGATCCTCAAATAATTTGATACACAACCACCGCCTGTTAAGCAGAGCGGGGATTCTAAATAAAGCTTGTTGTTAGGTCAAGCAATTACGCTCGCCTAACAACATTTACCCTAAACTTCTCAGTTTTTCTGAAAAAACTGAGCCGTTACTATTCACTTTCTACTGTTGCGTTGAATCATTTTCAGAAGATTTCAACGCTTCACTCAATGCTTCTTCTGCTTCCGTTGCTGAAACGGTTTTTTCAGTTTGCCCCGCATCAATTAACGCTTGTTGTTCACGACGTTTTTGATGATAGGCGTAACCCGTACCAGCAGGAATAATCCGACCAACAATGATGTTTTCTTTCAAACCACGCAAGTCATCGCGTTTACCAGCAACCGAAGCACCGGTTAACACGCGTGTGGTTTCCATAAACGATGCCGCAGATAAGAACGATTCTGTCGCTAACGACGCTTTAGTAATACCAAGCAACAACTGTTGATATGTAGCTGGTACACCACCTTCTTTTCTAACACGCTCATTTTCTTCGTGGATTCGATAAACTTCTGCTTGCTCACCTGGCAAAAAGTTAGTATCACCGGCTTCAATGACGTTGGCTTTACGCAACATTTGACGCACGATAACTTCGATGTGTTTATCATTAATTTTCACACCTTGTAATCTATAAACGTCTTGCACTTCATTAACAATATAATTTGCCAACGCGTCAATGCCTAATAAACGCAATACATCATGTGAATTCATTGGACCATCGGCTATGACTTCACCTTTAACAATGCTTTCACCTTCAAATACGTTTACATGACGCCATTTTGGAATCAGCTCTTCATGAACCACACCATCGGTCGCCGTGATAATTAAACGTCCTTTTTCTTTGGTGTCTTTACCAAAACTCACCACACCTGAAATCTCGGCTAAAATAGCGGAATCTTTTGGTGTGCGCGCCTCAAATAAATCCGCTACTCGTGGTAAACCACCAGTGATGTCACGTGTCTTCGACGTTTCTTGCGGAATACGCGCCAAAATATCACCGACATTTAAATTCGCGCCATCACCCATATTAATGACTGTGCCTTCTGGTACAAAGTAATGCGCTGGCACACTGCTGCCTGGCAAACTTATATCATTCCCTTTGGCATCAACCACTTTAATCATTGGGCGCAATTCTTTACCTGTGCTGCTGCGCTGTTTTGCTGAGGTGACTACGGTACTGGTCAAGCCGGTTAATTCATCCGTTTGACGATTCATCGTAATCCCTTCAACCAGGTCAACAAATTTTAATTTGCCACCTACTTCAGTGATAATTGGATGCGTATGCGGATCCCACTGTGCAACCACTTGTTGCGACTTCACAGGGCTTTCATCTTTAACAAGCAACGTAGCACCGTATGGCACTTTGTAAAGCTCACGCTCACCACCATGCACATCTAATACAATCAATTCACCCGAACGCGAAACCGCAATCAAGTTACCTTGTTTATTTTCAACGGTTTTAATGTTGCGTAATTTGATTTTGCCATCCGACTTAACTTGAATATTATTTGCTGCTGTTGCACGCGATGCTGCACCACCAATATGGAAGGTACGCATGGTTAACTGTGTGCCCGGCTCACCGATGGATTGCGCTGCAACCACACCAATGGCTTCACCCACATTCACACGATGACCGCGCGCTAAATCGCGACCATAACATTTAGAACAAATACCATATGTATTTTGACAAGTAATAACAGAACGCACGCGTACTCGATCAACACTGTGCTCATCTAAGAGATCAACCAGTTTTTCATCCAGCAACACATCTTCTGCAACTAATTCTTCGCCTGTTTTTGGATCTTTTACGGCATCGATAGTAACTCGTCCCAACACGCGTTCGCGCAATGGCTCAACAATATCACCACCTTCAATGTGCGGCGTAATTTCGATACCATTTTGCGTACCACAATCTTCACTCGTCACCACTAAGTCTTGCGCCACATCTACTAAACGACGCGTTAAGTAACCTGAGTTCGCTGTTTTTAATGCCGTATCCGCCAAACCTTTACGCGCACCATGCGTAGAAATAAAGTATTGCAATACGTTTAATCCTTCGCGGAAGTTTGCTGTAATTGGCGTTTCAATAATGGTGCCGTCTGGTTTCGCCATTAATCCGCGCATACCAGAAAGCTGTCTGATCTGTGCCGCCGAACCACGTGCGCCTGAATCCGACATCATGTAAATAGAGTTAAATGAACTTTCTTCAACCTCTTTGCCTTCGGCATTTTTAACCATCACTTTGGAAACTTTTTCCATCATGGCTTTTGCTACTTGATCGTTAGTGCGCGACCAAATATCGATAACTTTATTGTAGCGTTCGCCTTGCGTTACCAAACCAGAAGCAAATTGCTTTTGAATTTCACGCACTTCGTTTTCCGCTGCTTCGATAATTTTGCCTTTGCTGTCCGGCACTAACAAATCATCAACACCAATTGAAACGCCTGAAATCGTTGCATAACGATAACCGGTATACATCAATTGATCGGCAAAAATAACGGTGGTTTTTAACCCTAACAAGCGATAACTGATATCCAACAATTTTGAAATTGCTTTTTTCGTCATCGGTTTATCAACGAGTTTGAATGGCAATCCTGCTGGCACAATCTGCCACAGAATCACACGACCAACAGTGGTGTTGATTAAACGTGTTACCGTTTCTGAATGACCTTCTTCATCACGCAATGTTTCTGTAATTCGCACTGCCACTTTAGCGTGTATATCCACGGCACCCGTTTGATAAGCACGCATCACTTCATCCGCGTCGACAAATTTCATGCCTTCGCCTTTAACGTTCACTTTTTCACGAGTGATGTAATACAGACCTAATACCACGTCTTGCGTTGGTCCAATGATTGGATCACCATTCGCCGGATGTAATACGTTATTCGTTGACATCATTAAACAGCGCGCTTCTAACTGCGCTTCTAATGTTAATGGTACGTGTACCGCCATTTGGTCGCCATCAAAGTCGGCGTTGTAAGCTGCACAAACTAACGGATGCAATTGAATGGCTTTACCTTCAATCAACACCGGTTCAAATGCTTGAATACCCAAACGGTGAAGCGTTGGTGCGCGGTTTAATAACACGGGATGTTCGCGAATCACACCTTCTAAAATATCCCACACCTCTGGAATTTCACTTTCCACCATTTTTTTCGCAGCTTTAATCGTTGTAGCTAAACCACGACTTTGCAACTTGCTATAAATAAATGGTTTGAAAAGTTCAAGCGCCATTTTCTTAGGCAGACCACATTGATGTAACTTTAATGTTGGGCCTACCACAATCACCGAACGACCCGAGTAATCAACACGCTTACCTAATAAGTTTTGACGAAAACGTCCCGATTTACCTTTAATCATATCGGCTAATGATTTTAACGGACGACGATTGCTACCAACAATGGCACGTCCACGACGACCGTTATCCAATAAGGCGTCAACAGACTCTTGCAACATGCGTTTTTCGTTACGCACAATAATGTCTGGCGCATTTAAATCCAGTAAACGTTTCAAACGGTTGTTACGGTTAATCACGCGACGATACAAATCATTTAAATCAGATGTCGCGAAACGGCCACCATCCAACGGCACCAATGGACGTAAATCCGGTGGCAACACTGGTAACACTTTAAGAATCATCCATTCAGGACGATTACCCGATTCCAAAAATGCGCTAACCACTTTCAAGCGTTTGGTCAGTTTTTTGATTTTCGTTTCAGAAGATGTTTTCGCTAAATCACTACGTAATCTTTCGACTTCTTCTTTAAGATCAACTTCTTCAAGCAAGTTCTGCACTGCCTCAGCGCCCATCAATGCAGTGAAATCATCACCATGTTCTTCTAACGCATCGAGATAAGCTTCTTCTGATAACAGCTGACCTTTTTCAAGTGAAGTCATGCCAGGATCAACAACAACGTAGGCTTCAAAATAAAGTACGCGTTCAATATCGCGTAACGTCATATCGAGTAATAAACCAATGCGCGAAGGCAATGATTTTAAGTACCAGATGTGCGCCACAGGTGACGCTAATTCAATATGCCCCATGCGGTCACGGCGTACTTTCGCCAGCGTAACTTCAACGCCGCATTTTTCACACACAACACCACGGTGTTTCAATCGTTTGTATTTACCACACAAACATTCGTAATCTTTAATCGGTCCAAAGATTTTGGCACAGAACAAGCCATCACGTTCTGGTTTAAAAGTACGATAGTTAATTGTTTCTGGCTTTTTTACTTCGCCAAAAGACCAAGAGCGAATTTTTTCAGGTGACGCCAACTCAATAGAAATGGCATCGAAATCGCTACTTAATTTATCGCCGCGAAAACGTTTTAATAAATCGCGCATCATTGGTGCGCCACGGCTTGAAGTTCGTTGTTGATGTAAATTAGTCAAATTTGTTCTCCAGCTTTTATTCGTTTTCTAAACTAATATCGATAGCCAATGAGCGAATCTCTTTAACTAACACGTTAAAGGATTCCGGCATTCCTGCATCCATGCGATGATCACCATCGACAATGTTTTTATACATGCGAGTACGACCATTTACGTCATCTGATTTCACCGTCAACATTTCCTGTAAGGTATAAGCGGCACCATATGCTTCTAGTGCCCACACTTCCATTTCTCCAAAACGCTGACCACCAAATTGCGCTTTACCACCTAACGGTTGTTGTGTAACCAAACTGTACGAACCAGTGGAACGCGCATGCATTTTGTCATCCACTAAATGGTTTAGCTTCAGCATGTACATGTAGCCCACTGTTATCGGTCGATCAAATTCATTACCAGTTCGGCCATCGCGCAACATAGTTTGTCCTGATTCAGGCAACCCAGCTTGGGCTAACATTTTTTTGACAATGGTTTCGCTCGCGCCATCGAATACAGGTGATGCCGTTGGCACACCATGCTGAATATTTTTCGATAACGTAAGAATTTCTTTATCACTCAGAACATCTATATCGAATTTTTGAGTTGGACTTAATTCATAAACTGACTTAAGTGCTTTACGCAATTCTTTGATGTCTTTTGATTTTTGATATAAATCGCCAATTTGTCGGCCTAACCCTTTAGCCGCCCAACCCAAGTGTGTTTCCAGCACTTGTCCGATGTTCATACGTGAAGGTACGCCTAATGGATTTAGCACGATATCAACTGGTGTTCCATCTGCAAGATAAGGCATGTCCTCTACTGGCACAATCATGGAAATAACACCTTTGTTACCATGACGTCCCGCCATTTTATCGCCAGGTTGAATACGACGTTTAACCGCCAAGTATACTTTTACGATTTTAATTACGCCCGGCGCCAAATCATCACCTTGCGTCAGTTTTTGACGCTCTGTTTTTAACTTAGCAACACGCTCTTCTTCCAATTCTTTGTAATGATCGTGAGCCGCCTCTAAACGTTTAGTGGTGACGTCATCACGTAAACGAATCTCAAACCATTTTTCATGCGGCAATATCTGCAACATTTGAGCGGATAAAGTATCCCCTTTTTTCAAACTGCCCGGGCCACCATCAATAACTTGTCCCGTCAACAAACGACTTAAGTTTTCAAACATCGCTTCTTCACGAATACGCATCTCGTCATTTAAATCTTTAGTAATGCGTTCGATTTGCGTATCTTCAATTGATAGCGCACGCTTATCTTTTTTAACGCCTTCACGGGTGTAAACACGTACGTCAATAACCGTACCACTGGTACCAGGCGAAGTGCGCAATGACGTATCTTTTACATCAGACGCTTTTTCACCAAAGATAGCGCGTAATAATTTTTCTTCAGGTGTTAATTGCGTTTCACCTTTTGGCGTTACTTTACCTACCAAAATATCACCCGGACCCACTTCAGCACCAATGTGCACAATGCCAGTGTCATCCAGTTTCGATAATGCGCTTTCGCCAACATTTGGAATATCGGCTGTAATTTCTTCCGAACCCAATTTAGTATCACGCGCAATACACGTTAATTCTTGAATGTGAATGGTAGTAAAACGATCTTCTTCTACCAGGCGCTCGGAAATTAAAATCGAGTCCTCGAAGTTGTAGCCATTCCACGGCATGAACGCCACTAACAAGTTTTGTCCTAATGCCAACTCCCCTAAATCTGTAGACGGACCATCCGCCAGTACGTCACCCGCACTGACTTTATCGCCCACTTCAACGATTGGACGTTGGTTAACGCAGGTGTTGTGATTGGAGCGTGTAAACTTAGTTAAATTATAAATATCCACACCGATGTCATCGTCTTCGCCCACTTCAGCTTGGTTTGCGCGCACCACAATACGGGATGCGTCAACCGAATCAATCACGCCACCACGCTTGGCCACAACCGTTACCCCTGAATCGGAGGCAACCAAACGCTCCATGCCTGTACCCACTAATGGTTTTTCTGGACGGATGGTTGGCACCGCTTGGCGTTGCATGTTTGAACCCATCAAGGCACGGTTAGCGTCATCGTGTTCCAAAAATGGAATCAATGATGCCGCTACGGAAACGATCTGACGTGGTGACACGTCCATATACGATACTTTATCTGCTGTGGTTAATGTCGACTCACCTTTATGACGACAAGAAACTAAACCATCCGCTAAACGACCGTCTTTATCAACAATCGTATTCGCCTGTGCAATATAATATTGGCCTTCTTCAATTGCTGAAAGATAATCAATGTCATTAGTTAATTTGCCATCCACCACTTTTTGATACGGTGTTTCTAAAAAACCGTACTCGTTGGTGCGCGCATAAACCGCTAATGAGTTAATTAATCCAATGTTTGGACCTTCTGGTGTTTCGATAGGACACACACGACCATAATGAGTTGGATGCACGTCACGTACTTCAAAGCCAGCACGTTCACGTGTTAAGCCACCAGGTCCTAATGCTGAAACACGACGTTTGTGCGTTACTTCAGAAAGCGGATTATTTTGATCCATAAACTGTGACAACTGACTTGAACCAAAAAATTCTTTGATTGCGGCAGCCACCGGTTTAGCATTCACTAAATCTTGGGGCATTAAACCTTCAGAATCAGCCACGCTTAAACGATCACGTACTGCACGTTCAACACGCACTAAACCAACACGAAATTGGTTTTCAGCCATTTCGCCCACGCTACGCACGCGACGATTGCCTAAGTGATCGATATCATCCACATCGCCTTTACCATCACGAATATTTACCAATTCTTTAATTACGGCAACAATATCGTCTTTAGTTAAAATGCTTGCGCCTGTTTCTTCTTTGCGGCCCACACGTAAATTAAATTTCATACGTCCAACAGCAGAAAGATCGTAGCGGTCAGATGAGAAAAATAAATTTTCAAATAAACCTTCTGCGGATTCTTTTGTTGGTGGTTCACCAGGACGCATAATGCGATAGATCTCAACCAGTGCTTCTAATTGGTTAGATGAAGAGTCCAAACGCAACGTATCAGAAATATAAGGACCACATTCAATTTCGTTGATGTAAAGCGTTTGCAAATCGGTAATTTTTGCTTTGCGTAACACGTCTAATAAATCTGCTGAAATTTCTTGGTTTGCCTCAGCAATCACTTCACCTGTTTCTTTATCAATGATGGTACGCGCGATGCTTTTACCAACCAAGTATTCATCTGGAACAGTTAATTCAGTAATGCCAGCACTTTCAATCTGACGAATATGACGCGCTGAAATACGACGATTCGCTTCAACAATAATGCCGCCTTTTTTATCTTTAATATCGGTAACGGCTAACTCACCACGTAAACGCTGTGGAATTAATTTTAAAACAGCCCCATCTAATGTTAATTTTAGATCGTTGACTTGATAGAACATTTCTAAAATTTGTTCCGCATCGTAACCCAACGCACGCAAAATAATCGTAGCGGGTAATTTACGACGACGATCAATACGAACATATAAAATATCTTTAGGATCAAACTCAAAATCCAACCAGGATCCACGGTAAGGAATAATACGCGCGGAATACAAGAGTTTTCCAGATGAGTGCGTCTTACCTTTATCATGTTCAAAAAACACACCGGGCGAACGGTGCAACTGAGAAACCACCACTCGTTCAGTACCATTAATTATTAAACTTCCCGTTTCAGTCATCAATGGGATTTCGCCCATATAAACTTCTTGTTCTTTTATATCTTTAACGGGTTTTGGATCACCGCTCGCTTCTTTGTCGCGCAAAATTAAACGCATTTTAACTTTTAATGCGGCAGAATAAGTTAAACCGCGCAAACGGCATTCTTGGACATTAAATACGGGTGTGCCTAGGTTATAGCTAACGTATTCAAGTTCTGCATCACCAGCATAACTTTTGATTGGAAAAATTGATTTTAGTGCGCCATGTAAACCCGCATCTTTGAGCTGATCCAACGGGACGCCTTGCTGCAAAAAACCACGATAAGAGTTTACCTGTATTTCAAGTAAGGGCGGTGTCGCCAATACTTCACGACGACCTTTACCTAAATTTAAACGGGGTAACATTTTTTCAGCAAGTGATACCTGAGCGACATTCATGCACTACACCTCATTACTTTTCCTGGTCTGACACAACATTTGTTGCGCAACTCGTTTTATCGTGCCAATCCAGTTTGCATTTTTTTGGAATTTCACTCTAACAGCGATAATTCCTGCCAATGGGCAATTGCCCTAATAACAAAATCACCAGCGAGACCAATTCCCGCTGGTGAACTACAGTTAAAACTCAACTGACTTATTTAAGATCCACTTTAGCGCCAGCTTCTTCTAATTGTTTTTTGAATTTCGCTGCATCATCTTTGCTTGCAGCTTCTTTCACAGTTGCTGGAGC
Source organism: Coxiellaceae bacterium (assembly GCA_041746415.1). GTDB lineage: Bacteria > Pseudomonadota > Gammaproteobacteria > Coxiellales > Coxiellaceae > JBGTHB01. Next base: position 2,202 of record JBGTHB010000190.1, on the reverse strand, counting down.
TGACTCAACCATGTCTTTTGCTTCTTTTAAGCCAAGACTAGTGATCGCGCGTACGGCTTTGATCACGTTGATTTTGTTTGCACCCGCTTCTACTAATACCACGTCAAACTCAGTTTGTTCTTCCACTGCTGCTGCGCCTGCGCCTGCAGCAGGACCCGCAACTGCTACTGCAGCTTGTGCGGAAACACCGAATTTTTCTTCCATCATTTTAACGAGGTCGCAAACATCCATTACACTCATGTTTGCCACTGCTTCTAAGATCTGATCTTTAGTTACTTCTGCCATTTTTTTACTCCAAAAAGTTAATTAGCAATACACTTACTGTTTTTTCTCATGCACTTGACCCATAACACGCACAACTTGCGCAACAGGTTCGTTCAGTGTGCGAACAAATTTCACCACTGGTGCTTGTAGAACGGCACACAACATGGCCAATGCTTCTTGTTTAGATGGCAAGCTGGCAACGGCTTTCAATTGATCCGCGCTCAACAGTTTTCCATCTACCACAAGTGCTTTGACCTCTAGTTTGTCGTGTCCATCTTTTAAGAAGTCACGTAACAAACGAGCCGCTGCGCCCGGTTCCTCTTGTGCAAAAAACAACACAATTGGACCGACAAGTGTATCCTGGAGACAAGCAAACTCTGTCTCAGACAACGCGCGTCGCGCTAACGTATTACGATAAACTCGTAACCACACACCATTTTCGCGTGCTGTTTTGCGCAATTGCGTCATCTCAGAGACAGTTAAGCCACGATAATCTGCTGCAACAGCCGATAATGCTTTACCAGCAATATCAGACAGCTCAGCGACCATCGCTTTTTTTTGTTCTAAGTTTAATGCCACTGTCTTTCTCCAAGGTTCTTACTTTGGTGAAAGAGTGGCAATTAAAACAACCACTCTTCGCACCGCCTGCGTAAGCTGCTGGAAAATCCAGCAATTAAGTTTTCACACTTACGGTCTTCGACGTTCAAGCAGCAACAACAATTGTTGCCACCTAACGCGAAATTCTTTTTTATATATCTACTAAGCTTGAACGTTCAATACCAATGCCCGGACCCATCGTGCTCGATAACACCACTTTTTTAATAAACGTACCTTTCGAGCTGGCCGGTTTGGCTTTTTTCAAATCTGTTAGCAATGCTTTGAAATTTTCAACAAGCTTATTAGTTTCAAAATTTGCTTTACCAATTGAGGCGTGCACGATACCGTTTTTGTCGGTACGAAATTGCACTTGGCCACGCTTGGCATTATTAACAGCTGTTGCCACATCATCAGTCACTGTACCGACTTTTGGATTAGGCATTAAACCTTTTGGCCCTAAAATCGTACCGAGTTTACCCACCACTTTCATTGAGTTTGGTGTAGCAATAACAACATCAAAATTAATTTCGCCCGCTTTGACTTTTTCAGCTAAATCGTCAAACCCTACAATATCCGCGCCAGCTTTTTTTGCCGCATCCGCATTCGCTCCTTCAGCAAATACAGCAACGCGCACATCACGGCCTGTACCATGTGGCAACACAGTTGCGCCACGCACGTTTTGATCTGACTTGCGTGCATCCACGCCAAGACTAATCGCAACGTCTACTGATTCATTAAATTTTGCGCTCGCGCATTCCTTAACAAGACCCATAGCTTCTTCTAACAAATAAGCGGGTTTTGCGACTTTTTCTTGGTAAGCGCGAATACGTTTTGAAGTTGTTGCCATTAGTTTGCCCCCTCTGTTTCGACACCCATGCTGCGTGCTGTGCCAGCAATGGTGCGCACTGCTGCATCTAAATCAGCTGCCGTCAAATCAGGTTGCTTTAATTTGGCAATGTCTTCTAATTGTGAGCGCGTTATCTTGCCCACTTTTTCAGTATTGGGTTTGCCACTACCACTTTTTAGTTTCAATGCTTTCAAAATCAAAACTGCCGCAGGCGGTGTTTTAGTGATAAATGTAAAGCTGCGATCTGAATAAACGGTAATAACGACTGGCGTCGGTAAACCTTTTTCCATGCTTTGTGTTTTTGCATTGAACGCTTTACAAAATTCCATGATATTCACACCATGTTGACCCAAAGCTGGGCCCACTGGTGGTGAAGGATTTGCCTCACCCGCTTTAATTTGCAGGCGAATATAACCCGTGATTTTCTTTGCCATTTTATTTTCTCCTGGGTTCCAGCGCTTGGAGGTTGCCTAAAATGTTACTGCCTTTCAGCC
>JBGTHB010000189.1:0-6153 GCA_041746415.1 Coxiellaceae bacterium | reverse complement strand
TTTCTTTTTCCTAATACTCTCGCTGGCATAGGTGGACTAGCCAACAACGGCGAACGCGCACCGTTATCGTTAGGCTTTTTTTTTGCTAAAGCTGAAGAAATTGGACTCATACTTACCCTTACCGTTTAAATTAAAAAGCACTGTAACGGATAAAGCTGAAGAATTTATTACGCAGCAAGAAAAAAATGTAGGCTGCTGTTCAGCACGACGCTACTGCGCCTTCTCAAGGCGAACAGCTAGCAGAAAAAGTCACCGTATTAGCAGACGCCACCTCTGCATGCGAACGCAGCCTACTTAAATTCCACCTAAGTGCTTGCTCAAACAAAATCCCCTGGGTATTTTGCCACACCTGAAATCTTGGGTGGGCCAATAACTGCTGTTGCTCTACGGTAGTTAGACCATTATATAATTCCATGTAATTGGCCGGGATCGCCGTAAAGCTATAACGCAGCATCACCATCATTATTTTTGATGCCTCTGTCAAAAGCTGCTCAGGAAAAGTCGCTGGCTGCTCTTCTAAATCTATCGAACTGACAAAAACGCTAACTCGCGCCTCTAAGTAACACAGCATCAATTGAAACTGAACAAGAGTTACCTCTAATAACACCGGCAGATGTGGCAATATTTGTTGGCTTTCTCGACTACATAATAACGCTTGCTGCTGCTTCGAGGTGAGGGTATTGACCAGACTCGTTGCAACTTGGCCTTCATAAACTAATCGTTGTTGATGCGCACTCGCAATCAAAAAACATATAACCTGATTATGTATTTCGTGATACAGCTCAGCCTGTATAAGGCCATCAAATTCAATAATATGACTGTGTACGCTGGCCGCAATATACTGTTCCAAAAATTCACTCAAAGCAGAAAAATAAGCGGCGTCTCCTAACTCCGTCGTCGAGGCTACCGAGGGCGAAGAGACAATTGTGGTTGTCGTTGCAGCCATAACATTTTGATTATCCACCAACGGTTGTGAATCCCCATTTGCTGTAACTGACCGTAACCGTTTCGCGGTAGCAACGCTGTTATTCCTACACAGTGAGGTGTTTTCAAATAAGCGCTGAAACGCCGCTACATCAAAAACTTCTGTTCTATTTAGCTCTGGCTGAACCACCTTTTCTTTTGCTGACAAGCCGCGAACATACGCTTCTAACTTAACTTCAGCAGTGCTCCACTTTCCTATACGCTCGTCTTTTAAAAAAGCAGCATGAATAATTGCTAATTCTTCTAAGCTCATCACTTGCAAAAAGTCACACGCCATGGTGAAAAGAGTAGTCGGTGATAAAGGTGCGTAATGACTGCCATCGGCATAAAACACCATTACTTCTTCACCTGGCCGAATAGTTTTATTGGCAACGATAAAAACAGCGTAGCCTCTACTTACAAAGTGGGCGTTGGCTTGACCGCCAGTCTGTGTGGTATTAGCGTAACGCGCTACGCCTCCTACCATTTCTGCGTTAATGGTATTAAAAACTGTATAGCGATCCCTCTTGATATTAAGTTCATCCGGCGTGCTGTTACGAACGGAAAACGCCGTGATACTTTCCTTTGCTACTGAAAAAACATAATTACCAAAAGTCTTTGCATAAGGAACACGTCTTTCATGATGGCCAGTGTACTCACAAATAACCGTGTTTTTTTCGTATCTCGTTGCAGCCATTAAACGCAATTGCGGCCATTCTGGTTTGGACAGTTCAGGACAACAAGCAACCACTAATTCATCACCATTTAATATCAGTTTAAATCGTGGCTGACGTCGACGTTCAAAATCAGCGAGCCCTTGACGACCTGACTCAGTGCTCAAATCAAATAGCACGGGACCAAACTTTCCACTCAACCAATCTTGATATTGTTTAGTTACTTTATCACGCATACAATTCCTCAATTTTTGTGCTTTTCTTATTGACGGCTTAAATAATTTTGTTTATCTAAAAGTCTATTTAAAAAAACGTAAGTCATCTCAACCATAGCCGTATTTCATGCTGTTTTAGCCGCATTTTTTAAAAAAAATCTTGGAGTACATTCTATTGTACTTTATACTGCGACTCAACGTATTACGCAAGTAAGGCGATGTTCTTAAATACCATTACTAACCTTTATAATAGGAAAAAATCCAATGCGATCTACCACCGACGCCCGCATCCAAAAACTTGATTTTACGCTACATCAAATACAGGACTTCTCAAGAGAAGCAACCAATTACCTAAAAACTAAAGATTTCGATGAAGAGCTGACGCAGTATGTCACTGCTGCGCCTATTTATTTATTGCTGGCCGGGCTGATGGATGTAATTGATAAGAGTGCGTCAGCCCACGAGCACAGCCACTTTGACAAGCTTCACCAAACCATAGCAGCCAATGCTTTGGAATGGATAAAAGAGGACGGCCCATTACTCAAGAAGCTAAATGATAGCATTTACAATATTCGCAGCTTATTGGAGGTTCTCCCTAAAACAAGCGCTGAAATGACAACTTTTTTACGTCCCTACTTACCGTTCATCTCCGAAATACGTTATACGTGTCTTGGCGAGCGTGCAGCTAAATGGGCACAAGCTGAAAAGAACCTAATTTCTTCTCCTGCATTCAAGCTAGTCAATCATTTCGAGCTTCTTCGGCTTCAGCTTCAGCAATTCTCCCAACCCCATGAGCTGGTTTTTTATCGCAATTTTTTTACCACACGCACACTGGTGCCTTTACTAAAGGAGGTTCTTGATCCTGGCGTTTTTACAATGTTTTCAATCTGGTTCAAGTTTGAAGAAGCATTATCACAACACTCCCCTACCCCCAATGTTGAGAGCCTTATTAACGCATGTGACGCAACAAATTCTTCCATACTAAGCGAGAGTGAAATAAATCAAGCCAATGGTATTCACACTATTAACGGGCAATTTTTGTTTTTCCTCAACGTGATTTTTGAAAATCAGCAATGTCTCCCCCTTTACACCCAAAGCTACCCTGAGCATGCTAACTTGATCGATTTTTTGCTTAAACAAGGCATAGCCCCGCTAGCAGATGGACAAATTCTGCATGCTGACGGCACAGTGTATGCAGCAGATGGGTCGCTTATTAGCGGCAAAAATTCCGCCATGGCAATTTATTATCATACATTACGTTTGGATATGACCAGCGACTCAAAGCCAGACACTTCTTTTGTGGGTAAAGTAACTTCAGCGGCCCTACCAAGAACCGATAAAAGTGTTCAGGCCTATAACACAAGAGCTGCCATCACTGCCCACTTCACTACCCCCCGGTCTTCAGATGAACTTAACCGCTCTCTTGCAACACACTTAGCGCCTCGCCAGAAACGCCCATCCGCATCTAGCAGCAGTTCCTCTGCAGCAGCTGGTTCCAGTAATGGTGGTGCTTCGCCTAAGCGAGCGCGCCGAGAACAAGGTCGCTCAGCAGTACTACCTTCCTCTGTCAGCAACATAGCTGAGGCAAAACAACAGCTAACTTCTGCAGCGGCTGGAGTAGGCAGTAACACGAATAAAAGAAAAAGCAGCAGCCAAGCAGAAACTAAAAATGAGGGTCACGAACCTCAAGGTGAGACAGCTCGGCTGAAAGAACAACTCGCTGAACTTAAAGAACAACACGCTCAACTTAAAGAAAAATACGCTGGAGTTAAAGTCAAAAATGCTAGGCTCGTCGAGAAAAATGATAGGTTCGCTGACGAAAATGCTAAGCTCACTCGCAAAATTGCCAAGCGCGATGACACAATTGCCAGGCGCGAAGGCAAAATTGCCGGGCGCGATGACACAATTGCCAGACTCTCCCATAATAATATAGCTTTAGTAGCGATGCTAACATCACTACCATCTCCACAACAGCTGCTGCCCCTGCCCCAACCACCACTAGCGTCCGCACCATCACAGCAATCATCCCAAGTTGGATTACAGCCTCATCCTCACTTTTGGGCGATGCTAAACGCGCAACAGCAACAGCAACAGCCACCGACACCAGAGACGCCACAGGCTCAACTTGCCGCAACCGCTAACCATCTTGCTGGCACAAGAAGCCCGGCAGGTATTTTTGCATCACCATTATTGCAAACACCTTCAGCGCCAGCGTCAGATACGGATCATCCTATGAATGGCCCATCATTGACCGGAGGTTCGACTAGCACGTAATTACTTGCCCTTAACATCGCCCCAAATGTGTTTGTGCAACTGAGTTTGAAAGCGCACTGGCAATTGATCTTCAATAATCCAATCGGCTAAAGCTTGGTTACTTAATTGTTGATATGAAGGCGAAAACAATACTGTGTATTTTTGCGTTAGAGCAAACTGCTGCGCTATTTTTTTTGCCCATTCGTAATCTTCGCGATGACAAATCACAAATTTAATTTGATCGTGAACGTTTAAATGATCTAAATTTTCCCAGCGATTGCGTTTTAATTCCAACGAGCCGGGTGTTTTTAAATCCAGTATTTTAATCACGCGCGGATCTACTTTAGCCACACTCAAAGCCCCACTAGTTTCAAGTGAGACAACATAACCAGCATCACATAATTGCACTAACAAATCTAAACAAGCAGGCTGTGCTAATGGCTCGCCACCGGTAACGGTAATATAGCGAGTGTTGTATTGCTGAACGCTTTGCAAAATTGTGGCTAACGAAAGCACTTTACCGCCGTGAAAGGCGTAAGCTGTATCGCAATACTGACAACGTAAAGGGCAGCCGGTTAAGCGAATAAAAATTGTTGGCAAACCAACCAATGTGGTTTCACCTTGAAGCGAATAAAAAATTTCCGTGATGCGTAATGTTTTACACACCACGGAAGGAGCAGAAGATAAAATCGCGCTCATTTAATTTTGTTGATCAAGTTGCTGCAAACGAATATTCGCTAATTGCGCCGCGGTGGAATTTGGATGGTCTTTTTTAATTTGTTGCAGCTCAGTGCGCGCTTGTGCCACCTTGCCTTCATTCGCATGAATAATGGCTAGTTTTAATTTGGCATCAGGTACTTTTGATGATTTTGGGTAACTCTTGATTAATGTTGAAAATTCCGTTTGCGCTGAATCATTATTTTTTTGCATAAAATAAATATCACCCAACCAATAATGCGCATTTGCCACAAACTGGCCATTAGGATAATCACTCAGATAACTTTGAAAAGCATTGATTGCTTTTGCATATTGTTTTTTTGTTAATAAATTAATGGCACTTTGAAATGCGTTGCTTTCTTTTAATTGCAACGAAGCTTGTGACGAATTCAATACGTTTGAACTTATTTTGGTGCTACTGGCGTTACTACTGCCATTGCTACTATTGGAATTAAGATTGCTTAATTGATTAATGCGATTATCTAAGTCTTGATAAAATGTGCGTTGCTGTTGATTTAACAATTCCAAATCATGCGCTTGCACCTGCAACTGACCACGTAATTGCGCGATCTGTTGTTGTAAATCACTCATTTGCTGCGGCAAATTCATGCTCACCAAATTACTCACTTGTTGCTCTACGCGATCTAAACGCTCATTCATGGGCAATGCAGAGGTGTCAACCGTTGGCACCGTTGGCGCGTTTTGCGCATCCATAGCGGGATTATAATTGCCATTTGAATTTGTATTTGCACCGGCATTGGACTGCACGCTGTTTTGCGCTACCGTTGCAGCACCAGCCGCATTAGGTGATTGCGGCGCAGCATCTGGTGCGCTTTGCACCGGTGAACCGCCTACTGCAACCGTGGTGCCAGTGGGTGGTGTCGCCGGTTGTTGACTGATATCCACCACTGGTGCATCCGCCAACGCACAACCAACTACGGCCAAACTTAAAATAACGCCTACTCTTCTTATCATTAATACGCCTCGTACACTAAATTAACGCGTCGATTTAACTGCCACGCTTGTTCATTTTCCGTGAGCGAAACTGGACGCTCTTGACCATAACTGACCATATCTAATTGTTTCGGGCTCACCCCTTGCTGCTCAAGCAAACGCGCTATCGACTGATCACGACGCCACCCTAAACCGATATTGTATTCGCGGCTACCACGATCATCGGTGTTGCCTTCTAAACGCACTTTTGCATTGGGATGGCTCGCTAAATAATTGGCTTGCACATTGAGCGCTTGCATATCATTTTGATGCACGCCACTGTTATCAAAATCAAAATAATAAGAGTTGTAGAAAAACAGAAACCCAAGAAATAAAAT
>JBGTHB010000188.1:0-6160 GCA_041746415.1 Coxiellaceae bacterium | reverse complement strand
ATTACTACTTCTAAGATCTCCTTTCTTAGAGGCAGTTGGCGACGGAGCTGGACTTTTGGGTCCAGCTCCGTTTTTTTTGGAGCTTGTGTAACCTAACTGCTATGATAATCAGATGGCAGATTCACACAAAGGACTTATTTTCGCTTTACTCTTGGATGGCAATGGTGGTGCGAGAAGTCTCAATTGGGATGAAATCAATGCTTGGAAAGCAGAAGATGGTCAGCTGTGGCTGCATTGTGAATATTCGCATCGGTTCGCTAAAACCTGGCTAGTTGAAAAAAGCGGGTTAGATAAACTGACTGTTGCTGCTATGACGATTGAAGAATCGCGTCCACGCGCTGTGATAACAGAAAGCGGCCTGTTGTTATTTTTGCGCAGTGTCAATTTAAACCCCGGTCAAGAACCCGAAGACATGGTTTCCATTCGGATGTGGTTGGATAAAACGCGTTTAATCACCACACGCAAGCGTCGTTTGCTTTCCGTTCAAGATGTGCGTGAATCATTAGAAAAAAATAATGGTCCTAAAAATGTGGTTGATTTGATGTTAACGATCAATGATCGCATGATGGATCGCATTGGTGATGTATTAGAGCAACTGGATGAACAAGTGGATTGTTTGGAAGACGATGTAATCACCCAAGAAAGTCGCGAGTTGCGTCCTAAAATTTCCAATTGCCGCCGTGAAGCGATTTTATTACGACGCTATCTTTCGCCTCAGCGAGAAGCATTTTTTCGTTTGTACAGTGAAGACAGCCCATGGTTAGGCAAAGTGGCGCGTTTGCATTTGCGTGAAGTAACCGATCGTTTAATTCGATATGTAGAAGATTTGGATTCTGTGCGCGATCGCGCCGCTATAACACAAGAAGAATTAATGAGCCGCGTTTCAGAGCAGATGGATAAGCGCATGTATATTTTGTCATTGGTTGCTGTGGTATTTTTGCCGCTGAGTTTTATTACGGGTTTGTTAGGTATTAATGTGGGCGGTATTCCCGGCGCAGAGCATAAAGGCGCATTTTATATTGTTTGTGGCTTTTTATTATTAATAGGTGTAGTGCAATTCTTCTTATTTAAACGCAAAAAATGGATATAAAATGATGCGCAATGGAATGCGGGTATTATTAAGTGTGATTTTAAGTTTGGGTATGGGCTTTGTTTTGGCACAACCCTCGCAAGATGAATTTTCAGTTGAAAAAGCCAATCATCGTTTGGATCAAATTTATATTGGTTTGGCGACACAGAATTTAGATGCAAATTCATTGCGTCAATCCAGCAAAGAATTGTCAACACTGAATGAAGCTGCGTTGCAATGCGTTAAAAAACGCGATGAGCAAGCAAGTGAAATAAGTCTTAAGCTTGAAAAATTAAATGGTGATACCGCTGATGCGAATTACTTGCAAGATAAAAAAGCCACATTTGAAAAACAGGCCGCAGCATGTCGGTTATTCACCATAAGAGCAAGTGAGGCCTTAAAAGCATATCAAAAAACCATTGAAGAATTATCGGTTAGCCGCTTATTTGAGAAGGGTGCTTCTATTTGGTCGGTATTAAGCAACGATAAAACGTTGGGTTCGCAGTTAAAGTTCAGTATTACCAAAAGTGATTTATGGCAACAATTACAGTTTAATGAATGGGGCCCGTGGCGAGGTGGTTTATTATTGGGGCTGCTGCTTGTATCCGTATTATTTTCATTTTGGTTGCGTTATTTGCTTAAGCGACAGGTGTTGCAAAATACTGATTATCAGTCTACTACGGCTACGTGGGCTTTAGTATTAATTCACTTTGCGCCTTGGATATTATTTACAGCCAGCTTGTCGATTTTTTTATTTGTGGTTTATTGGAGTGCTAACCCAATTTTAGAACTATTGTCTTATGCACTTTTTATATATGGCGTGCTCTTAGCTTTGATACGTTTATTGTTTTGGGCGCCTTCGCCCGCCAAACACGCACTGCTTTGGAGTGGCGACACCGCTATTGCATTAGCAAAACGACTGCAGTTTTTAGTAACTGTGTTATTAATAGGTGTCATTGGATTTTTGCTCAATAGCGTAATGGAAATACCATCGCCGCTGCTGCATTTAGTATCGAGTTTTTATCTCACCTTATTAGGGTTAAATCTAGTTTGGGTGGTGTGGATTATCAACAAAAGTAAATTAATGATTGAGCGTTTGCATTATGTGCGCTTTGTTATCAGTACTATTTTGATTGGATTGTTTTTAGTGGTGGTTGTGTCGGAATGGCTTGGCTATCACAACTTGGCCAGTTATTTGGTGGTGAATGCTTTTTATAGTTTAGTTTTAACATTTGCTTTGTGGGTGGTGTTGCGATTAATTCGATTAATAATTGATTCGCTTAATCAAGCTCGTGGTTATTTTTCACAGCGTATCCGTTTTTATTTAGGAGTGAAGCCACAACGTAAAATGCCTGAGTTAATGTTGTTAAAAGCCCCAGCCTTTTTAGTCGCATGGGCTACGTATTTTATTTTGTTGGTACGCTGTTGGACGGTCGCCACCAGTGGTAACGATAATTTAATTGCTAATTTGGTAGGTGGCTTTCGAGTAATGAAATTACAAATTTTTCCGTTACGCATTGTGCTTTCGTTAGCGGTTTTTGCTGTGATTATTGTGCTTGGACGATGGGTAACGACGTATGTGGCACGTCATAATCAATTTAAAGGGTCTGGGACTGGGGACGCACAAGTTGCCATGGCTTCCATTATTAGCTATTTATTTTTTGCCATAGCGGTATTGGTAACATTAGTGTTTGCAGGATTGGACTTAACCAGTTTGGCCATTATTGCTGGTGCGTTATCAGTGGGTATGGGGCTAGGGTTGCAAACCATGGTAAATAATTTTGTGTCAGGAATTATTTTATTAATTGAAAAACCGATTAAGCCAGGGGATCGAGTTATCGTTGGCAACACAGAGGGTTTTGTTAAAAAAATACGTATTCGCTCAACCCAAATTACAACCTTATCCCATGAGGATATCATTGTGCCGAACGCGGATTTGATGACCAAAGAAGTCACTAATTTAATGTTTCGCGATCGCTATTGGCGGGTTAATTGTGCTGTTGGTGTGGCATACGGCAGTAATATTGATTTAGTGAAGAAAATTTTACTAGAGGTGGGAGCACAACATCCGCAAGTGATAGAGGATAATGAAGAATCCAAAGTTCGAGTATTGTTTAGGCGCTTTGGTGAAAGCACACTGGAGTTTGAATTATGGTGTGTAATTAAAGATGTGAATTTGAAATACGATGTTGTTAGTGATTTAAATTTTGCTATTGCTAAAGCTTTTCGTCAGCACAATATTACCATTGCCTTTCCGCAACGCGATTTGCACATTAAAGATTGGACGCCGCCTAAACCCAGTCAAGAATAACTCTTCTCAGCTTATGAGTTGAAATTGGCAATAACGGCCAATTTGCAGATCATCTTCCTAGGTACCTGAGGAGTTACAGAATAACGGTTAGCTATTTTGAGGGGTCGTTATTACTGCTGGTTGAGCCGCCAGTGGGTGTTGGTGCTCTACGAGTGCCACCACGCGTACCGCGTCTAGTTCTATTGCGATTTTGGTTTGGACTGCGATGTGACGCACCTTGACGATAATTTTGCGAGTAGCGTTTTTGGCCTGGGCGATTATATTGACGACGGCCACTTTCAGCCGCAGCCTTTTCATTGTTTTCGTTTTTCTCAGCGTCTTCATTACCAAACATTTTTTGCCATAAGCGCTTAATGAGACCATTGCTGCTATTGCTACCACTCGCGCCAGTATTAGTAGTGCTGCTGCTTACTGGTGTGCTGCGTGGTGTGAGGGTTGAATCGGTTTCGCTTACTAGAAACTGATTAATGATGGGTTCTACCGCCGATTTCATTATGGGTTTTTTTGCAGCTGCTTCAAGGCGAATGGCTTTAACAAGCCGGTAGGTAGGAATACCTTCACCCGCTTCAATGGATTTTAAATCACATTTGATTTGTTTAATTTGGTATTGCGGTGATTCAATGTATTCATTGGGTATGACAACAATTTTCACGTTACAATGCTTTTCAATTGATTTTAGCATTTCGCGCTTTTCATTAATTACATAGGTGGCAACATCAATAGGTAATTGCACTTGAAACAGGATGTTTTCAGCCCGGGAAGCTTGTTCTTCAACTAAATGAATAATAGAAAGTGCTTGTGATTCGACGGTACGAATTGTACCTTGTGCTTCACAACGTGGGCAGGGGATATGACTGCTTTTAATGAGTGACGTGCGTAACCGTTGCCGTGACATTTCTAAAAGACCAAAACGAGAAATGCGACCCACTTGAATGCGTGCGCGGTCTTGGTGTAAGGCATCGCGTAGACGATTTTCCACTTCACGCTGATTGCGAACAGGCGTCATGTCAATGAAGTCGATAACGATTAAGCCGCCAATATCACGAATACGCAATTGGCGTGCAATTTCATCTGCGGCTTCTAAATTGGTATTAAGTGCCGTTTCTTCGATGTTGCCGCCCTTGGTGGCACGTGAAGAGTTGATATCTATAGCAACCAAGGCTTCGCTGTGGTCAATGACAATAGAGCCGCCAGAAGGCAAGCGTACTTCACGATTATAAGCGCTTTCAATTTGTTGCTCGATTTGAAAACGACCAAATAAAGGGACTTGGTCTTGGTACAGTTTTAAGCGTTCAACAAAATCAGGACGTATCTGTCCTAAGTAATTCTTTGCTCTTTGGAAAGCATTATTTTCATCAATAATGATTTCATCCATATCTTGACGAATATAATCACGAATGGCGCGAATAACGGCGTCACTTTCTTGGTGAATCAAGTAAGGATGAGGACCGCGTTTGGCTACAGCCGCTTGCTTAATGGCTTCCCAATAACGTAATAAAAAGTTTAAATCCCATTGTAATTCTTCTTTAGTTTTACCAAGACCAGCAGTACGAATAATAACGCCCATGCCTTCTGGAATACTTAACTCGCTCAGCACAGAACGTAATTGATCGCGTTCGTCACCTTCAATGCGACGCGATATACCGCCAGCGCGAGGATTATTTGGCATTAGCACCATGTAAGAGCCGGCTAAACTAATGAAGGTGGTCAGCGCTGCGCCTTTTGTGCCGCGTTGTTCTTTTTCAATTTGCACCACCAGTTCTTGGCCAGGTCTTAATAAATTTTTGATGTCTTCGTCATTTGGATTGTGTATTTGCCCTTGGAAATACTCGTTAGAAATTTCTTTGAGAGGCAAAAAACCATGACGTTCACCGCCAAAGTTTACAAATACCGCACCAAGACTGGCTTCAATGCTGGTAATGACACCTTTGTAGATATTTGAAACGGTTTGTTCTTGGCCTGGGACTTCAACATCAAGATCAACTAGACGTGGACCGGCAGTAACAGCAACACGCAGCTGGTCAGGCTGAACGTTAATCAACATTCTCATTTTTTTAAAACCTGTTTGTTCAGGCGCTCAACCACTGTGATTGTTCTAGGTGGGTTCGCCGAAATTTCTTCAATTTCATACGCGGGAGCGCGGGTTATTTATTGCGGTGCGGCAAAGTTTCTTATTTTGCGCACACGCTTTATACTCTCGGCGATCATAACAAGCTTTAAGTGTGACATCAATCCTATGAGAGAAACAATCTTCAAAGACAGTGAGCGGGTAGACCAACGCCTTGATAATTGGTTAATTCGTGAATATAAAGGCGTGCCTAAGAGCCGAATTTACCGCGCCATTCGTGGTGGTGAAGTGCGGGTGAATGGCAAGCGGGTAAAGGCCGAATACCGTTTACAATTACAAGACAAGATCCGCATGCCGCCTTTACGCGTCTCACAAACCAAACAAAAACCCGCTTTATCGCATCATTGGCAGCGCCTTTTGCAGGATATTATATATGAAGACAAGGGGTTAATTATCCTAAATAAACCCACGGGTCTGCCAGTACACGGTGGAACCGGTATCAATGCGGGTGTGGTTGAAGCATTACGTGAACTAAGACCACAAGAGAAATTTTTAGAGTTGGTGCATCGCTTAGATAGGCCCACTTCCGGGTGCTTATTAATTGCTAAAAAACGCGCTTATTTAACCCATATACAAGCACAATTGGTTGATAGAACCTTTAAAAAAATATATTTGATGTGGGTTGAGGGTGAGTGGCCGACAGGATTAACGA
>JBGTHB010000187.1:0-2201 GCA_041746415.1 Coxiellaceae bacterium | reverse complement strand
CGATCTATGCGCCAATTGGTTTTGTGCAAGGGTTTACCGCAGAATTATTCAAAGAATTTGCGTTTACTCTAGCAGGCGCTGTCGTAATTTCTGCCTTTGTGGCGTTAACGTTATCGCCTATGATGTGTTCGCGAATTTTATTGCCGCGCGCAAATGACACCCGTTATATTCAATTTTTAGATCGCACCTTTGATCATCTGTCACAACAATACGAGCGCTTACTGAGTTTTGCTTTGAAGCAAAAACATTTTGTGGTGTTAGGATTAGTGGTGATTGCGGGATTGGGTTATTTAATTTTTGCCAACTTATCATCGCAACTGATTCCAAAAGAAGATATTGGCATGGTACAAATCAGCGTGAGTGCACCGTCGGGTTCGAGCTTAGCCAGTACCAACGATCAAATTAAATTAATCGAAAACATTGTTGCAAAAAATCCAGCCATCAAAAGTGTTATCACGCAAGTTTATAGCAGTGGCGGACAATTGTTTGTGACACTCAAACCATGGGGCGAACGCAAAGCGTCAACCGATCAAGTGGTGGCGCAATTAAATGCGGAGTTTTCCCAAAAAATTGCTGGTGTGAATGCTGCAGCCTTTACACCTGATATTGTTAATTATGGATTACAAGGCAGTGACGTTGATTTAAATTTTGTTACTACAGGTGATTATAAAAATTTATTACCCTCAATGAATAAAATGCTGGCGATATTGAAAACCTATCCGGGGTTAACCAATGTGCAAACTAATTTGCGCTTTGATGACCAGCAATACGCCATTACCATTAATCGTGATTTAGCTGCTGAATTAGGGGTGAATATCCAAGACATCGCTGATACCGTGCAAGCGATGTTGTCAGGAAACCACTGGACCGATGTGCAAGCGGGGGCGAAAAGTTATGATGTATTGGTGCAAATGCAAAAACAAGATTTAGCTAATTTTGATGCGTTGAATAAATTATATGTGCGTGCAGCAACGCCGAACACCAGCCAAGAAACTGCGACCAATGGCATCGGCGCTGATATGATTCCTGTATCAAGCTTGGTTACCTTAACGCCTATGGTGGGGCAAAGCTCATTGGTGCATTACAATCGTTTTCGTGCCGGTACAATTTCAGCGCGCTTAGCACCGGGTTATTCAGAAAGTCAGGCCATTGATTTTATACAAAGTCATATTGATAACGTGTTAACACCAGACGTTCAGTATGCCTTTTCTGGTAAAGCAGAACAGTTTTTAAGTTCTTCGCAAAGCATTGCGGGCATTATTGTCATGTCGTTGATTTTTATTTATTTGGTATTGAGTGCGCAATTCGGTAGTTTTATAGATCCTTTTATTGTGTTATTAGCTGTACCGTTGTGTATTGTCGGCGCCTTAATTTCGTTGTGGCTTAGCGGTGGTACAATCAGTATTTATTCCGAGATTGGTTTTGTTACCCTAATAGGGATGATCAGCAAACATGGGATTTTGATCACGCAATTTATTAATAACTTGCGTCATCAGCACTCCTTACACGACGCGATTATTGGCGGAGCTAAAATTCGCTTACGTCCTGTGTTAATGACAACAGCGGCTATGGTATTTGGCACCTTGCCTTTGGCTTTGGCCACGGGCCCAGGCTCAATTGGCCGTCATCAGATTGGTTGGGTTATTGTTGGGGGTTTGATCTTCGGGACTTTTTTTTCGCTGATTGTCGTGCCTATTGCTTATAGCTACCTGGCGCGATTTAAAAAGTAGTAAGCTCACTGCCTATGGGTTGAAATCAGCCCTTGTCTCGTCGTTGCCAATTTGCAGATCGTCTTCATCGCAATTGAGTAGTTAGAGTCAGTGGCCGTTCGTTTATCTGAAAATATGCTATAAATGAAGTAGTAATCAGAGACGCAACATGAAAGATCAAATCGAATCAGCTTATATGCCACCTTGGTGGTTGAAGAACCCTCATTTGCAATCGTGCTTAATGAGCTTGTTTCCACCCAAATCGCAGCAAGTATTACGTTGGGAACAGCTCAATTTGCCTGATGGTGATTTTATTGATTTGTGTTGGGCGGGGCGGTTAAGTGGCCCCATTGCGGTATTGCTGCATGGCTTAGAAGGCGGCGTTTCCTCGCATTACATACAAGTGATGTTAGATGAGCTAGTTGCGCAAGGTTATGGGGTAGTGGTTATGCACTTTCGCACTTGTTCAGGCAGATTAAATCGTCTGGCACA
>JBGTHB010000186.1:0-10288 GCA_041746415.1 Coxiellaceae bacterium | reverse complement strand
GCGATTGCTAAATCCATTGAGAATGTTAAATCAGTAAAAAATGGTATCACCGTTGAATAAAGAGTAAAAAATTAAACGAGAGGTGCAAAATGGGCAAGTATTTTTTAGCCTGGATTTTAGGTGTGCCGGCTGGCGTTTTAATTCTTGTTTACCTATTCTTTCATATTTTTTAGTTTGTGGTGATAAAAATCGCCAATGGAAATTTAAACAGACCTATACCACGGGGGGCTGTTAAGTGGGAGCGCTAAAGCGCTCCCCAATTTCATAACTTATGCCATTCCTTCATAGAAAAATTTTTTGGATACCGTCGCTTATTTTGTTGATGCTTTTAATGGCGTGGCTGCTGCTGCCTAGTGTGTTACGGTATTATGTGCAAAAGCAACTTAATTCCGTGCCAGGTTACCAATCCACTTTAACTGATGTGGATGTAAATTTACTCCTTGGGCAATATACTCTGCAGGGTTTAAAAATAAATAAAGTTAACAAAGTGCCTGTGCCATTTTTTTCAGCAAAATCAGTTAAAATTTCGCTGCAATGGCGCCCGCTGCTGCATGGTGAATTGGTGGGAAAGGTTTATTTAAAACACCCGCAATTAAACTTTGTGACTGCAGCTAAGCAATCCAAGCAGCAATTAACTATTAATGAGCAATGGGAGAAGGTGGCTAAATCATTATTTTTTCTTCCTTTTAACCGCGTTGATATTGACAACGGGGAGATTCACTACCGAAGCTTAGAGGACAAGCAACCGTTTAACATTTATTTAAAGCACCTTGACGCTAGCTTAGAAAACATGCAAGAAGCCATAAAGACAGACAAGGATCCACTCCCTGGTCGCATGCAATTAACGGCTACTACCATTGGCAATGCCAATTTAAATGTAACTGTGGATTTTGATCCTAACAACAAACAACCCAAGTTCGATTTAACCGCAAAGCTTAAAAATATGGATTTAAAAAAATCAAATGACTTTTTTAAGCACTATACTAAACTCAAAATGAAATCAGGTACGTTTAGCCTGTTTGTTGAAGCGGCGGCTAAAAACGGTGCAATAAAAGGTTACGCTAAACCCATCCTAAAAAAATTACGTATTTCTGGTAGCTCTCCGGCTCATCCAGTTTACATCGGCAATGCTAAAGTGTTGCGCATGATTTTAGAAAATGACGACAGTCAACAGATCGGCACCAAGGTTTTAATTTCTGAAAAAATAGATGACCCTACTCTTAGCACTTGGTCAATTGTAATCAATTTGTTAAAAAATTCATTTTTAAAATCCTTGTTACCTCAAATTGATCATAATATTGATATAAAGTCGCTACCATAATGGTAAGGCTATAGCTTAGTAATGATTTCGCGCGCAGCATACAAATAAGCAAACCTGTTCATACTACTTGTAAAAAATAGCTAGAATTATTTATCTGGTAGAGATGGTTTAATTCCGCGTTGTGAAATGGAGCGAGTGTAGCTCGGATTTTTATAGGTGACTAATTGCAATTTAAGCCTAGCTCAATAACTTTAGTTTTGTGGATACCTTGAGTGTGCATTTTTGTTGTAAGCATTTCTAGGTGATGTTATAAAGCGCCTCAATTTATAATATAAATCATAATTAACAGAGGGCGCCATACTTATGCTTACCAATCCAGACACAGAAACTCGCAGCACGTCATCTATTGTAGGACAGGGTGAAGTGGATAGAGAATCACATAATTTTGGCGGTGTTTTACTTCTTGCAGCGTTTACATATAGTATTGTTGGTTGCGTATACTTAGCGGTCACTGCCGCAACAGAATACTGCCCAAATGCAACAAATACAGAGCCAAGTCAATGCAGCGTCAGTGAAGATACAAGACTGCCGCTTGTAGCAGCTATTGTTTTGGTTGGTGCCGTTATAACTGGCCTTGTTAGCAAGCTGATTTCACCGTGTCTAGCAAGACCATGCTGCTTCTCACTATCGTCAGATTAATTAGTAATGCGCTTCCTCCGCACTAGAGTGAGCAGTCACTATTAAATCAAATGAAAATAAGCGGCACCAAATTTTGTGCTTATGCCAACAGCTAAAATCCGACTGATCACAAGCATTTTTGATAACATGTTGGATCAAAACAATGTTTTCTGAGACATCGGACCGCTTGTAAAAAACAGAGCTGTTTTTCTTTGAATTCAGGCACGGTTATATCATAATGACTGATTTTAAATCAGCATTAATCAGGCAAATAATGAGTAATAATCCCTGGGACGACGAATATAAAATAACACGGGAATTAGTTGAGAAAGTTATTTCAGAAAACATAGCCGAATTGCAACTGCATGATTTAAAGTTATTGGGTAGCGGCTGGGATAATTCAGTATGGTTGGTGAACGATAAATGGTGTTTTCGTTTTCCTAAATCCAAAAAAGCCGCTGTATTATTGCTAAATGAAATAAATGTATTATCGGCTTTACCTAAGCTACCTGTGCCCACACCAGCGCCGCAATTTGTGATGACAAAACCTAACGGCTTTCCTGCACCTTTTTATGGGCATCAGTTAATTAAAGGTGATAGCGCTGATCGGGCTAGTTTAACGTTGAACGAACGTGCCGCTTTAGCAACACCGATAGCGCAATTTTTAAAAACACTGCATGCGACTTGTTGCACTGGTTTGCCAACAACAATTAAAGATGGAACAGCTGAGCGTTTTAATGTTGAGTTGATGTATCCGCGCATTGAAAAAGGACTGAATGTGCTCTCAAAGCAAATAGATAGTTCAGATATATTTTTGCATTATTTTAAAGAGAGTTCAGGTTTACCTATTCCACCTGCTCGAGTACTAGGCCACGGTGATTTTTATCCACGCCATATTCTATTAAACGATCAAAAAAAATTGTGCGGTGTGATCGATTGGGGTGATTGCGAAATACTTTCACCCGCAGTAGATTTAGCGATTGTTTATCAGTTTTTACCCAAAGCATCTCACCCGGCATTTTGGTCTGAATACGGTGCGGTAAGTGAAGAGATCCAAACTCTGGCAAAACTCCGAGCTATTTATAGTGCAGCAACGTTAGCTTGGTACGGCAGTAAAATAGGTGATGACTACCTCATCAAAGAAGGGGCACAAGGCTTAATTCTAATAAAGCAAAATTTAAGGTGAGATGAGTATGTTTGATCAGCTATTTTCATTAAAAAATAAAACAGCCATTATTACTGGCGCTTCATCAGGTTTGGGTAGACGCTTTGCCGAAATTTTATCAGCTGCAGGCGCCGATGTTATTGTCTGCGCTCGGCGAATTGAGCGGCTTGAAATGCTTTGTTGTCAGATAAAAACACAAGGAAGCAAGGCAACGGCCATGTTATTAGATGTCGCTGAGCCGAATTCGATTAAACAAGTTATCGAAAACTTGCGTGACTTGAATATTGATATTGATATTTTAATCAATGCAGCCGGTGTTTCAGGTTTGACGCCAATTGATGCGCCGCATAATGAAATGTGGGATAAGCAATACGCAGTGAATCTGCGTGGGCTGTGGCTGATGACACAGGGCGTAAGTCAAATCATGATTGAACGCAAAGTGGCAGGTTCTATTATCAATATATCCAGCATTAATGGTGGTGATGTGCCTTACTTTAAAGCTGCTGCCTATTGCGCTACAAAAGCAGGAGTGGTGCAGTTAACCAAGCAATTAGTTGGTGAGCTTTCACCGCATAACATTCGCATTAATTCAATCTTACCGGGATTATTTTATACCGAAATGACACAGCAAAAAATTGACAATAATACTACTGAATTTGTTGGTAATATTCCGGTGGGTTTTGTGGCTGATCCGTCTGATTTAGATGGAATGATATTATATTTAAGTAGCAATAATGCTTCTCGCTATGTAACAGGCACCTGCATTCCTGTGGATGGCGGTGTGAGCGCCCTATTCAGGTTAGAAAAATAATAAGTTATGGTTTTTAGGTTTAATAGAGATGCAGAAAAAATAATTTTTACATTTTAACAGGTGGCACTGGTTTTAAGAAAATGAGCTTATTGAATAAGCTCAGACAACAGCGCTGACTATTTCAGTTTAGTATAGAGGTAAAATTGAAAATGAATATTGATAATGCCACATTGAATTTAATTCCGGGTGCGGTTGGTGTTAAAAATAGTGAATCTTGCTATATAGCAGCTAACGAACAGCTTGCGCTATGTATGGGTTACGCTAAATCTAGCGATGTGATTGGTTTGTCAGACCACGATATTAAACACGAAATGGTTGCGATCGCCGATTGTTTTATCGATCAAGATAAGCGCGTAATGAAAAATGAAGTGCTCAAACATCTGGATATAGGTCACTACTTAAATGGTGATTTACAAATTCATTTTTCTGAAAAAAAGCCGCTAATTGAAAATGATAAAATTGTTGGAACAGTGTTTTATTGTACTAACCTTGATACGCGACTCTTTGTGGAATGTTATTCTGCGTTGATTAAAAAACACGGCCCCGCATTTTACACGCTGACACCAGATGAAAAAATAAAGAGCTTAAGTATGCGCGAGCGTGAAACGTTATTTTATGTGCTAAGAGGCTATACAGCTAAAGAAATTGGATTGCGTCTAGCTATATCTCATAAAACTGCTGAATATCACACTGAACAAATAAAAAATAAATTAAGCTGCTGCAATAAGTCTGAGCTAATTGAGGCAGGACTGCATTTGGGTTTTATGGAATTTTTACCCATTAGTTTGCTGTCAAAGTTAATTTGAGGCAATACTAGTAATTTCCCTGGTGACTTTAAAAAAAACAACGCTTAATATGTACCAATGTTTTTTGCGAGAAATAATGCACATAACCAATAAAGACAACGCTGAAAAGATTGTTAGCGAACACGGTGAGACAATTTATGAATTAGCTACGCCAGCAAGCGGGGATATGCGTTTTCATAGTGTCGTGTATGTTGAAATTGAACCTTTAAAAAGCTCTAAAAAACATTATCACCCTTCAGTTGAAGAATGTTATTACATTCTATCAGGCGAAGCTATGATCGAGTTAAACGAGCAGCAAAAAAATCTCAGAGCGGGTGATCTGGTTGCCATTCCAGTGGGCGTGCGACATAAAATAACGAATTTAAGTGATAAGCAAAAATTGAAATTTATTGCCACGTGTGCCACGCCTTGGACACCTGACTGTAGTATTTTTTTAGAATAAAAGGAAGTGGATATGACTACGCATGGGGAGTTTATTAGATCGCAGATTTTGACTGAAGCTGAGGCCAGTGAGGTAATAAAAAAAGCTGAACTAGTTAAAAAATCGCCTTTTGCATTTTTACTGGGTGCGATACTGACAGCAGTTATTCAATTTTATTATAAGTCGAAAAGCGAAAGGATAGCGCTGAGTGCGCTAGGCGTTTACTTATTACTCGATTCAATCATCCTTTTTTCTTTCACTTATTCTTGTTACAGAAAATTTAAAAAAAGCAACCCGCAATTAATGGCTATAGATGAAGCGCCAAGCATAGGAGAGATGGCCATTATTTCTCAAATAAAGGGCGAGGGTGCGGCGTTAGCTGGCGAAGCTGACTCACCAAGAGAAGAGGCGGGCGAGGATGGGCTTGGCCCAAGTGCTAAACTGGTTACCTACCTTGTGCTCGACGCTAACACCTATACCAATAATGCTGTGACATACACTAACCACATCGTGCAATACTTGTTTTTATTTAGTGTGGTAAGCCTAGCGCGCGCTTTTAGTTCGGAAGATGGAACAGACCGTAATGAGAGATTTGCTACAATGACTACGATAGTGCCTATACTTTTTTTAATCAGATATTTATCCCTTAAGAGAGCGGGTAGGTTTGTAAACGAAGCTCAAAATCAAATGCTCAATGAATATATTAGTTTTAGTAATAATATTAAGAGGTTTAGTCATTTTTTAGTTTGGCCATTAAAATCCAGTTTTGAAGTGGTGCAGCGTGTCTGCCAATCTGCTCTGAGATGAATTCATGAAAATCATATCGTTAAATTTGTGGGGCGGACGTATTAGAGTGCAGTTAAAAGATTTTATGCTGCGACACCAGGATGCGGATATTTTTTGTTTTCAAGAAATATATCACCATGCTAAGCAAAAAATATGCACAGAAAACTGCACAGTTAATTTAAATTTATTTTCAGAGCTGCAAGAAATTCTTTTTGATCATGATGGCTATTTTTGTCCAGTAGTTAAGGGAGTATATGGCATTGCTATTTTTATTAAGAAGACTATTGCGGTTGTGGCTAAACATGAAGTGACGGTTTATCACAATCCTGATTATATTGGTGCTGGGCCAAGCCATGATCGTAAAATTCAATCGATAACCTGCGAATTAAACGAGGTTCGATTTAATGTGATTAACTTTCATGGGTTGTGGAATGGTAAAGGTAAAAACGATAGCCCGGATAGACTTGAACAGGCTCGTTTAATTAAAGAATTTTTAGAACAAACAAATCAACCACAAATACTCTGCGGTGATTTTAATTTGTCACCAGATACGCAATCCATGTCTATGCTTGACCCGCTCATGGTTAATTTAATTAAAACGCACGGCATTGCGTCGACGCGAACAGCGTTTTATCCCAGGCAAATACGTCACGCCGATTATGTATTGATTTCTCCTGACATAAAGCTCAATAAATTTGAAGTGTTAGGTGATGAAGTATCGGATCACTCGCCGTTGCTACTTGAGATTTTTAGCTAATTAAAGACGCCAGAAGAGCGAAAAAATCAATATCAGAGGTAATTCATTTTTATTTACCGCACAAATAATTGCTGATCGACTGCTTTGAGGCCAACAATGTAGGCGGCGCACTGTTACTGCGAAAAAATAATCTTTGCTGAGCGTGTGGTGCAGAATTAGATTTTTTTTCTTTTTTGCTTGTTAGTCGATGCGTCGCGAAAAAGCTATTTTATCCGCTCGATCAATAGAAGCTCCATAGATAATTAAAAGAGCTACTAGTGGGTAGTTTTTATTCGTCTGCGCAAGGCTAAGCGACGAACGACCGTCCTTGCGAACCAAATCAAGATCGGCACCAGCCGCAAGTAATTGAATGACCTCAAGGCGGCCATAAAAACAAGCTGTATGGGCCAGCGTTCCATAATTTTTATCATAGGTGCTGCCTCTTATTCTAATCTTGCTAAACAAGTATTCATCGCCAGTTATCCGTATTGCGTTCAAAACATCCTGTCCAAAAGACGTAATGACTTGAATCAGTTTTTCGTTATTTAAGCTCTGCAAATTGACTTCTGTTAACTGAACCATGCAGCGATTGACAAGCAGTGTCTCTGCTAAAGTGTGTCTAAGTTCATAAGGTGATTCTGCTGTTTTTAATTTTTCTGCTAATGTGATCAACGCAGTATGCCGTGTTTCAGAGTAATTATTTGTTTTTTTATTCAGCTCGCATTGGCTCAACTGCATCATAAGTTCATTAACATTATGTAAGAACACGTCATTTCCGAGCGGCGGAGATAATTGGTCCAGAAACGCCATGAGATTATCAATTTTAGTTTCAGCATTTTTGTCATCAGGATTAATGCCATTATTAAGCAGTTTTTTTCTTAACAGCTCACGTAGATTTGCTTCTAAAAAAGCTAGGATATTGGATGGAACGCTTGGTTCATTAGGCATATCACCTGTTAATAACCAACGAGTGAGAATAGTATAAAACCTGTCGGACGATTCTTTCTTGATTTGGTCAAGTAAGCTCTCAACTGTTTCAGTTGCAACAGAAAGTATAAACGCGTCTAAATCTTCAATCAGCATAACGCGCGTTAGCGGTTCGTTTATATTAGCTGGTTTAGTGAAAACACCATTAAGTGTCATAACGATATCATTTCTCACACCGGTGTGACATTCATCAATTCTCAGATCACGCACAGTATTGGCCAGTGTCTCTAGTCTTTGATCTAGACTTTTATTATCTTGTTCAGCTTTAGGATATGCGCTTCTATCCGTTAATGCGCGATACACCAATGTAAAAACGCATTTAAGCGGAAAAACAGTTCGCTTCGTTTTATAACTGGTTTTTTCTTCGTCTTCATGTGTTGCTTCATAAAGAGTGATTGTGTCCAATTCATTACAGGCTTGATCCATTTTAGACTTTAGCAAGTCAAACTGACTTAAACACTCGGGCTTTTTATCTTTCAAATAGGCTTCAAATCCAGCCAAAGCTTGTTCAAAAGGTTCGGCAGTAACCGCTCCAGTAGCTGGAATAGAGTAGCGAGCTTGAAGAAGTTTCAAGAATATACCCACACTGGCATTGAGCGATGAATTCATCGTATTTTCACTATGGTCTATAAATCTGGAGATGATGCTCTTTTCGTCTGGCGCTCGCATAGTGCTAAGTCCTTTTATTGGCAAATAACTGATTATATTAACTGATTCTTAAAGCGGGATGAATTGATTGCGCACCAATTATTTTTTCTTTTGCAGTACAAAAATTGCAATGGATTGCCGCGCTTGATGACTCGCTCGCAACGACAGCGGTAATGTTGTGATTATTATTTTTAATCGTCATAACAGATAATTTGGTTTTTTTACTAAAAAAGTTTTAGTGTCACACTAAATCAACAGCTCTCTAATCCTCAGATAGTTTGTTTGAATATAATCAAGGCCACGCTGATAAACAGCAAGGTGGTCATCTTTGATGTTTTGTTTAATTTGTGCATTATCTTTTTTATTTTCATTATTCATGTAAGCAATTAATGCGGTAATTCTATTTATAATCACATCAAGTAAATCGCTTTTATCCAAAATCCTATAACGGCTTTCATAAGCATGAGCTAGCGTTTGCCCAACAGCAGTTTTTGTAAGTCTAGTAAAGAAGTCACTTGAAAAGTCGGCGTGATATCATCAGATATAGCTTGTGAGTGGTGATTCAACCAGCACGTATCAAGCCCCATATTATTGCCACCTTGGATATCAGAAGCAGGCGTGTCACCTACCATCAAAACTCGAGCGGGATCAATTTTTCCCATCTGCGATAGCGCGTGTTTGAAAATACGTTTGTCGGGTTTGGCAATTCCTACTGCTTCAGAGACCACTAATAAATCGATGTAATGACGCAATCCATGATAATTTAAACGAGCGTCATGTAAAACAGTGAAGCCGTTTGTAATAATGCCTATTTTAACCTTATCTTTTAACGCTGCTAGTAGTTCAGCTGCTCCATCGAGTGGCGGACAGCAGGCAACCATTGAGTTTAAAAATGCGGTATTTAATTCTTCTGTTGTTTTTCCAATTTTTTCTGCCCAACCTGTGAATCTTCTTAATTGCAAATTATGTGCTGTTATTTTTCCATTTTGGTATTGCACCCATAATGGCTTATTAATTTTTTTATAATCTTCGTAGTCAGATGCTGAAAAGTCCACGTCATATTTTTTAAACATGGCTTGCAGACCAGCAAAATCATTAAAATGAAACAGCGTATTATCAGCATCAAACAACACCCAATCATAACGTGTAATTAATGGAGCTTGGGCAGGCTCATTTAACAATAAACCTCGTTGGACGAGTGCATCAATAATTTTTTGCGTCACTAAAGAGCAGCTTGTTTTATCGGCTGCCGTCAACCAAGCTAATTCTGCAATTTCTGAACTTGCTTTAGGTTCACCGCTAAATTGTGCTTGATAACAGGTGACTTTCACCATATGACTAGCTGTTTTACCATCAGCCTGTGCTGTAAATGTACCTACTGAGTGAATAGTAGCTTCTTCTATAACAACACCAAGTTCTTCGTTTATTTCACGTATCAGTGCTTGCCGATCATCTTCACCCTGTTCACGTTTTCCACCGGGGATGTAAAATAATGCTTTTCCAGCTGAGCGAGCGCACAGTAAACGGCCTTCTTGGATACAAACTAAAGCTAATTTATCTATTTCACACTTCATTTTAATGACTCTACTTTTTCATTACTATGGATGATTAAGCTGATATTCCCAATGCTGAGATTTTTTAGCTATCACTTTATTGAGTATATTCACGTTTTCATCAAAATTCTTTTTATCATGTTCATTAAAAGCAGTTTTCTCCTCACGCATTTTTACTCTCCATTATTTGTGTTCTGTTTATTGTTATCAACAATAATGACTATGTTGTCTGTCATAACAGGATGTATATAGTGACTGTTCATTTTAAATAGATTGGGCTCGTCTGCAACAACAGTTTGGTATTCTGGTGTATTATACGCTTCTTTTTGCGCCTCTTCGGAGTCAAACCACAATTCTGCAATACCGTCTATAGCTTCATTCGAGTGGTCTAATTGTTCTGATCTAACATGGTATTGAATATATTTTTTTAAACCGG
>JBGTHB010000185.1:0-11680 GCA_041746415.1 Coxiellaceae bacterium | reverse complement strand
CGGTATATTAACTGGTAGTTACAAAACTGTTACCGGATTGAATTTAGAGCTGGTATGTTATCAAGCGATTGCTTTTGAGACGCTGCTGTATTTTTTAACCAAAGTTGTGGTGAGGCAAAACTATTGTTGAATCGGCTGATGCTGGTTGATAAGACAGGATCGGGTGATTATGACATCGCTAAGGATATTGGTATTATTGGGTTGCCGGCCTGCAAACCTATCGTTTTAGCGATTTATACAGCGCGAAATAAACAAGAGGCCAAGAGTCGAGATGGTATTGTGGCGGCAACGACGAATATTCTATTTAACGAATTTGCCATAAATGATCGCTGCATTAGTTATAAAATTTAACAAGGACATCAAATGGGTGTTAATAAAAAGAATGTCTACCGAACCTACGAAAAAATATCAGATTGGTATGATGAACATCGTTCGCGTGATTTATTTGAAAAGCCATATCTTGATAAAGTTATTTCTCTAATCAAAGCCCAGGCTAATATTTTGGATTTAGGCTGTGGGACCGGTGAGCCTATAGTCCGCTATTTTTTAGAAAATGGCTATATCATTACAGGTGTTGATGGTAGTGCCGAACAAATTAAAAAAGCAAAATTAAATTTTCCGGGTACCAAGTTTATTCTTCAAGATATGCGCCTTTTAAATTTAGATGAACGTTTTGATGCCTTAATTGCTTGGCATAGTTTTTTTCATTTACCAAAAGCGGATCAACGCACCATGTTTACTATTTTTGAAAACCATCTCAAACCGGGTGGGGTTCTTTTATTTACTTCAGGGCCTGAAGAAGGGGAAGTATGGAGCAATAATGGTGGAGAAATGTTGTATCAAGCTTCGTTAAGCACCGAGGAATATTATTCATTATTAGAACAACATCATTTTGAAGTTCTTAGTCATAAAATCAAAGATCCTGAATGTGGAGGTGCCACAATATGGTTAGCAAAAAAATAGGTAATTTTCATGGAGTTCTTCTCAATTCAATACGGATGAGTAGTAATTCTTACCATGATAAATGTTTCATAGGATGGTGGGCGCTATTGTGAAATAAAGCGTTGCTGAGTGATCGAAATCGATGCTCAAATACGCAATCGCTCTGAATTATGTAGGTTTATATTTATTTACATAATTTATGTATTTTTAAATAATTAAGCATAATTCGAGTAACAAACTGATTGTTCGGGAAAGTTAGATATTTCGTCGTGATATAATGATTTTTCAGCAAAAAGTCTAGGGTTTGTTTATAGTGTTAACATAGGAACTTAAAAATGCCTTCAGCATCACGCCTATATGAATTAACTAAAATAGAAACACCAAGGCTAATCATCCGTCCAATAGAATTGGGCGATGAAATAGAACTTAATGCAGCGATTCAACATTCACTACCATCATTACAACGCTGGATGCCATGGTCTAAAGATCCGAGCATACAAACAACCAGGGAACATATACAACGTGGGGTACACGCGTGGGCCTCAGGAAATGCGCGTGACTTTCCTATGGTAGTCATTCACAAAAACGATAATACGATAATTTCTGGCTCTGGCTTTAATGAAAAAAGTGATTTAACAAAACCTTATTTTGAGATTGGCTATTGGATTGATTCACGCTATGAAGGACAAGGCTTAGTCACTGAATTTGTCAATGCCTTAACTCGCTATGCCTTAGATGCACTTCATGCTACTCGCGTTCAGATTTGCACACAAGTTGAAAATGAACGCAGCATTTTCGTTGCAAAACGTAATAGATATGAATGTGAAGCCAGACTTAAAAATGATCGTTTGGATTGTGTTAGTGGCTTTCCTTCCGATAGTTACTTATTTGCCTGCTGCGATGCTGGTGTTTTACCAGAGCTTGCGGTTAGCTGGGAGCATGGTGCTCGAAGACAACCAAACAAAGTGTCAATGCTACAACCAAAGTCTTCTAAAAATTCAGAAAAATGCCCTACTCTCACTACGAAAAGGCTAGTTTTAAAAGCGCCCGAACTAATCGATATCAACCCATTTCACGAAGCACTTTTAGCTTCTACTGCCGAAGTTAATCCCTGGTTCACTTGGGCTAAACCGGATGTCACTGTCGATGCGATTAAAAATCACATTGAGGAAGCAATAAAAGCAGCTCGTGATATGCAAGCACATGATTATTTATTCTTTATTGTATGGGATACGCATACTGATCGTTTTCTGGGTGAGGTTTGGTATAAGATTTTTGATTGGGACGTTGCTAACATTATGATTAACTACTGGTTTGATACTCGTTGCACAGGTCGTGGCTATGCTAGCGAAGCAGTTGTTGAACTAATCAAATATGCGTTTACTGGTCTAAATGCCAAGCGTGTACAAGCCACCATCTCTGAAAAAAACGAGAACAGCTTGCGTCTTGCTAAAAGATTGGGGTTTCAACAAGAGGGCACTTTAAAAAACTATTCGCGTAATTTTGTAACAAATGAGGTAACGGCATCCAAGTTATTTGCTATTACAGATATTTCCCAACTTAATTCTATTAATTTTCGAGAAATGTCATGATTATTTTAGAAACTGAACGTTAATCGCCGGTACAGCACGTATAAGAAAAAAGAATGAGGATTCACGATGATCTATTTTGTAATTGGTGTCAGCGGCAGCGGAAAAACAGCCTGTATGGAACCATTAAAAAAACTTTTGCCTGATTATGCCATCTATGATTTTGACGATAGCGGCGTACCTGAGAATGCCGATAAAAAGTGGCGACAAGAGTCGACTGAAGCATGGATCAAACAATTAACTGCCCAGGATGCGCCAATGAATTCCTGTCTTTTGGGTCAAATGGTTCCTGGTGAAATTTTAGCTTCGCCTTCAGTTAATAAACTAAAAAGTTTTAATATTCTACTTCTCGACTGCAATGACACTGTTCGCATACAACGACTCAAGAAAAGAAACACTTATGGCATTAATCAAGACTCATTAAACTGGGCTGCCTGGCTTCGCATGCACTGTGCCAATCCAAGATGGGAGCAACATGTCATCAAACAAGGTAGTTCCACTATTATGCACTTTGATGAATGGGATTCGTTACAATCATGGAATGAGAAGACTTCTATTAAACTCATTGACACCAGTCAATATTCTATTGAACAGGTGGCATCTCGAATAGCCAGCTATATTAAATCAGGCTCAGCAGAGATTACTATTAAACCGTTAACTCAGAATGACATTCAGCCCCTATCTAATGCTTTTACAACCGAAGGATTTTATAAAACACCGGGCCTCTTTGAGCAATATTATCAAGAACAGAACAACAATAAGCGCAGCGTGTGGATTGCAATAGATCACAGCCACCACTACCTTGGCTACATCACCATTGTTTGGAACTCAACTTACCCTTATTTTTCTGAAAACAATATTCCTGAAATCAATGATCTCAATGTTATCCCCTCACAACACCAGCAAGGGATTGGAACAAAACTGTTAGAGTTTGCTGAAAATATTGCTCGCCAACAATATGACGAAATCGGACTTGGCGTTGGTTTGAATGAAGACTATGGCCCAGCACAAAGCTTATATGTAAAACGAGGATATGTGCCGAATAAAAAAGGCATCACATATAACTGCAAAAATGTCATTCCTGATAACCAATACCCAATTGATGATGATTGTTTGCTTTGGCTAACCAAAGATATCCGTGGCAAACAATTATGAAAAATAATAATAAAATAACCATTACTTTTTCAAAAGCCGATAAAAGTGAGCTTGGGGAAATTATTTCATTGCTTGCCGATGATTTACTTCGTTCATCGCGCGAAGCCTATGACGACCTTCTTCCTGACTCTTACAGGAATGCTTTTACTATTATTCAGGCTGACTCTAATGCTCGATTAATCACTGCAAAACACAATGACAAGATTATAGAAATTGCTCAAATTAATTTTCTTACCTAGCTCACTTGCTAAGGTGGAACTCGTGCCATTCGCATCAGCCAAGGTTTAATTAACAGTCTCTAATCAAATTCAAAAACTCACTGCGTGTGCTGATGTCATCACGAAAATCGCCGAGCATCATGGAAGTGGTCATAGAAGAATTTTGTTTTTGCACGCCGCGCATCATCATACACAAATGCTGTGCTTCAATCACGACACCAACGCCTAACGCATTCGTCGCATCTTGCAGGGTGCGGGCGATTTGATGCGTTAAGGTTTCTTGTACTTGCAGCCGTCGCGCAAATACATCCACTAAACGTGCGATTTTTGACAATCCAAGAATTTTGCCATTGGGTAAATACGCTACATGGCATTTACCAAAAAACGGCAGTAAATGATGTTCGCATAATGAATACACTTCAATATTTTTGACGATCACCATTTCATCCATTTCAGAGGGAAAAATAGCGTTATTGAGAATAGAGTTAATGTCTTGCTGATAGCCGTTAGTTAAAAAGCGCAGCGCTTTCGCATAACGTTGGGGTGTGTCTCTTAAACCATGACGAGTTGAATCTTCACCTAATGTTTCAAGGATATTAATAATATTATTTTCAATGGAATCTTTTACCAACATAACTTTAACCTGGTGGCCAACTCATGGCGCGACCGCCGAGTAAATGTAAGTGAATGTGATAAACAGCTTGGCCAGCCGCATTATTGCAATTAAAAATCAGTCGATAACCCGCGTCGGCAATTTTATATTTTCTAGCCAGTTGTTTTGCTGTTTGCACCAAACGGCCAACGAGCTCAGTGTCATCTTCACCAAGATCATTGATAGTAGCAATGTGGCGGCGAGGAATAATTAAAATATGATGCGGCGCTTGAGGATTAATATCATTAAACGCCACAATGTCGTCATCTTTGTAAATTAGGTTGGTGTCGAGTTCACCATTGGCAATTTTGCAAAATAAGCAGTCTTGCATGAGTTTTCTCCTCAGTGAGCAGTGGGTGTGTCACTTATTAGTTTGACGTTTTTAAGTCGCCATATTAGGGGGAACAGCAAAAAAAAGCAAAATGTGATAGCGAGAAAACCATGACTAAATGCCATGAGGTTGGAATGCAGTATCATTTCATGTTGCAGCCTGCCTAGTGCAGTTTGATCTAAGTGAGACAGGTGTTGCTCGCGCAGCCAGGCTAAGTAATTTTGATTGTAAGGCGTAATATGCTGACTGAGTTGGCTCCAATATAATTGTGCAGAGCGAGAAACTAAGGTGCTGAGCAATGAAATACCGATGGAGGTGCCAAGCATACGGGCATAGCTAAATAAACCAGACGCTTCAGTGATGCTTGCTTGAGGCAGAGTGGCTAAGGCATACGTAGACAAAGGCACCATAAAACAACCCATGCCAAAACCAACCCATAAGTTACTATACACAAAATAATTAAAATCAGCCGCGGGTGAAATGTGGGCGTAACGCAGTGTGCCAACAAGGGCAATGATTATGCCAAGTGTTAATACCCATTTAACGCTGATGCGAGACATTAAATTTGAAGCCAAAATCATACCAACACCAGAAGCAATGCCGAGCGGCGCCATTGACCAGCCAGCGTTCATGGCAGTGTAGCCATATAAACGTTGCAACATGATGGGCACGAGCGTAATAAATCCAAATACTAGGCCTGCAAACATTAACATTAATAAGCTGCACAAACGAAAATTGCGATCGCGATAAAGGCGTAAATTAATTAACGGCTTTTTATGATAATAAGTGCGAATTAAAAAATAAATTAAACAGTAAATACTGGTGAGCGCTAAAATTAAAATGGTGTTAGAACTAAACCAATCGTTTTCATTACCTTTGTCTAAAAAGATTTGCAAACAGGCAATGCCAATCACCATGAGTGCCATGCCAAAGCCATCAATGGATTCTTTAATGCGTGGGCTTTCTTTAATGACTAATAAAATCATTAACATGCCAACCAAGCACACGGGTAAGTTAATATAAAATACCCAGCGCCATGAGGCGTGTTGGGTAATAAAACCACCGAGTGTGGGTCCGCAAACGGGTGCGGCCATAATACCTAAACCCCAAATCGCCATAGCCTTGCCTTGTTCTTCAAGCGGAAACGTTTGACGTAAAATCGCTTGAGAGATTGGAATTAAAGAAGAGCCGAACATGCCTTGCAAAATACGAAACACAATCATTTCTGATAAGGAGGTTGCGGTGCCACACAAAAGAGAACTAATCATAAAGCCGATAGTACAAGTCATTAAAAAAGTTTTTCGTCCTAATACGTTGGTGAAAAATCCAGTGAGCGGCAATATGATTGCGCAGGCAACCACATATGAAGTGAGTACCCACGTAATTTGATTTTGATCAGCAGACAGTGCTGGCATCATAGGGCGAAGTGCCACGTTAACAATGGTGGAATCCAATACTTCTAAAACAGCCAACAACATAATGGTGGTGACAATCAACCACCGCTTACGAGCTAGATTTTCGGAGTAGCCAATGCCAAATACTTTCATGGTTTATCGTGACTGGTATCAACTGTTACTGTAGCGCTGGCACCTAAGCGCAGTGGAAACGCTTGTTCTTGTTGTCTCAGCATAATTTTAACTGGAAAACGTTGTGTGACTTTAACCCAGTTACCAGTAGCGTTTTCTGGTGGTAATAATGAAAAGCTGGCGCCACTGCCATCGCTGATGCTGGCCACCGTGCCATGAAAAGTTTTTCCAGGATACATATCCAGCTCAATAGTGGCTGGATCACCTACTCTAATACGAGCTAATTGCGTTTCTTTGAAGTTGGCTTCTAACCATAACGTATGACTTTCAATTAATGAAAATACGGGTTGATAAGCGGTAACAGTGTCACCTGGGCGTAAATCAAAATTAGCGATATAACCTGCAGCGGGTGCTACTACTTTGGTATAACTTAAATTCAGTTTAGCGTTGGCAACGGCTGTTTGTGCCGCGCGTAATTTCGCATTCTTTTTACCGATTGTGCCGCGCGTTTGTTGAGCTTGCTCGAGTTGTGCTTGTGCCGCATGGTAGGCGGCTTGCGCCACATGTAAATCTTTAATTGCCATGTCACGAGCGGATTTTGATTCGTATTGCTCTTTGGCTAAGGTGGTGGTGCGATACGCATCTGCAGTGGCATCAATTAATTCGGCTTTGCGTTGTGCCACAATGGCTTTAGCCGATTGCACGGCCATGGTGTCAGCTTGTATTTGTTGCTTAGTATCGTCTAAATTTGCTTGCGCTTTTTGCAAAGCGATTGTGGTTGCGGTGTCGTCAATCGTGAAAAGCATTTGTCCTGCTGAGACGAACTGATGGTTGGTCACTAAAACCGTTTGCGTATTACCCGAAATTTGTGGAGCAATGCTCAACACATGTGCTTTTACATAAGCATCATCGGTGGAAGGGAATAAAATATTGTGGCGCCAATAAGCAATAACGGCAACGACAAGTGCAATTAATATTATGATGGGGAGAACAACTTTCTTGATTTTCTTTAACATGCTATTTTCCATTAAGCTCTTTTTTTGCAAAAGGATGAGTTGAATCAGCCCACTGTAAAAAATGTTCAGTTGTGTTGGGTAATTTATTTTTTGCTAACCAGTTTTCATAATATCGAAACACTTGTTTGCCAACACTATCTGCTAGTATAACGTGATATTGCCACGAAAATTGCTGTTCAATGACTGGCAACGGTTTCACTCCTTCAAGTTCTAAAGCGATGGCGGCGGCCAGTCCGCTGCGGTCAGCGCCATTTAAACAATGCACCAAAATCGGTCTGGGCGCCGTTTGCAAAATATGAATAAGTTGATGCAGTTGCTTGACGCTAGGCAGTATCTGAGAGTTGAGTCTCACATCATAATGATGCAAGCCTAATTGTTTGGAAATAGCAATTTCAGCCGCATAACTGGGCATTTGCGGATTTGAGCCGCGCAAGTTAACGACCGAACGGATATGATGTTCAGCCACCATCTGTGCTAACATCGGTGCGGATAATTGCCCTGAGCGATAAACTTGGTCTTGCACTACTGTGTGGATATTGTTGCTAAGGTTGTTATAAAGAACCGCTGCTAGCGCTAGGCCAATGGTGCTGAGCAGAATAACTTTAAAAATGGGGCGATGTCGGCGCGAGCACTGGGGCATTTCACTCATCTCTTTGTTCAATAATGGTTTGGGTCGCGCAATTTCCCATATAGCATAAGGAGAATCAACTCATATGACCGATTATCTAAATCTGCTTGGTATCACCCGCTGGAAAAAGCGTCCCTCGTGCACTAATCCGCAATTTTACCTGTGCAAGTTAACCAAAGGTAGCGCTACGCAAGGTTATATTCTAGCAGATATTAAAGCCGATAAAGCAGCTGAATTAGCGTTGTTGCGAAAAATAGCTGAGGCAACTCAGTTTGCCGTTACGATTACCGCGGTAAAGGAAGTGCCTGAATTAAGCGTGGCCACATTAGCATTAGGTAAAATTCATGGATTTAATGGAGAAACAACGCATGCAGTAGCGTCTTTATTAAAAACCCCTGGGTTAAAGCGCGAAGTGTGGGACAAAGTTAAAGCTATTTTTCCAATCGTGAAATAGCATGGCCGGTTTCGTGTAACAGTTTTTCCGCTTCTTTTTTTAAAAGATCCAGCACCGGTGCTGCGGATTTTTCGTCTTCCAAAACGCGGATAGCGGCAACGGCAAGCAGCGGTGAATGGACTGTTTGCAATGTTTCAACTGCTGATTGCGCTTCGTCGGCCTGCTCAGTGTTTTGATACGTTTGTTGTAATGTTGCTAGCGCTTGTTGCTCGATTTCCAGTTGCTCGTTGGCGGATAATTGGTTTTGTAATTCTTCGTTGCTCATTGAATCAAGCACTTCGAGTGTTTTAGTCAATTGTTGTTGTAGCACTGGGTCGGTAATGTCTTCTGTGCTGAGCGAAGGCGTGGGGCTACCTGGCGTGTGGTTAGCCATTTCGGCTTTAGCCATAAAAATAGAGAGTAAGCTCATGAGGAGTTGTTCTAGCAAACTGATAATGTCGGTTTTGCCTGGGTTGGCGTGAGCGCTGGCTAATCGTAATGGTTTGTCGTTGTGAATGGCGCTGCTAGCGCGGCCTTGCTTGATCCATTGTAGGCGAGAGGTGTTTTGTTGGGTTAACGCTTGTTGATAGGCGAGCTGCAACAACCGTCTACGCATGGCGTTGTTAACAGTGAGTGCAGCAGAAGGTGTAGGTCTTGGCGTTCTCATAACTGGATTTTAGTCTGCGCTCCTTAAATAAACCTTAAATATATGATAAAGTTATGCACTTAAGCACATGGTATACGCCAATTAAAACGGCTATATTAAGCACCCAAATGAGAGATGGTTTAGTTTCATAATGTCACAAGTTAAGCGTCAACGAGTCGTCTATATCGTAATGGCATTGCTTATGCTGGCATTTTTGCTGTGGGTGTGGCCGCGAGGATCTGAGGCTAATGATCCCAAAAAAGATCATACTCCCGCTGCATTGCCAGTAAAGGTTGCGCCCGTGGCGATTCAAACCATTCCACAAACGGTAAAAAGCTTAGGCACACTGTCTGCACCGCAAGTGGTGACCATCAGTGCTGAAGCAGACGGGCGCATCACCGCTATTCATTTTAAAAATGGCCAGCAGGTGGGCGAGGGGATGCCAATTGTGCAAATGGATAACAGCCAAGCGCAAGCGAATTACGATTCTGCTGTCGCAGCATGGAAACTGGCCGTGACGAAATACAATCGTTCTAAATTGTTAGTCAATCAGGCTATTTCACAACAAGAGCTGGCAAATCTCAAAGCGGACATGGACAGTAAACACGCTGACGTTAAAAAAGCACAGGCGACACTGAATGCCACCCAGATTTCAGCTCCTTTTAGTGGCGTGCTAGGACAATTTGAAGTGCAGCAAGGTGATTTTGTTAAAGCAGGCAGTTCTATTGTTAATTTAGTGAATACCGAGCAGCTGCGTGTGGATTATGACTTATCTGAGGCGCGCAAATCTGAATTAAAACTAGGTCAGTTGGTTGCTGTTACAACCAGCGCTTATCCGAAAAAAACTTTTTATGGTACCGTAAGTTTTATTTCACCGACTGTTAGTGAACAAACGCGCAGTATTGCCGTAGAAGCGATGATTCCAAATAAACAGGACTTATTATCACCGGGCATGTTTGTGCATGTGGCCGAACAAATCGGCAAAATTCAAAATGCCATCGTGATTCCTGATCAAGCTGTGCAAGCGGATTTGAAAGGCTATTACGTGTATCAAATAAAAAATAATCACGCCGTTAAAACCTATATTCAAGCAGGACAGCATATGACAGGTACGGTACAGGTGGTCAGTGGATTGCAAAAAGGGGATGAGGTCATAATTGAAGGACAACAGAATTTAGATGACGGTAGTTTAGTGAAAGTATTGCAATAAGGATCAGTATGAAGTTACCACAGCTTTGTATACGCCAGCCGGTGTTAGCGATTGTCTTTAGCTTGGTGTTAGTGGTGTTAGGTATCGTTGGCTTTCAAACACTGGAACTGCGGTTTTTCCCGCAATTAACATTACCTATAGTCACAGTGGACACTTACTATCAAGGCGCGAGTGCCAAATTAATGGAAAGCCAAGTGACGACGCCAATTGAGGATGTATTGGCAGGAATAGATGGCGTGGCATCAATTACTTCTTCGAGCAATACTGAGCGTTCTAATGTCACCGTATTGTTTCGTTTGGGTGGCGATTTTGAAACTGAAGCTTCTAGCGTGCGCGATCGCGTTTTTGGTTTGCGTTCAAAGTTACCGGCAGACGCTGAACTTCCCACTATTACCGTTGGCACCAAAGGCAATCCTGTATTAGGAATTGGTTTTACTGATACAGCGAAATCCACTTCGGACATTCGCAATTTTGTTGAACGTGTAATCGAACCCCAATTACGCCAAGTAGATGGCGTGGGCGAAGTGGACATTATGGGGGCGAGCGATTACGCGTTGCGCGTGTGGTTAAATGCCGAAAAAATGGCGGCACAAAATATCACCGTCACGGATATTAAAAACGCAATTTTAGCCAACAATATTTATTTTCCGGCCGGAGCAATCAGTGGACCTAACCGCAGTTATGGTATTGTGTCCAAAACGCAACTTGAAAACCCGCAACAATTTGGCGATATTATTTTACGCCATAATCAAAATGGCACAGTGCGTTTGGCGGATATAGCGGATATTGAATTAGGTAACACCAGTTTGTATAACGCACCATTGCGGGTAAATGGTCAAAATGGTTTAGAGTTATTAATTAAACCGCTGCAAGCAGCGAATCCCATTAAAGTTGCGCAATTGGTTAAAGCAAAGCTAGCCGATTTACAAGCGCAATTGCCCCAAGGTATGCGAGCCGAAGTTAATTATGATGCCTCTGTATTTTTACAGCGCTCGATCAGCGAAACGTTTTGGGCGATTGGTGAAGCGGTGTTGTTGGTTATTATGGTGGTGTTTTTATTTTTAGGTTCCGTGCGTGCTGCCAGCATTCCGATTATTACCATTCCGGTGAGTTTGATTAGTGTCTTTTTTATTATGAAGCTGCTGGGATTTACCATTAACACCATGTCGTTATTGGGTTTGGTATTAGCGATTGGTTTGGTGGTAGACGATGCCATTGTGATGCTGGAAAACATTCATCGGCATATCGAAGCAGGCATGCAGCCATTTGCTGCTGCTTTAAAAGGCAGCAAGGAAATTGCTTTTGCTGTGTTAGCTATGGGGTTAACGTTAGTG
>JBGTHB010000184.1:0-4092 GCA_041746415.1 Coxiellaceae bacterium | reverse complement strand
CTGCACTAAAAGCCCAGTTGGAATACACCCGCAGCCGCATTTGTTCAAACAATTACACATAGCTGGCACCTTACTCTCTTGAAATTAAGCTTTTCTTAGAGCCTGTTCAAGGTCTCTGGTTCTAGCGAAAAAGCAGATGATTGAGATAAAATATTTACCCGACGGAGATAAATAGTTATTCATATTTATCGAGGGCGCGTGAATATACCCACTTCACTTGAAGTTGCGCTATGTCGCAACGCAAAGTGACGCTACGCGATGGGGATTTTTAAGGGGAGAATCGCGAATTCTCCCCTTAAATGACCGGGCATGAATTCACTTCATGCCGGTCATACAAATAAGAATATACCGTTCGCTTTCAATTAAAATTATTCGCATTCTCATTGACGAACGGTATAGTTTAGCCAATCACGCTGCTTTTGCAGCGAGTCAAGAGACCTTGAACAGGCTCTAAGAGATGAATTAATGAAACGATTCCTTTACAATGGCGCCCATGCAATTAAACACCGAACAACAACAAGCCGTTAACGCGCCGCCGGCTAACATGCTGATTTTAGCGGGTGCCGGCAGCGGTAAAACCAGTGTTTTAACGCAACGCATTGCGCATCTCATTCATCATCACCATATTTCGCCTTTTGCGATTATGGCGGTAACATTCACCAATAAAGCTGCTTATGAAATGCGCGCACGTTTGGAAAA
Organism: Coxiellaceae bacterium; assembly: GCA_041746415.1. Classification (GTDB taxonomy): domain Bacteria; phylum Pseudomonadota; class Gammaproteobacteria; order Coxiellales; family Coxiellaceae; genus JBGTHB01. Next base: position 3,393 of record JBGTHB010000184.1, on the reverse strand, counting down.
TTTACTCGATATGCAATTAAATCGCATGTGGGTAGGCACTTTTCACGGTTTGTGTCATCGTTTTTTGCGCACGCATCATGAGGCCGCTAATTTAGTAGCAGGCTTTCAAATTCTCGATAGCGACGATCAGCAGCGTTTAATCAAGCGCATTATGAAAAGCTTAAATATTGATGATACCCGTTGGCCACCCAAACAAGCGCAATGGTTTATCAACAAACAAAAAGAAGATATGCGCCGCTCGCAAGCCGTGCATAATACGGATCACAGTTATTTTACTGAAACCATGGTGAAAATTTATCACGCTTACGAACAACTGTGTCAACGCAGTGGCTTGGTGGATTTTACCGAATTATTATTGCGTGTTTATGAAACGTTACGTGACAACCAAGAACTGCGCACACATTATCAACAACGTTTTCAACATCTTTTAATTGACGAGTTTCAAGACACCAATCGGTTGCAATTAGCACTACTCAAACAATTTAAATGTCCCAGTAATTATATTATTGCCGTGGGAGACGACGATCAGTCCATTTACAGTTGGCGTGGCGCACGCGTAGAAAACATTCATTGTTTTGCCCAAGAATTTGAAGAGGTGATGGTCATTCGCTTAGAACAAAATTACCGTTCCACTCAAACCATTTTAGATGCCGCCAATGCCGTTATCGAAAACAACGACGATCGCCTAGGTAAAAAACTTTGGACGGACGGCGCCAAAGGCCAACCAATCGTACTCTATGCTGCTTTTAATGAACGCGATGAAGCCTACTACATTACTGAAACAACCAAGCGTTTTATGCAAGAAGGCTATGCAGCATCAGATGTGGCGGTATTATATCGTTCCAACGCCCAATCACGCATTCTTGAAGAACAATTTATTGACGCGCGCATTCCGTATCGCATTTACGGTGGCTTACGTTTTTTTGAACGCGCTGAAATTAAAGATGCTTTAGGTTATTTACGTTTAATTGCCAATCGTCATGACGATGCGGCGTTTGAACGTATCGTAAATATGCCTACGCGCGGCATTGGTAATACAACCTTGGTAAAATTACGTGAAAGTGCGCGTGATCTGGGGTTGTCCATGTGGCAAGCCGCTGAAATGGTTATTGAACAACAAAATTTGCCGGCACGGGCTATGAGTTCGCTCAACGATTTTTTGAAATTAATTAATGCGCTGGATGAAAATACCAGCCATCTCACTTTAGGCGAGCAAACACAAACTGTGTTAGAAAAAAGCACCTTGTTCGATCACTACCAGCAGGATAAAAGCGAAAAAGGCGTTGCCAAAGTAGAGAACTTAGAAGAATTGGTTTCTGCAACCAGCTCATTTCGCATGGAAGAAAACGAATTAAATTTACCACCACTGGCTGCATTTTTAGCGCACGTGGCATTAGAAACGGGCACAGAACAAGCCGACAATCACACCCCTAGCGTTAATTTAATGACATTGCATGCTGCCAAAGGTTTGGAATTTCCGCTGGTTATTATTGCCGGCATGGAAGACGAATTATTCCCACACAAAATGTCATTGGATGCAGCAAACGGTTTAGCGGAAGAAAGACGTTTATGTTATGTCGGTATGACACGCGCTAAAGAACGGCTAGTGTTAACGTACGCTGAATCACGGCGTTTACACGGTCGCGAAACGTATAATGTGCCGTCGCGTTTTATCAGTGAAATTCCTGAAGCGATGGTGGTGTCGGAACGCGCTAAATCAAAAATATCTCGCCCCAAAGAACATTATCTTTATAATAACGTTCAACCCAAAACCACATCGCACTTTACACCAGACAAATCAGCGAGCAATTCTCCCTGGCGCTTGGGTATGCGCGTCAAACATAAAAAATTTGGTGCTGGTGTGATTTTAAATTATGAAGGCCACAGTGAACATTTACGTTTGCAAATCCATTTTGATAACCATGGCACTAAATGGTTAGTGGCCAGTTATGCCAACCTTGAAGCAGCTTAATTTAACTCCTCAGCTTATGGGTTGTAATCGGCACCAACGGCCAATCTTGAACGTAACATTCTCCTCAAAATGCTCAGGTACTCAATGTACATTGCGCTTTTTCGTCAATGTTACGTTCAACCTTGTCTCGTTCTTACCAATTTGCAGATCATCTTCATTGATAGTTGAATAATCCGTGTCTTTATTAGCGACAAATATAAAACTCAGGTAAACTTTGAAACAGTGCTAGGACGCCCACTTCATACACATTAACGAAGGGGCTATTTGATGTCAGGCAAAGCAAAACAAAAACGAAACAAGCCCAAACAAGCTCGTAACTTGTTTGCTAAACCATCTTCAGCACTTGACCCTACTGGAATCTCTCCTGCTGACACCACTGAAACTGCTAGTCCCATCGTCACACCTGTCGGCAGCGACGATGGGCAGCAGCCAAAAAAGAAAGCTACGCCCAAAAAAAAATTGAGCAAGGTTAAATCAACATCGTCATCGAAAAAAATAAGCCTCTCTGACACTACCAAGCCACGTTGGGGTGCAGGCTCATCTGCAGTTGCTACAACGAGAAGAACACCGTCACCCACTAAAAAAACTAAAACTAGATCTGTTTCGCCAACAAAGAAAAGACGAACTAAAAAAGTTGGCGTAAAACCAATAGCAAAACCAGTAATAACCGACCCCTTTAGCGACAGCTCAGAAGCGAATACACCAATACCCTCTCCACAACCGTCACCGCCAACCACTCCACCGCGTGAAACAGCAGCGACACTTGCAAAGCAAATTCGTCTTTTTGCTACGGAACAAAAACCACAAGCAGCCGTAACACCGGAAATAAAAGAAAATAAAGAAAAAAGCGATGACGGCTTGAGATTGGATTTTGATTTACAGCCTGAACCACCTCAACCTCAACCTGCATTACTCAGCCCGCGCCGAATAAGAGAAGAGAAAGGTTCGTCTCCTAGCTTTCCCACCAGATCTCGCTCTAATTCGCCCACCAGACCGCTTCGTGCCGCAGAGCCACATTCTCGCTCTAATTCACCAGTCAGACTATTTAGCACCCAACGATCACGTTCTGCTTCTCCAACAAGACGACGACATACCCCTATAGATACGCGTTTTAAAGTGCGTATCTACTACACTTTAAACAAGGACGGGCTGCCGACTGGAGCGGAAATTAAAGTTGGACGTTGCAACTTCCCACAAATAAATGAGGATGGGTATAAAAGTTTTGAATACACTGATTTCCAAAATAAATTTGAAAGCCGTTGCATGCCATTCCTAGGCATCAATGACGATTTCTCTAAGCTCTTAACTTTTGAAGTGACTGAAAAGATGGTTAATCATGCTTACAGGCAAGCACAATTAAATAAACTAGGAAAATTTAAACGTTATACGTGTTGTTTATGGTCCACTCCAAAGCCTAATAA
>JBGTHB010000183.1:0-17730 GCA_041746415.1 Coxiellaceae bacterium | reverse complement strand
CCTCGATTTTAATTGATTACCTAAAGGGGAAAAGCGCATCTCATCTTGCGTTGTTTAACACCATCCTTGAAAAACGCCTTCCTTATGGGATAACTCCTCTAATTTATCAAGAAGTGTTGCAAGGCGTTAAAACCAAAAATGAATTTGAAACGCTACAAGAGTACTTAGCTAGCCTGGATATTTATTACCTAAAGAACAAACTTAACAGCTATAAAATGGCAGCTGAAATTTATTTTAATTGTAAAAAATCGGGCATCACAATTCGTAGCACCTTGGACTGCTTAATTGCACAAACCGCTATCGAGCATAAAGTTATTTTAATTCATCATGATAAAGACTTCGAACATATCGCAAAAAAAAATAAGCACCTAATCACAAACCAACTTTGATTAGACCTCATGCAGAACGCTACTCCAGCAAGCTTGGCTAGCCCACTGCTTCAATAATTTTTTCCGCTGTCAAACCAAACTCTTTATAAATTTGTTCATACGGCGCTGAAAGGCCAAAGCGTTCAATACCGATTACTTTTCCATTTAAACCCACAAACTGATACCAATAATCGGGACTGCCTGCTTCAATGGCAATGCGCGTAATTACATTTTTTGGCAACACGCTTTCGCGATACACATTATCTTGTTTTTTAAATAACTCACAGCACGGCATCGACACCACCCGCACAAATACATTTTGTTGCTGGAGTTTTTTAGCCGCGTTAATCGCGATTTCAACTTCTGAACCGGTTGCTAAAATAATGGCTTGAATAGGTTCCCCGCCATCAAATAAAACGTAACCGCCTTTTTGTATATTTTTAATTTGTTCCCCATCGCGCTGCTGTTTCGCAATGTTTTGCCGCGTTAACAACAAACAACTCGGACCCTTCGTTAATAACGCTTGCTGCCACGCCACTGCGGTTTCCACCGCATCACACGGCCGCCATACATTTAAATTGGGCGTAAGGCGCAACATGCTGACGTGTTCGATCGGTTGATGCGTCGGGCCATCTTCACCCAAACCAATTGAGTCATGGGTTAAAACGTAAATCACTTTTTGCTGCATGATGGCCGACAAGCGAATAGCGTTACGCGCGTAATCTGAAAATACTAAAAAGGTGCCGCCAAATGGAATAATTGCACCGTGCAAACGCATGCCATTCATAATCGCGCTCATGCCAAATTCACGCACGCCATAGTGAAGGTAATTCCCATTAAAATGATTTTTATTGATGACTTGAGCACCTTTCCATAAGGTACCATTTGAACCTGACAAATCGGCCGAACCACCAATTAATTCTGGCAGTTGTGGCGCAAATTGATTTAACCACGCTTGCGAATCCTTGCGTGTCGCATTATCTTTCGCATTTTGTTGCTGATCTAAAATAAATTGCTGCGTTTTTTTAACAAAATCTAACGGTAAGTCATTATGAATTCGTCGCAATAATTCAAACGCCAATTCTGGATATTTTTGTTCATAGTGAACAAACAAATCGTTCCATAATAATTCGGTCGCTTCACCTTTGTCGCGCTTATTCCACGCATCGTAAATTTCCTGGGGAATATCAAACGCGGCGTGCGGCCACTTCAGTGCTTGACGTGTCAACGCAATTTCTTCTTCGCCGAGTGGTGAACCGTGTGCCGCTTCTGTATCTATTTTATTTGGCGAACCAAAACCAATGTGAGTTTTACAACAAATTAATGTCGGCCGTTCTAAATTTTGTTGTGCTTCAATAATCGCTTTTTTAATTTGCGTGCGGTCATGACCATCGACGTTTTCGATTACTTGCCAGTGATAAGCACGAAAACGCTCAGGGGTGTTGTCAGTAAACCAACCCTTTACTTCACCATCAATTGAAATTTTATTGTCGTCGTAAAAAACAATTAATTTTCCCAATCCTAATGTGCCCGCCAACGAACACACTTCATGTGACAGCCCTTCCATTAAACAACCGTCGCCAACAAAGACATAAGTAAAATGATCAACGACATTAAAATTGTCACGATTAAATTCGGCCGCTACTATTTTTTCAGCAATCGCCATGCCCACGCCATTGGCTAAACCTTGACCGAGTGGTCCGGTTGTTGTTTCGACACCGGGCGTATCGTGTAATTCAGGATGGCCTGGTGTTTTGGAATGCAGTTGGCGAAAATTTTTTAAATCATCAATTGATAAATCAAAGCCGCTTAAATGCAGCAACGCGTATTGCAACATCGCACCGTGACCATTGGATAACACAAAGCGATCGCGGTTAAACCAGTTGGGGTTTTTGGGATTGACGCGCAAAAATTCACGCCACAACACTTCAGCAATATCGGCCATACCCATTGGCATACCCGGATGACCGGAGTTGGCTTCTTGCACCGCATCCATCGCTAAAAAACGAATGGCATTAGCGCAGGTTTTATCGTCAACGGTAGTGTGAGTGGGCATGCAAAACTCCTTCAGTCAATTGAAGGCCATCATACCGAGTGATGCCGTTAGCTGCAAAAAGTTCTTCTACTCGCTCGAAGCGCGAGCGCGCAAAGAGAGTGGCGAGCGTGATGCTGGCGAATCCACCGCTGGTCTAACCGGGTTATGCGCGTCTAGCGTATTCACCCCGCCTGGCAAAGCCCCTAACCACTGCGCCTGCTGTAAACTTACTTCTCGGCGGTGACCTCGATCTTGGCCCCGCGCCATTTTTTGCAATTCTTCCTCAATGGATACGGTAGGCTTCAATCTTCGTTCCAAAAAGGCGTTTAAAGGCGCTTCCAATATTCTTTTTGTATCCGCTTGATGGCATTGCGATATAAACGTGTCTAAATTTTTATCGTTGGCTCTATCTTGTGCTAACGTCACACGTATTTCAGTCAACAGCGCTTCATAATTACTTCTTGCTTGCCCATAGTCCGTTGCGGTTGCACAACGCCAGAAACAACACTTCATTAACGCGCTCAAACAACCATTACTTTCTTTAGTAAGCGCCGTTTGTGCCTGTGACAACTCTTTAGAGCGCATGAATAACTTCTGCATGAAATCAAAATACTGTTGCGCTTTTTCCACTTTGGGCAATACAAAACAATTGTTTTTAGTGCTCAGCAATTCTAATAGTGCGGCGACTGGTGGCGCGGCGTGTTGTTTTTCCTCTTTTAATGCAGCCAATTTCGCTGCAGCTTCATGACTGCCAAGGTCGTACAACGTTTGGGCTAAAAACACCTGAAAATACAAAGTTTTTTGTTCGTTGCTGATGGTTACTTTTGCCTGTGTCATTGCTGCTCTCCCCGTATGCGCGCAAATATAGAACAATATAGTTAAACTATTATTAAATTGGGCGTGGAGACCTCTCTATTAAGTGGAATTTCTAATTAGCCACCCCTCATCGCAAGCGCAAGTTCGCATTCTCATTTGCAAGCGATATAGTATAAAATGCGTTAATTTTTAAGAATTAAGGAAAAGTCCTATGTGCGGAATAGTCGGCGCGATTACTCAACGAAATGTTACTCCTATTCTATTAGAAGGACTTAAACGCTTAGAATACCGTGGCTACGATTCCGCTGGCATTGCCCTGATCAATCCAGAGCATCAACAAATTGAACGCATCCGCGTTAAAGGCAAAGTGGCCAAGCTTGCGGAACTGATCGCTAAAAACCCCATTACTGGGCCGCTGGGTATTGCTCACACTCGCTGGGCAACGCACGGCAAACCCTCCGAAATTAACGCACATCCACACTGCTCTTCATTCGAAATTGCGGTGGTGCACAACGGTATTATCGAAAACTTTGCCGAATTACGTGACACACTCAAACAGCAAGGTTATTTATTTGAAACTGAAACCGATACAGAAGTAATCGTGCATTTATTGCATTGGCAAGCCAAACAAACCACTACTTTTTTAGAAGCAATACAAAGTGCGGTTAAACAATTACGTGGTGCATTTGCACTGGGCATTATTCAAGTTAATGAACCTGATGTGTTATACGCGGTGCGTCGTGGTAGTCCGTTAGTAGTTGGTATTGGTAATAATGAGCATTTTATTGCGTCAGATCCTTTAGCTTTGATCAGTGAAACCAAACAATTTATTTATTTAGAAGAAGGCGACATGGCGCGCCTCACTATTCATGAACACACTATTTTTGACAAAAATGGCAACCAAACACCGCGCGAAATTCACACCGCAAACATTGCTGCAAATGGCGTGGATAAAGGCCAGTTCCGCCATTTCATGTTAAAAGAAATATTCGAGCAGCCCGCTACATTGGTTGAAACACTGAATGGTTATTTAGTGAATAATAAAGTGTTGCCGCAAACGTTTGGTGTGGATGCCGATAAGGTTTTAAATCAAGTAAAACGCATTCAAATTATTGCCTGCGGCACCAGTTTTCATGCCGGTTTAGTGGCGAAATATTGGTTAGAAGAAATGGCAAAGATCAAGACCGATGTTGAAATTGCGAGTGAATATCGCTATCGACACTCTGTTGTTGAATCCAATACGTTATTTATTGCGTTATCACAATCGGGCGAAACCGCGGACACATTAGCTGCTTTTCGCTTAGCGAAAGAACAAGGTTATTTAGCCACCTTAGCCATTTGCAATGTGGCTGAATCGACATTAGTGCGTGAAAGTGATTTGCGATTTTTAACTCGAGCTGGAACGGAAGTGGGTGTAGCCGCAACTAAAACATTTACCGCGCAATTAATGGCACTATTATTACTGACGTTAAGTTTGAGCAAAAATACGGAGTTAAAAGCCGCTGATATTGAAAAATTACCTGCCGCAGTTGAAAAAATATTAGAAAATGACAAAGCCATTCTCGAATGGTCTACGGCGTTTAAAGACAAAGTACACTCGTTATTTTTAGGTCGCGGCTTGCTTTATCCCATCGCACTAGAAGGCGCGTTAAAGCTAAAAGAAATTTCCTACATTCATGCTGAAGCGTACCCAGCTGGCGAATTAAAACATGGGCCATTAGCGCTAGTTGATAAAGATATGCCGGTTATTGTTACGATATGCAATGATCACTTAGTGGAAAAAATGCAATCCAATATGCAAGAAGTGCAAGCACGCGGCGGTGAATTGTTTGTATTTATCGATGAAGCTATTAAATGGCAACCTGAAGGGAATGTGCACGTGATCAAAGTGCCAAAAATCGCTGCTTGGTTGGCCCCCATTTTATACACTATCCCGTTGCAATTATTGTCGTATCACATCGCGGTATTGAAAGGCACCGATGTGGATCAACCGCGCAACTTGGCCAAGTCAGTGACAGTGGAGTGATCACATTATTCATATGAATAATGTGACGAGCTATGTCAATGCCCCCAGTTTTGTTGAAACGTTTATGCCTAATCCTGATAAGTCGGCTCAAGCAACCCTGGCAGCTGCATTTCAAGTGCAAAAACCGCTCCCGCAGGTGACGGCAATATATCTTTCTCACCAATGCTTTGCGAACAAGAAGTGACAAATAATGTTTTCAAATCTTCACCGCCAAAAATGCAGCTGGTCGGACGCTGCACTGGCATTGGAATGGTTGTAATTAACTTTCCATTAGGAGCATAGCAAAAAATTTTATGGCTGTTCCATTGTGCTTGCCAAATATTTCCTTCGCTATCGACGGTTAAGCCATCGGGTTCAATCGGTGATTTTTCTAATTGAATAAATGGACGACGATTGGAAATCTCGCCTTGTGCTAAATCAAAATCATATTGATAAACACAGTATTTTAATCCGTCGGTATAATAAAATATTTTATTGTCTGGACTCCAACCCAAGCCATTTGAAATAGTAATGCCTGTTTCGTGTTGTGTTAATTTCCCTTTATCTAAACAATACAAACCACCTTGCGGATGGTGGAGATCTAAATTCGCTACGCCAATCCAGAAACGTCCTGCGCGATCGCATTTGCCGTCGTTAGCACGTAAATCTGTTCTGTGCTTAGGAAAAATTTCACCAATGGATTCGTATTTGTTTTTTGCTAAATCAACCTGCATCACTTCATTACCGATTGCAGCTAGCATCCCGCCACTTTCATTAATGACTAATGCGCCAATCACAGCGGGCGTTGTCCAAGCTTGATGTTGTTTGGTTTGCCAATCTAAACGATGAATTTTGTGCGCCGCAATATCAATCCAATATAACGCTTGCTCTTTAGCATGCCACATCGGCCCTTCGCCTAATTGGTTGGGACCACGCCATACAATATCAATATTATTATTCATTGAATGTGACCTTTTTGCAAAGCATGTTACTGCTCTCTAAAGGCGCGGTCAAAACTTCTTTCGATAGGACGAGTGAAATATTGCCAAGGTGTTAGCCGACTGGTAATGATCATCACCTCCGTCGGCATGCCTGGATAGAGTCTGACATTATTTAGTTTCTTTAATTGATTTTTATTAATCACTATTTCCGCTTTATAGTAACTTTTCTCGCTATGAGTATCAGTAAACACATCCGCAGAAACCGTTTCAACCGTGCCCTCCAAAGTCGGCATGGAACGGCTTTGCAATGCGGTTAATACCACTTTTGCAACTAACCCTTTGTGCACCACGTCAATATCTAAAGGATTTATTTTTGCCTCAATAATTAAAGCGCCTTGACTTGGCACAAGCTGCATTAGCACTTCACCGGGCTTAATCACTCCGCCTACGGTATGCACATTCAACCCCACCACAATGCCTGCTTGTGGCGCGCGAATGGTAGTACGGCTGTAAATATCTTTTGCGGCTTTTTCTTTTTCTGTTTGTTGCGCTAATTTATGTTCGGTGTCACGTAATTCACTTATCCACTTTTTATTTTGCTCAGCTTGCGTCGTAATTTGTTGTAACTTTGCCTCACCCAATTTTTCTTTTAAAGTAGCGATATGCGCGCTTTTTTCGCCTACTAATCCTTGTAACCGAGCTTTTTCACGCTCAAACGCCAGCACTTGTGAACGCGATATATAATGTTGTTTTGCCAAAGGGGCAATATCATGTAATTCTTTAGTAATTAAACTCAATTGTCTTTGCGCTGCCACAAGCTCCGTTTCACTTCCGACAATTTGTTCATTTAATTGTGATTGGCGGTGTTGCAAGATAGCCAATTGGCCATTTAACGCTATATTCTCAGACGAAAAAACAGCTTGTTGGTTACGCAAAATAAACTCGGGCACGTGTTGGTGCATGTTTTTATCATAGACAAGCTCCTTTTTACCCTGAATTTGTGCACTCAAACGCACTTGCTGAGCCATTAACTCGTAAAGTTGTTGGTTTAAAATAGTGTGATGAGTTTTAGTGGGGAGATTTTCTAATTGGATTAGCACTTGATTTTTCGTCACATGCTGGCCGTCTTTAACAAAAATCTTACGGATAATACCGCCTTCTAAATGTTGAATACTACGCCGCTGACCTGCAACAACCACTTTACCCGGCGCAATAGCGGCACTTTCAAGTGGGGCTAAACAAGCCCATATGATAAACACCGCCACAAACACGGCAAAAATAATTAAGCCTAGACGAGAAACATTTAATATTTTTTTTAATTCTTTATCCATCGCTAATCCCATACCTTATGGGTTGAAATCGTTATCGGCGTCCATGTAGTTGTGCTGTTACTTATTTTTTTTCAGCTTGGCTGTCACCAACCCGCAAATACGGCAACACTTCTTGCGGCGTGCCTAAATTTTTAATATTGCCATGGTGCATTACTAAAATTCGATCGGCATTTTCAATCAAACTCGGACGTTGTGTTACTAACACCACCGTATGTTGAGCACGTTTTGCTGTTGTGATTGCATGCCGCAATCCCCCATCGCCATGCGAATCTAAAAAGGCTTCTGGTTCATCCAGTAAAATTATATCTGGCAGTTGTAAAAAAGTACGGGCTAAACAAATCAAACGCAATTGTCCTTTCGATAATCCTATTGACTCCACCCGAGTTTGATAACCTTGCGGCATTTGTTCAATCATCGCGTGCACACCTAATAACTGTGTTGCTAACTGAACTTGCTTGAGATCAACCGCAGTAAAACACGTAATATTCTCATAAACAGTGCCTGGCAAAAGAGCGGTGTCTTGCGGCAAGTAGCCCACTCGTTGGGTCACCACTTGCACCCGCCCTGTTTGTGGTGGCAATAAACCAGTTATTAAGCGTAATAAACTGCTTTTACCGCTGCCGCTTGGACCAACCACCGCTAACAACTCACCTTTTTCCAGCGTCAAATTGATATCTTGCAAAATAATGCGCTGATCGAGTTCACTAACACAACTGGCGCTTTCAATTTTAATGGCAAAAGGTGCGGTAACACATTGCACTGCCAACTCAGCTGACGCTTGTTGGCTAAATTGTCCTAAACGTTTAAACGCAGTTATGGCCGTTAAAGTTTGACGCCACACTTTGGTTAACTGCTCTAATGGCATTAACGCTTTTGCACCAATAATAGAAGCGGCAATCATCGCTCCCGGCGTTAGCGTATTATGAATCACAAAATACGCTCCTAATCCCAACATCAACACTTGCGTAACCATGCGCAAATAACGCGCCAAGCTTTGCATTACATCTGCTGTTTTATTTGCTGGTTGTTGCGTGGTTTGGGCAGATTGCAGTTGTTGTAACACCGTAGTACTTATCGTATTGGCGCGATAACTACCTGCCAACATTTCACGTTGTTGCACCACAGCGTCTAAAAAAAATTTAGCCGTTAAAAATTCCTGGCCTGAATCACTCAACGACACGCGCGTTAATCGCTCATGCAACCAAGCTAAGCAGATTAATGCAACGGCAGCAATGCAGGCGAGCACACCCAAGGCTGGTGTAATTAAAAACACTACTAATAAAAAAAGAGGTAGCCACAACACATCTAATAAAATAAAAATAGAGCCTTGGCTTATATACTGACGCACAAAATTCACATCTTGCAATGATTGAGCACTGTAACGACGCCCTGGCTGAATATCATGTAACGTGCGCGTTAACATTGATGGCAGACAGGTATTCTCAAACCATCGCCCACTCATCCATGCCAAGCGATGACGCACACCATCAATTACGGCTAATAAAGTCAAAGCAAATAAAGCAATCAAGGTTAAATAAAACAATGTTTCTGTACTGTGACCAGCTAACACACGATCAAAAAGTTGCAACATGTAAATGGGTACAGTCAGAGTGAGCAAGTTAATGAGTAAACTAAAAAATAGCGTGTAAAAAAAAACGCGCTTTAATTGAAAAAGAATATTCCACAATGGCACCGTTTTTTTCATGAAACATACTGTAATGTTGTCGATATTGGATCCGGTAATTTCATGGTTACGCGTGGAGAAGGTAAAATATAAAAATGCAAGCGCGAAAAAATGGTGTGGGATGTCAATGCTTTTGATTTATGCGCCACTAATTGATGTGCGGGTTGTGGTTTTTTGGCAGCAACTTTATTATGTTGATGGTGAATGATAGGTTTTGGTTTCGCCACCACTTTTTTATGCTGCGGCTGCGATTTTACTGCAACCGGCACTTGCTTATGCCAAGCCCGTGTTTGTAGTGGCTGTGGCAACTCAATTTGCGCCACTACCGGCGCTGTGTTTTTAGGCTTCAACGCTGCTGTTCTAGTTTCTTTTTTTATAATCGCTGCTGTGTGTTTTTTAATAGCTGCTGGGTTATTGGGTTTTTTAACTAAATTTAAGCGCTGCTGTGCCAAAACTGGATTATATAAGTCTTGATCAAGCAACTGCGCTTGATGCGATGTAAAACCGGGCGCATTTTTAATTACATCAGTAAAATACACTCTCACCTTACTCCAATATTGAGTTTGTAATTGGCGCAGCTTTTGTTCTTGTGCGATCACGGCTTCAACTGAAACATTGGCCCGATCAAACGCTGCACGGTACAATTGCAAGTTGCGTTTCTGATCCAAAAGCTGTTGACGTAACTGTAATACTTCTTGTGCCTCACTATTGCGCCCTTGGACTAAAAAGTTGACATCGGGTGTGCGCAACTGACCAAACCCTGCATTGAGTATCTGATTGAGCTGCGACAACTGTATTTGCCATTCTTGTTGTGCTGCAAAGTAAGCCGCTTCGGCGATATCAATTCTGCCTTGCAACTGCTCACGCAAACCATTATTCATATGATGAAACAAACCCACATTATCTTCTGACTGGGTTAAATCTATTTTGGTTAATTCAAATTGCGCCTGGGCAACTTCTTTTAATCGTTGCGCCGCTAACACGGCAAAAAATTCTTCGCTCACTGAACGCGGGGAAAGTTTATTGTGTTTAGCAAGATGGTAAACGGTCTCTAAACCGGGTGCACTAGTTTGATCGCTAGCGGCGCTGGCAACAACGCTGCCGATTAAAAGCAAGCTCAGCAAAATCCTTTGCCAGATTCTCCTCATGCACACCTCCGTGTGAAACAGTTACATAGTATGATATATAGCATATATTTAACTGAATTTGCAGAAAAACGACCATTTTATTCGCTCCGCCGCTCGCAAGAAAAAGGCCAATGTCGCCATGGCTTCCGTTTGTTAGCTAGAAAGGGAAATCTTTGGTAGCGATAGGCGTAGTGGGTTGCTCTTGTGCATGTTGGTTACGAAAGTAACGCTGTATATCTTCCAATGAGCGCGCTTTTGTTTCCGGCAAAAGATATAATGTTACCAAAAAATAACAGCAACTGGCTGCGGCGCACAACCAATATAGACCCGTCATACCAAACACATCGCGTAAATCTAAGAAAAAACTCGCCAAAGCTGTGCCCGCTAAAGAATTAAAAAACAAACACAACGCCATAGCTTTACCCCGCACCCGCGTGGGTAATAATTCTGAAATTGCCAGCCACACCACTACGCCCGGCCCAATAGCATAAAAGATAATAAACCCCAGCAATCCACCCAAAGACAACCATCCTATCGTCACCGCTGGCAATGACAGTTTACTAATAATGCCTAGATAGATTTCTGCGGTAAAAATACCAAGGGTGCCAATAATGAGCAACGGCTTACGACCAATTCGATCAATCAACAATAGCGCTACTAAAGTACACAGAAAATTAACTCCGCCAATACCAACGGAGCCCATCATGGAGGCAAAATTAGAACCCAAACCTGCTTGTTTTAAAATATCAGGGGCGTATTGCAAGAAAGAATTAATACCTGTCCATTGATTTAAAATCGCAATCAACACCCCTATAGATAAGGGTAACGACAGTTTTTTTGAAAACAACTCGCGCCAAGTGCCATCGGTTAATTTAATGCTTTCGTAAATAACATGCAGATCCAACTCTGCCCGTGATTTTGAGCGCGTTCGACCTAAAACATAACGCGCCTTTGCTAATTTACCTTGTGCAATCAGCCAGCGTGGTGACTCAGGTAAATTTATCACTCCGATCAATAAAATGATGGCCGGCACTAATACCACACCAAACATCGCACGCCAATTACCGGTAGCGGTAAAGTGCAAATCAATTAAATAAGCAAGCACTATCCCGAAAGTTAAAAATAGCTGGAAAAAAGTCACATAAAGGCCACGACTTTCTTTTGGCACCATTTCAGTGACATACAACGGCACCGCAACTGCCACCACTCCAACGCCCACACCCAATAACAAGCGCGCACACAACATAGTGACAAATGAATGCGCCAGTAAAATACACATGACACCACCAATAAAAATAATACTAGCAGCGGCAATCATCATGCGTCGCCCAAAGCGATCCGCTAAAGGACCGGTGATTAACGTGCCAATTAATCCTCCTGCTAAAACAGCACCGACAATAATGCCGGCTTGCGTGTCTGTCATTGGAATGCTGTGGCGAAAAAACAACATTGCACCTGAAATCACACCAATATCATAACCATACAAAATGCCGCCCACACCAACCAACATGGCAACACCTAATAACCACAGTTTTTGTCGAGCAAACAATCCATTCATATTCAATCCTATTAATAAACCATGCGGTTAAAAAGCCAATGTGCTTAGCCATTTAACCAGTGGTTGAATTTGTAATCCATTATCGTATGTTTTAGCACGTTTCAGCTTTAAAACTAACTGCAATTTTTTAGCCTTAGGCAAAAAAGCACTGAAATGGCTAAACGCCTTTGCTGGTGAATCATCTTGCGTTTTTACTTCAAGCAGGCAAACGGGAACACCATCAATTTCAATTAAAAAATCAATTTCACTGCCTTCTTTTGTTCTCAGGTAATAAAGCTGTGTATTTTTTCCTTGAACATCCTCTAAATAATTCAGTTCCTTTAAAATAGCATTCGCCACCGCATTTTCTAAACGTGCTCCACCCTCAGGATTTGCTTGCATGTGATCATAAAAATAATATTTTGGCGCTTTCAACAATGAGCGTGCAATGTTCTTATGAAATGGTGTAACACGGTAAATAACATACAAATTTTCCAATAACTGCAACCAACGCTTAATTGTGGTCTCATCTTTTTGTAAATCGTTTGCAAGATTAGCGTAAGAGAGGCTGCTACCGACTTGCTTTTTAAGCAAGTGAACCAAAATCTCTATGGATTTAATATCTTGTACAGCATATAGATCCAACAAATCCTGCCGCAAGATAATATCTAAATGACTGCGCTGCCAACGCTTATAATAAGTCTCACTGCCTTTTAAGAATGGCTCGGGAAAGCCAGAACAGTGCATTAAACGCTCAAAAACAATTTCAGGATCATCCTGCCAATAACGCAGCGCTTCTTTTAAATCAACCGTGTGCAAACGAAACTGAAAAAAACGCCCAGCAAGTGAATCACCCATTTTACGATACGTATCCAGTTTAGCGCTGCCGGTTACTAAAAGTTGTGGCGGGATCCCCTCTGTGTCGTAAACACCTTTTAACCATTGCTTCCAATTTGGCAACTTGTGTAATTCATCAAAAATTATCAGGGTCTTATTTCGGTCCCAAGCCTTATCTTGCATGATCTGACGGTCTTCTGCCGCATCAAAATTAAGGTAATCATAAGAGGCAGTCAGCTGTTTTGAAACCGTCGTTTTCCCACATTGCCTTGGACCGCTCATTAATACGATTTTAGTGGGTAAATCTTTCTTAACTAAGGATTCCAGATATCTTTTCATCTGGCCATTATGGCACGGATCCCGGAATAGTCAAGACCAAAGCGGTATGGATCCCGGAATAGTCAGCCCTCAATGGGCCGCGCCCCAGTTATCACCAATGCCAACATCCACAATCAATGGCACAGACAGTTCAACCGCGTTTTGCATAAGTTGTTTAACGCTTGCCACTACCGTCTGCAGTGCATTTTCGTCAACTTCAAAAATTAATTCATCGTGTACCTGCATCACCATATGCGCGGCTATTTTTTCTTCGCGCAACCAACGGTCGACATTAATCATCGCAATTTTGATAATGTCCGCTGCTGTGCCCTGCATCGGCGCATTAATGGCTGCACGCTCCGCTGCCATTTTTTGCATGCGATTTTTAGATTGAATCAGCGGAATATACAACCGCCGACCAAACAATGTTTCAACATAGCCTTGTGCGCACGCGAGTTGACGCGCTTGCTCCATATAAGCGTGCACCTTGGGATATTTTTTAAAATACACATCCATATGTTGCTGCGCTTCATTGCGGCCGATACCCAATTGCTTTGCTAAGCCAAAAGCTGACATCCCATACAGCAAACCAAAATTAATGGCTTTTGCTGCACGGCGGTGCTCTGCTGTCACTTTATCCAAAGCAATGCCAAATACTTCACTCGCTGTGGCAGCATGCACATCTTGATTGTGTTTGAAGGCATTTAACAACCCCGGGTCTTGAGAAATATGCGCCACAATACGTAATTCAACTTGCGAATAATCAGCCGCAACAATTTTAAATCCCGCTGGTGCAATAAATGCTTCGCGAATGCGACGTCCTTCTTGAGTACGAATTGGAATGTTTTGCAAATTAGGATTATTTGATGACAAACGGCCTGTTGAGGTCACTGCTTGATTATAAGAAGTATGAACGCGTCCTGTCTTAGCATTAATTTGCTGCGGCAATTTATCGGTGTAAGTTGATTTTAGTTTCGCCAATGAACGGTAATGCAAAATTACCGCGGGCAATTCATAGTCATGCGACAAATCTTGCAGCACAGGCTCAGCTGTAGAAGGTTGCCCGCCCGGTGTTTTTTTCAACACGGGGATTTTCATTTTGTCATATAAAATTTCTTGCAACTGTTTAGGTGAACTTAAATTAAATTGCTCACCTGCCAGTGCATACGCTTTTTGTTCGTATTCAGCAATAGCGTGCGCTAGCGTTTGGCTTTGCTTTTCCAGTAGTGCTGCATCAATCAACACGCCACGATATTCCATACGCGCCAAAATTGGCATAAGCGGCATTTCAATTTCACTAAATACTTTTTGATACGCTGTTACTGCCGTTATTTGCGGATACAAAACGCGATCCAGTTGCAGTGCTACATCGGCGTCTTCTGCGGCGTAATGCGCTGCTGTTTCAATCGCAATTTCATTAAACGTTAATTGCTTTGTTCCTTTTCCCGCAATCGCTTCAAAAGTAACGGTATCTTTATCTAAATAATTTTTTGCCAATGCATCTAAACTATGCCGTGACGCGGTTGAATTGATAACATAAGATTCAAGCAACGTATCACGCAATGATGCGCTAATTTCCACACCTTCGTGGCGCATTACTTCAATATCGTATTTGAGATTTTGTCCCACCACTGTTTTTTGTGGGTCCTGCAAAAATGGTGCTAATTCTTTTAAAAATGCAGCGGCCGTCAATTGCGTTGGCGCACCAGCGTAATCGTGACGTAATGGTACATACGCCGCTTTATTTTCTACCGCAAAAGATAAGCCGACTAAACGTGCTTGCATGGCTTCGATGCTGGTTGTTTCCGTATCAAAGGCAAAGGTAGTGGCTTGTTGTAAAATACGCTGCCACTTGCGCCACGAATCTTGATCTAAAATAACGTCATAATGAGAATGACTTGCGGTTTTTGTTGTTGGCGTTATTGCCACAGACACGGGCTGATTTTGTGCGTCTGAAACATCTGCTAACCATTTTTTAAATTCCAACTCAGCAAACCAGTACTGCAGTTGTGCGTGATCGGGTTGCTTTAAGCACAATGATTCCTCAGACTGCGTCAACGCTATATCCGTTTTAATTGTCACCAACTCAACTGACAGCGGTAACTGAGGAATAAATTCTCGTAAATTTTCGCCAACTTTACCGCCTATCTCTGTTGCATGCTGCACAATATTTTGAATGGAATGATATTGCGTTAACCATTTTACTGCTGTTTTTGGCCCCACTTTTGGCACACCAGGAACGTTATCGGAGGTATCACCAATCAATGCTAAATAATCAATGATTTGATCTGGCTTTACCCCAAATTTTTCTACCACGCCTTGTGAATCCATTAATACATTTGTCATGGTATTAATAAGCGTTACGTTAGCATCAACTAATTGGGCGATGTCTTTATCGCCGGTTGAAATTAACACCTTCATGCCATTTTTTGTAGCCCGCTTAGTTAATGTACCAATAACATCATCGGCTTCAATGCCTGGCTCAATGATCAGCGGCAATCCCATCGCTTTGATAATTTCATGCAACGGCGCAATTTGCTGCGCCAACTCATCTGGCATCACAGCACGATTCGCTTTGTAAGCTTGATACAGTTCATGCCGAAATGTTTTGCCTTTCGGATCAAACACCACAGCCACGTGGGGCGAAGCGTAATCACTTAACAATTTACGCAGCATACTGATCACGCCATAAATTGCACCAGTTGGTTTACCTTTTGAATTTGTTAACGCTGGCAAGGCATAATAAGCGCGAAATAAATACGAAGAACCATCAACTAAAATAAGAGTGTTGTTTGTCATAGCGTTCGATTATACCCGCGGCTAATACAGATGCGAAATTTTTTTTGACGCACCCGCTATGCAATGAAATTTGTGCAAAGTGCTCAGTGCCTTTGCAAAGCATTTTTTAAAATACAACCATGACAAGCCAAGCAAAAACTGACAGAATAGTTGATATGCAACGACAAATATCTATTTTTGCGCTTTTATTTAGTTCTATTAGCGCTATTATCGGTTCTGGATGGTTATTCGCGGCTTATTACACCTCCATGCTAGCTGGCCCAGCTAGTTTAATTTCGTGGCTGATCGGCGGCGCTATGATGGTGGTCATCGCCTTCGTGTTCGCTGAACTCAGTTCGATGTTGCCTATCACAGGTTCGAGCACCCGTATCCCCCATTACACCCATGGCACATTAGTGAGTTTCTTTTTTTCATGGATGATATGGCTTTCATACGCTTCTCTCCCCCCAACTGAAACACAAGCAGTGCTGCAATATTTAAGTTATTTTTTTCCTAGCTTATTGCATCAAGATGGTGCGCTAGCAAGTCACGGGTATGCTCTGGCTTTCGTTATTATGTTGTTTGCCAGCGCCCTCAATGTTTTTTCATTGCGCTGGCTCATGCAAGCGAATAGCGTATTAACTGTTTTTAAAATTGCAATTCCAATCATCATCGGCGTGATCATCTTAAGTGAATTCTTTACCTGGCACCGCGTCATTCATGCGGGTGGTTCCACTTTTATGCCCATGGGCTGGCATGGCGTGATTGCCGCTATCACGACTGGCGGTATTGTTTTTGCTTTCAATGGTTTTAAACAAGCGTGTGAATTAGCTGGCGAAGCCAAACGCCCTCATATCGCCTTGCCTGTCGCGGTGATTGGCTCCATATTAGTATCCATGCTGCTTTATTTAATGCTGCAATTTAGTTTGCTTTCTTCTTTGAACCCACATAACTTACTGCACGGCTGGCAACAACTGAGCTTAAAAGGGGCGAACAGTCCCCTAGCATCTGTGGTGATGAATGATCATCTTACTTATCTTATGCCCTTACTTTATGCTGGCGCTATTATTGCTCCTATGGCTTCTGGGTTGATTTATGTCAGCAGTGCGTCGCGCTCTTTATTCGGCATGAGCAAAAATCAACAGCTGCCAAAAATTTTTATGTCAGTAACCAAAGACGGCAGCCCAATGTTTGCCATTGGGGTGAATTTTGTTTTAGGCATGCTGATGTTTTTGCCGTTACCTGGCTGGAACTCGATGGTAAGTTTTTTAGCTTCTATCATGGCAGTTACCTATGCGGTGGGTCCTATTTGCTTAATCACCTTACGCGCCCAAGCCAAAGAATTGCACCGCCCTTTCAAATTACCGCTAGGAAACGTGTGGTCAAGTATCGCTTTTTATTTTTGCACCTTACTTATTTATTGGTGTGGCTGGGCAATTTTATTCAAACTGTCCATTGCCTTAGTCATGGGCTTGGTAGTGTTGTTTGTGCATCGCAGCATGAGCAATAAAACTGAGCTAACCAATTTGAATTTACTTGAGTCAGCTTGGATCTGGCCCTATTTTAGTGTGTTAATCGTTGTGTCTTATTTTGGTGATTTTGGTGGCGGCCGTAATTTAATTAGTAATGGTTGGGCTATGTCAATTCTAGCCGTCAACTGTCTCATAACGATTTTCTTAGCTTGCCGCTTTCGCTTGCACGCTAGCGAAACACAAGCCTATATTCAAGAATTAAAACAGGTACCAAGCGCACCGCTGGATTAAAAAGCTGGCCTATGTTTTGCTGTGCCCATTTAACCTAGCCGATGTGTTTGTAGCACGCATTCTATACTATAGTTCCTCATAACATGAAAACATCACCTGCTGCCTACATTGCCTTATTTACCGCCCAAGTCATGGTCGGTATTAATATCGTGGGTTCTAAATTTTTATTGGTCCACTTCTCATTAATATT
>JBGTHB010000182.1:0-7317 GCA_041746415.1 Coxiellaceae bacterium | reverse complement strand
ACTTTGTTCTAAACACAATAATACGGTTAGCCCACTGGAACTTTTACCCCGAATAAAAATATTGTTTGCGTCACACAATTTTTGTTGCACGCAATATTGCGTTGCTTGAATGCAATCTTCTACATCAATTTTACCCCATTGCCGCATTAATTTATCGCGATAGGCACGTCCATAACCGGTGCTGCCACGATAATTTACATCTATCACTGCAAAGCCGTGTGAAGTCCAAAACTGTATGGTGTAATTCAACGCCGTCGTCGTTGACGATGTGGGTCCACCGTGGCTAGTAACAATTAACGGTGGCAAAGTATTTTTTGGCGCGTAAAAATTGGGGTTAAGCGGCGGATAATAAAACGCGTGAGCTATTTCGTTTTGCGTGGTGGCAAAGGTAATGGCACGCGGTTGTGAAAAAAATTCGCTGGTAATTTTACTTGGCTCTTTTTCAAATATGGCTTGTTGGCTGTTAAATTCAATAATCGCCGGAGCGGTGGCGCTATTACTGGCAATACAAAATATGGCGTTTGACGCTACAGCTAAATACGGCTCAATAGAATTAAAACCGCTAACAATAGATTGCACGTTGTCGTGTTCAACCACCATGATTTTTTGCTGTGCCAAGTGCGTGGCTATCACCACAATGCGGTTGTCATCTATAAAATCATAGGTTTTGGTTCCCAATATCCAAGCAGGATAGGCACAATCTGCCTGCATCGGCGCGATATTGTTACCGTCACAATACACATTCCACCACCCGCTTTTATCCGAAATATAAAACAATTTGTTACTGGGACTAAAACGTGGTTGATAAACCGATTCATTTTCATTGCCTGCAATACGATGCGGATTGTTTATTTTACCGTTGCTAAAATCCGCCAACCATAACTCGCTGCCATTCCACGACATCTGCGGTAAATTCCATTGCACCCAAGCTATTTTTTTGCCGTTAGGTGAAATTGCAGGCGCCATGTAAAAATCCGCCTGTGAATGCAAAATAGTGATGGTTGGAACATCATCATCTAATGACACACAAATTAATTCATTAATAACTTGTGTTTCGTCGTGACGTTCACACACGGCTAACAGATACTTTTCGTCTGCTGATAAACACAAATCGCCGAAGCGAAGCGCGCGTTTTTTTTCAGCCAAGGGCGTTAAACGTTTAACATTAAAATCGCACACGGCATAAATTGCCTGATCCTCATCGTTCACAAAGTAAATTGCATTATGACCAACCGTGTAATCACCACCACCATATTCGTGCACCCGCGAGCGCGCAGCAACCGATTTTGGCAAGCACTCTGTCACTTCACCTTTTTTATTTTTACACATTAGCGTGCGCCGACCTTTTTCACTAGCGCGTTGCAAAATCCAATATAAATTGTCATTTAGATAGTGAAGTTGGCTTACAGAATCCGCACTGTTAGCCACAATATCAGCCGTAATAGGTGAATCCCAAAAACCAAAAGGTTTGCTTTGTGTCATGATTTCATTCTTATAGGTGGTGAATAACGTTTAATGTGATGTTGTTTTAATAACCGCAATATCTGCGGCAGCGCTTTAAGTGCTGCGACGCGGCCTTGCTGATACAACCAATGTTTATCTTGTAAATCAAACGTGCTCAAATCACCAACCTGTGGTCGAATCACCACACTGGCACCACGTTCATTTTCTTCTGACAATCGCTTCCAAATGATATCGTAAGCGCGTGAATAAATACTGTATGAAAACCATGGAATCCTTGGACTCAATTGTTGCGAAATATTCACCGCAATAATAACTTGAGGATGAAAGTGTTGCGCCACTTCTACCGGCACCGGTTGCGCCACCCCGCCATCCACCAATACCTGATGATACAAATGCACTGGATCAACTAAGCCTGGTAACGCCGCAGAAGCCAAAATAGCAGGGGCGATAGGCCCACTTTGCACTAAATACGTTTCACCCGAACTTAAATTGGTGGTTGCCACCACCAATTTATTTTTCAACTGTTTAAATTGACGTGCACGCATGTTGTGCAATAAAAAACGTTCCAGATGATAACCACGCACAAAACCAGAGGTGTGCGGCACATTGTTCACATCCGCAAAATCCCAAAAATTGGCTGACATCATGATGCGATAGGTTTTGGCAAACGAGTTATTATCAGAATAAACGGCCCCAAAAATACTGCCTGCACTCACACCCACAATTAAATCAATTGGCACACCAGCTTTTTTTAATACTTGAAACACACCCAAATGCGCGTATCCACGCGCGCCACCGCTACCCAACACCAACACTACGCGCGGACGGCTCACAAGTTGTGGTGGCGGCGGTGGCATTTTAGGAATTTGAATATTAGGTGGCACGCCCGCGCAAGCCGCCAGCAATAGCACCAATAATAAGCTAAAGATAACGCGCAAAGATTTAATCATATTGCTGCATAGCTTAAACGATCCTAATAAAAGTGCCAGTAAAACTTCTTTTCTGGCATGGTGAGCGCACGCAGCAAGCGTAACAATCCATTTATCAGTGCTACAAAAAAACATCGGCGTATGGATGGCGACGCTCGTTCCTCGCTCGCCATGACAAGATTTTTTTCCACCGTCACGAGCACGTACAATTCTTTTTCTGTCATCACGAGCGAGTCATCGAGCGTGGTGATCCATGTATCAGTGCTATTAAAAAATATCGTCCCATGATAGAAATGATATAAAATAGTCAATTATATAATCTAGGAACGTGCACGAAATAACTAACAGCCATTTCAAACTAGGAAAACAAATGCAACTCATGCAAAAAGATTTACTCACTTTATTTATGGTACGCATCACCACCTCGCTGTGTTTTAGCGTGATGTTTACTTCGCTCGCCTTATACCTTTCCAGCAGTTTCTCCTTATCCGAAACCAAAGCCACTAATTTGGTAGCCAGTTTTTTAGCATTAAATTACACCTTGCCACTGCTCGCTGGTTTTATTGGCAATCGTTATATTGATTTTAAAAAAATGTTTTATTGCGGCATGGCCGCTCAATGTATTGCGGATTGGATTTTTGCTTTTCACTCCCATGCAAATTTGAATTTAGGTTTAGCGTTATTTTTAATGGGCACCATGGTCAGCACGGTTAGCATTGTCTTTTTTGTAAATGAACTCACCGGAGCAGACTCGCAATTTCAGCGCCGCGCTATGCTGTGGAATTATGTGGGCATGAATATTGGCTTTTTGTTAGGCTCATTTTTATCCGGTTTATTTGGCTTATTCCATAACTATTCAGCCTTATTTATCATTATGTCATGTATGCCGCTGCTCTCAATCGTGCTGTTTGCGCGCTATTTAACTGTTACCCATAAGCCCACCCACCCGCACCGCTGGCCTTTTTTATTAATGTTGTTAATCATTATTACTCTAACCATTGCTATTTTAATTCTGCTGCATTTCTTAGCACTTGACCGTCGCTATTTATTAGCCACATCGTGTATAGGCATTATTGCGTTATTCAGTATTGCGGTTAGACGTGGTCATACTAAATTGATTAGCATTTTATTGTTTTATATGTTGTTGTCGATTTGCTTTTGGAGTTTATATTTAATGACACCAGAAACCATTTTAGATGTAATGGAGCAGCATGCCAATTTGATGATCGGCACCTTACCCATTGCACCCCAATGGATAGAAATTATTGATAGCGCCGTAATTATTTTTGGCAGCCCACTGCTCGCACTCGCTTTCAAAGCATTGCAAGACAATTACAAACTCAAGGTGCCTACCTCCATCTTATTTGGTTTAGCATTTATCATCTTAACTTTCGCTTGTTTTATAATGTCGCATCACGCTCATTTTTTAAGTGCCAACACCCTGCCATTGTATTTGTTCATCATCTACATTGGCCTGCTGGCCCTTGCTGAGGTTTTTATTGGACCAGAGGGATACAATCTACCGCGTGCCTTATCCGCAAGTGATATTCGAGGCATCGCCACGGGCGCTTGGGTTTCTTCTTTGGGTGTCGCCAGTTTAATTTCATCCTATCTCGGTGATCGAATTGACGTTGATGGCATCGCTTGGTCTAGCCACCTGCAGCATTTATTTCATCCATTGATGTGGTTTTTCGCCGCTATTGCGCTGCTAACTTTATGCGTCGGTTTCATTTTAGATCGCGTTGCTGCGCGGCAGCGAGTCAGGTAGGATGGCTGCATGAACATGAAACACACACCATTGTGCCTCATCATTTTAGATGGTTGGGGCGAACGCGCTGAATCAAAACACAATCCTATTCGCAATATCGCCACACCCACATTTGATGCACTTTTTGCCCAACACCCGCATATTTTATTGCAAGCTTCTGGTGAGGCCGTGGGCTTACCTGCCGGTCAAATGGGCAATTCTGAGGTCGGCCATTTACATATTGGCGCTGGACGTAAAGTACCTCAAGATTTAACGCGCATTGATCAAGCTATTCATGATGGGAGCTTTAAGCGCAACCCCGTTTTCTTAGAGGCAATTGCTTTAGCTAAAAAATATCACAGCGCCATTCACATTCTCGGCCTTACTTCTCCTGGCGGAGTGCACTCACGCGATAATCAAATTGCTGCTTTAATTAAATTAATTGGCGACCATGGGATAAAAAAAAATTATCTACATGCTATTTTAGATGGGAGAGACACGCCACCACAGTCTGCAGCTAACTCACTCGATAAAATCAGCGCACTGTATCGCACCCTACCTGGTGGTCGCATTGCTGCTGTGATTGGTCGTTACTACGCCATGGATCGCGATAGACGTTGGCAACGCACTCAATGTGCTTATGATGCTTTAACGCAAGGCATCTATAAATATCACGCTCCGGACGCGCAAACCGCATTGAATAATGCTTATCAACACGGCGAAACCGATGAGTTTGTCAAACCTACCGCCATTTTCAATCCCACTGAAAAGCCTGTAATTATTGAAGATAACGATATTGTGATCTTTATGAATTTTCGTGCTGATCGCGCCCGACAATTAAGTTACGCCTTCACTGACAAAAATTTCACTGATTTTAAAAGAACAGTATGGCCAAAGTTAGCCGCGTTTATCACCTTAACCGAATACGCTGCTACAATCCCCGCAACAGTGGCGTTTCCCGCTATTGATTTAAATAATTCGCTCGGTGAATTTTTAGCTCATCACCAATTACGTCAATTACGCATTGCTGAAACCGAAAAATACGCCCATGTTACTTACTTTATTAATGGTGGTCGCGAAACACCTTTTGCACTTGAGGATCGTGAATTAATTGCTTCTCCCCAAGTCGCCACCTATGATTTACAGCCGCAAATGAGCGCCCCTGAACTAACGGCAAAATTAGTGGCGGCCATTAAAAGCAAAAAATACGATGTCATCATTTGCAACTACGCCAATCCCGACATGATTGGCCATACTGGTGTAGAAGACGCCGCCAATCGTTCTGTAGTAGTAATAGATGAGTGCATGCAAAAAGTAATACGTGCTTTACACCAAGTCGGTGGCGAAGCCCTTATTACTGCCGATCACGGCAACATTGAGTGCATGTATGATGAAATAAACCAACAGCCTCACACAGCACACACTACAAACCTAGTGCCATTAATTTACGTCGGACGGCCAGCTCATTTTACGCAAGCACAAGGTGCGTTAGATGATATCGCCCCCACTTTAATTAATTTATTAGGCTTAAAACCGCCACCTGAAATGACCGGAAAAATTTTACTGCAAACGGATTAACTATGCGCAAAATAATATTTGCTTTATTGTTGTTAGGCTGTTTTCTTGCTGTCGCCAATACTCAATCGAAACTGCATCACGTCGATGCGCAAATTGCACAACTTAAAAAACTCATCGTTAAAGAACAATCTACGCGCGATCTTTATCAACAGCAGCTACAGCTAGCTGAAACCAAAGCGTCCACTATTAGCCAAAAACTAGCGGCACTACAACAACAAATTCAACAAACAAAACAACAATTAAAGCGGATTCAAAAAAATATCGCTGTCACGCAAACGCAATTGGATAATGATAAAAATCAACTTGCGCTGTTATTACGTCAAGCCTATCAAATTGGCGATCAACCGATCTTAAAAGTGTTGCTTGATCAAACCAGTCTTGAAAAAAGTCAACGCATGTTAATGTATTATCATTATCTTAGTGAAACACAACTTAATTTAATCCAAGCGATTCAAACAGCTTTAACTAAATTGCAACAAGATCAATTGGCACTGCAAAAAACTACCGCCACTCTCACCCAAAGCGAAGCCCAACAACAGCAACAACAAACAGCGCTGACTGCAACAGAAAGTCAACGCGCTGCTGTTATTAATCAATTAAATCAACGCCTACATTCGCGCCAAGCCAAATTGGCGACTTTGCTGGCGAATAAACATTTATTGCAACAAACCGTAGAAAAACTCACTTCACAACCACAATATCAAGGCCGCTTTTCCTCTCTAAAAGGACACCTGTCATGGCCAGTAAAAGGTCATACAGTCGATTTATTTAATACCCCTGTTGAGCACAGCCAAATTAAATGGGATGGCATTCTTATCCGCGCCAAGCAAGACCAACCCGTACATGCCATTGCAGATGGCCAAGTGATTTTTTCAAAATGGATGCCAGGCTATGGCCTGCTGCTGATTATTAGCCATGGCAACGGCTACATGACGCTATATGGTCGCAACCATTACCTCTACGTCAAAGCTGGTGATAATGTGAAAGCCGGCGATCTCATTGCCCGCGTGGGCAAAAGTGGCGGATACGACAATTCCGCACTATATTTTGCTATAAGGCATGATGCTAAACCACTCGACCCAGTTAAGTGGTGTCTTTAATTAGGAGAGACGTATGAAGTTTGGCTTAATCACATTGTTGTGTTCTTTTGGATTTTTTCTCAGCGCTGCCACCTTGGCTCAAGACAGTGACAAACATATCAAAGATCTGCAATTTGCCACGCCACAACAAACACAACGCGATATTAAGCCGTTACCTAAAGAAGACATTCAACGTTTTGTTACCGCCATCGCCATTATTCATCACTATTACATTAAAGACGTCAACAATAACGATTTATTTAATGATGCTATCCGCGGCATGGTTTCTTCTCTTGATCCACATTCAGTTTATCTTGATGCGGCTGACATCAAAGAATTGCAAACAACGGTTTCAGGCAAATTTGTCGGTATTGGTGTTGAGCTCACTTTAAAAGACGGTTTACTCAAAGTAATCAGCCCACTTGACGGCTCACCTGCTCAAGAAGCGGGTCTAAAACCGAATGATATGATCATTAAAGTCGGTAGTACATTAGTACGTGACATGAGTTTAAGCGAAGCA
>JBGTHB010000181.1:0-12477 GCA_041746415.1 Coxiellaceae bacterium | reverse complement strand
GCAATTTTTTCGCGATCCTTGCCCAATATTTCAGTGTGATCTAATCCCACTGACGTTAAAATAGTAATATCATTTTTAATAATGCGCGTGGCATCTAAACGTCCGCCTAAACCCGCTTCAAGCAACAGCAGATCCAGTGGTTGTTGTTGGCAAATAATTAATGCAGCTAAAGTCACAAATTCAAAAAAACTCAATTGCGTTTTAATCTCACCTCGGGCAGCTTCGATTTTTTCAAATGCACCCACCCAAAGCGCGTCATTAACCGCAACGTTATTAATCCGCAAGCGCTCATTAAATTGTTCTAAATGTGGCGAAGTGTAAGCCGCAACTTTATAACCTGCGGCTAAGTAAATTAACTCAAGAGTGCGCACCGTTGTACCTTTACCATTTGTGCCCACCACAGTAATGACTGGCACAGTAAAGGGCGGCATGGCTAATTGCAGCGCCACCCGCTCAATGCGCTGCAAACCATAATTGAAAGCGGAAATATGCGCTTCGCCCAAATAATCTAACCAATCGGCCAGCGTTTTATTCATGCGGATTTTTATGCAACAACTCAGATAAAATAGAATACACAGTTTGTTTCATATGGCGTCGATCCACGATCATATCAATAGCACCATGTTGTAATAAAAACTCACTGCGCTGAAACCCTTCTGGCAAAGTGTGACGAATGGTTTGTTCTATAACACGCGGGCCAGAAAAACCAATTAATGCTTTTGGCTCTGCAATAATGATATCGCCTAAGGTGGCTAAAGAGGCTGACACACCTCCCATAGTGGGATCAGTTAACACGGTCATATAAGGCAACTGGGCCGCAGCCAATTGCGTTAATACTGCCGATGTTTTCGCCATTTGAAACAGGGAGAATAAACCTTCTTGCATACGCGCCCCACCGCTGGTGGTAAAACAAATAAAAGGAACGTTATCTGCTAACGCGGCTTGTACGCCAATCACAAAACGTTCACCAACAGCAGCGCTCATTGAACCACCAATAAAACCAAACTCAAATGCGCAAGCCACAATTGGCAAGTTGTATATTTTGCCGCGCATAACAATAAGTGCTTCTTCTTCACCCGTGGTTTTGCGCGCGTCATTTAAGCGGTCTTTATATTTTTTTGAATCACGGAATTTAAGTCGATCAACGGCCCTAACTGAGCCAGCTAATTCTTGTTGCGACGACTCATCTAAAAACCAGTCTAGGCGCTTACGGGCATTAATGCGTAAATGGTATTCGCACTTTGGACACACCGCTAAATTTTTTTCCAGCTCAGCAGCATAGAGAATGGCCTGGCATTCAGGGCACTTACTCCATACACCTTCTGGCACGCCTTTCTTTTTATTAGTAGAGATCTTGGGTAATAGTTTTTTAAACCAACTCATTATGTTAACCCTTGCAAGAAATATGGACCCATAGGCTGTTTCGGTAAGTGAAACTGCGGGGGGTAGCTCACCTCAACTAAATATAACCCATTCGGCGTCATGGTAACACCAGCCTTGGTGCGATCCCGCGCACTCAATACCGCTTCCACCCACTGTGGCGGCTGCTCACCATAACCCACTTCAGTTAATACACCAACAATATTGCGCACCATATGCTGTAAAAAGGCGTTAGCCTGTAACTCGATGATAATAAGTCGGCCACGACGTACAACATGAATTTGGATCAACTCGCGTAACGCATGACGCGCCTGACAACTGGCGCCACGAAACGAGCTAAAATCGTGCTCACCCAGTAAGTACTGCGCTGCCTGCGCCATTTTTTTTTCATTTAATGGCCTATTACACCAGGTTAATCCATTGCGTAAAATAGCCGGTCGAATTTTATCATTGTAAATAATATATCTATAGCGTCTAGCACGTGCCGAATAACGGGCATGAAAATTTTCAGCAACATTTTTAGCCCATAATATACTGATGTCGTGCGGCAAATTACTATTGGCACCAAAAATCCAAGCGTGATCGGTACGTTCAACGTGAGTATCAAAATGCAAAACTTGTTCACTGGCGTGCACGCCAGCATCGGTTCTTCCCGCACAATGAATATGAATGGGTTCGTTGGCCACAAATGATAAGGCTTTTTCAAGTGCTGCTTGTACTGTCGATAAACCCGTTTGCGCTTGCCAACCATGATAAGCACTGCCATCGTAAGCAACACCTAACGCAACCCGGTGTGTCATTGACACTGGTCCAATAACACTTGTGCCTCCTGCTGTTGTTGTTTGCTGCCTTTTTTAATCACTTCGCGCAACAGCGTTTCCGCTTGTTCATAATCTTCCATTTTTATGTAAGCACGCGCTAAATTTAATTTCGCCGGAATGCTTTCTTCGCTGCCCATATAATCATATTCACCTTGGGTGTCATCTTTAGCATCTATGTCCTCTTTGCGCTTGCCCTTTTTAAGCAATACCCATCGTGTTAAAAATATTAATATGACTAACACGACAATCATCGCAACCAATACGCCCCAGCGACCGATGCGCTGTTCCCAAAATGACAACAATTTAAATGAATTTCCAGCACGGGGATGGGTGGTTGCTGCCGGTGCCAAAGCCGTAACACCGGGTTTTTGCTGCAGTGCTTGCACTTCCTGATCCAATAACATCAATGCTTTTTCCAAGCGCTGCAACTCAGTTTGGTTGGTGTTCATTTGATTAGTGATTAATAAAATTTTCTCATCCATCTTCTGTTGAAAACTAATCGCGTTTTGATTTAATTGCGCTAACTGTGCTTGCAGCGTTTTCATTTCTAAACTATTGTCAGTGGTTGGCGGCGCTGGCACAGTTTGTGCCTTAGTTGTAGTCTTTGCTGTCGTTGCCGCATTGGGGGCAGTAGTCGCTGTAGCAGCATCACTTGGCGCAGCATCGCTACTTGCTTGTTCGTACGCTTGCACTGGCACTTGTTGTGAATCACCTTCTTCGGCATACGCCACAAAACTAAATATAAATAAACTGGTTAGGACTAACAAAATAAGGCGGCGTTTCACGTGGTGATCTCCTGTTGGGATTTTGCGGCTTACTATATCATAATTTAATTACATGCTAATATGCTCAAATTATCATTTAAGAGCAGGACTGATCATGGCTTCAGGCACAAAACAAATCATTACCCTTATTACTTTAGTCGTTGTGCTTGTTATTGGCGCCGTTGCATTTATAGTATTTCGTCCCCACGCCCACTTAGGACAAGCGGTCGCAATTAACACCGCAACAGCACCCTCATTGGGCAACACTTATGCCAAAACACAAATTGTTGCTTTTGAAGATTTAAAATGTGGCAACTGTCAAATTTACAACAAAACACTTTTCCCACAAATTGAAGCGGATTTTATTAAACCGGGTAAAGCTAAATATTCAGTTATTTTATTGGCTTTTATTCCTGGCTCAACACCGGCAGCCAATGCGGCTTACTGTTTATATGATCAAAATCCGCAATATTTTTTCCCTTTTGTTAAATACGTTTACGACCATCAACTCGCTGAAGACCAAGACTGGGCAACCACATCTCGCTTATTGCAATACGCTGGTGCTGCCGTCCCTGCTGCAGATCAAAACAAACTAAGCGAGTGCATGATCAGCGGCAAATTCAATTCAAAAATTAATGACAATCTCACCTTGGCCGGCAAAATAATGCAACCCGTGGCCACACCAACTATTTATATAAACGGCCACAAACTTAAAAAATTGTCTATGAAAGGCGTGCGTAACTTGATTTCGCAAACAACGTAACTACTCAGTTACCGGAGACAAGGACAAGGATGTTAAAAAATTACAGTTTGTATTTCGCTTGGCTGATTAGTCTTATTGGTACGTTAGCTACCTTGTATCTAAGTGAAGTATTAGCGTGGCCTGTATGTCACCTATGTTGGTATCAACGTATTTGTTTATTTCCATTAACCATTATTTTGGGTATTGCTTGTTTTCGTGATGACAAACACATCGTGCCATATATACTACCATTGCCAATTATTGGTGCGGTATTTTCGCTGTATCAATACTTAGAACAAATGATTCCTGGTTTTGCGCCCATCAATGTGTGTGGTGCTGGCCCTTCCTGTAGTGATATTCATTTACAACTATTGGGCTTTATTACGTTGCCGTTGCTCGGATTAATTGGCTTTTTGGTGCAGGCGGCTTTTTTGTGGTTAGCACGTCGGGGTACTTAACAAGTATACGGCAACAGTTCCAGCACCTCGCTGTCATTTCTATCTGCTATGACCTTCGCCTCTGCAGCCGCTTGCGCTGTGTTAGCGTTACTGACTGGCGCAGAATATAAACCATATCGACTCACTGTAGAGGGTCTTGCTGTGATTTGTTGATTTGCTGGGCTTTCACTTTCCCACCATTTTTGAAAGCTTGCTTCTTCAAAGTCAGATTCAGATTCAGACTCTGAAAAATCTTCAGCTTCCTTGAAACGCTCGTATACAACCGGATCAGCCAATGCAAATAATTTATCTGCATCCAACCTGCTAAAATCTCCTCGCAAACCGACCTGTATTGTCACACAATTCTGCAAGCAATCAGCATAAACTAAAAATCTTGTTTGATCATCAAAAAAAATAACACGCTTTTCTTGAAATTTGCTATAAATAAAATCTGCTTTTGAACTGTCGCGTAAACGTTCTCCTCCTACAAAAAAACAATTTTTATCTTGAATATCAATCTTATGCTTTTCTCGCAATACTTCACATAACGCTGCGACAGAAAAATAATAGTGCTTATGTCCTTGTGGTGCTTCAAGTGCTTTATCCCGTGCAGTTAAGATGCAAACTTCCACAGTATTATATTTTTTTTTGACGCCAGCATATATTTCAGTAAAGTTTTCCAAGAAAATTTCACTTACTTGGGTTGATTCACAATCTAACGCACGACTCGTAGCACTGAATACTTCATCAAAATCCACCACTAACACAGCATGAGAATAATCTTTATCAGCAAAAAAACAGGATTGTAAAGATACTAGATCAACACTATCAATTTCACCACCACGGCCTGGAGAAAAAACAGTTATTTCACACTCTTTGAAAGCCGCAACTAAGCAAGGCTCTACTGTTACTGCAGCAATTGTTGTGGCCTTCTCTAATATCCCACTATCTTCAAATAGTGCTGTCTCATCTTTAATTTCGTACCACCTAATTTCGTAAGACGATTCAACTAAATACGGTTGCAACAGCCCTTTAAGCGCTGCTTCTAAAGCTTTATATTCGCGCTTTTCTTCCTTATCCCAGCAATCAACCAGCGCATGCTTGTGCTCGCCATCAACAACAGCCCTAATATAAAAAATTAATTTTAATTTCTTATTCGACTGCGCATGTTTAATCACATCATACAATGCAGAGGTGGGAAGGTATTTTTCATCTTTGCAAACGGTAATTACCGCGTTAGTTTCAATCGCAATAATTGGCATAATTATCCTTGCTGTTGAATCTACTTTCAGATTATAAAATAAAAATTAACCATGCCTTAAAAAATCAAACAGCTGGTTACTGTTTTGAAAATAAACAAACAAAAGATTAAGGTAGCTTTATAATGATGCGTCATTACGAAATACAGCCGCTCCACCTTTAACCCAACCTACACACTTGGTACTGAGGGTTGAGTCTTCGCAGCCCAACGCTTTTGCAGCCAATCAATAGATTTTAAACAGGTTCTAAATAAAAATTCTCAGCAATCAGTAATTCAGCAATTTCAATCGCATTGAGCGCCGCACCTTTCCTAACGTTATCGGCCACAATCCACATTGCCAATCCATTTTCATCGAATAAATCATTGCGCACTCGCCCCACAAACACACCATCTTTATTAGCCGCGTGCGTAACCGGTGTGGGATAAGCTTGATCGTTATCAAATAACACCACCCCTTTCGCACTACGCAATATTGTTTTCGCTTGTTCGGCGTCAAGAGGTTGACGCGTAATTAAATGCACTGCTTCAGAGTGGCCAAAAAACACCGGCACACGCACTGCAGTGGCGCTAATAGCTATATCAGCATCACCAAGAATTTTGCGCGTTTCGTTGATGAGCTTCATCTCTTCTTTGGTGTAACCCGTGTCCTCAAACTCATCTATTTGTGGAATTAAATTAAATGCGATTTGATGCGGCAAACTGGTCACCGTTATATTTTCGCCTCCCAATAAATTAGCTGTTTGACGCGCTAATTCTTCAATCGCGACTTTGCCCGCACCAGAAACCGATTGATACGTTGCCACATCAATGCGTCGAATGCCCACTGCGTCATAAATTGGTTTTAATGCCACCACTAATTGCACCGTTGAGCAATTGGGGTTCGCTATAATATTACGATTGCGAAAATCACGTAGCGCTTCAGGGTTTACTTCCGGCACCACTAATGGCACATCCGCTTCATCACGAAACGCCGCACTGTTATCTATCACCACCGCACCTGCACTTGCTGCAATTGGCGCGTATTGTCTTGCCACATCCGCGCCGGCTGAGAAAAAAGCAATTTGCACTTTACTAAAATCAAAATCGTTTAGTGTTTCTACTGGCAACATTTTTGAGCCCATTACCACATCCACACCTAATGAGTTATCACTGGCTATGGCATACACGTTAGCAATTGGAAATTGACGCTCAACGAGCAATTGCAAGAACGTCTCACCAACTACACCTGTCGCACCTACTACCGCAATATCGTAACCTAAACTCATAACGCTTCCTCTCATTTAACCTGGATTCAGGCAATGATATACTAAATTTACGCATGAAGAAAAAGTTGTCTAATATAAGTGAAGATGAGCGCAACGAATTCCGCCAGGCGATGGAACAAATAGTCAATCACTATCCTGTTTATGCAACAAGTACAGAAGAAGAGGAGGAGGACGACGGTCCTCAACCCTACTACTCAACACCGAATGAAATACCCAATGATATTGATGCAGATGCCATCATGCATTTTCAACGTGGCGGCTTGCAATACCGCTTGCTGCAAAAGTATAAGCGTGGCAAGATACCGACCCAAGCGTCTCTCGACTTGCATCGCTTAACGGTGAATGAAGCGGAAACGGCAACCAACAATTTCTTTATGCGAGCCAAAGCCAAGCAGTGGCGTTGCGTGCATATCATCCATGGAAAAGGACTTAAAACGAAAGACGGACAAGCCAAGCTAAAGAATTGGTTGAATCGCTGGCTGTCATTGCAACACGCTGTGCTCGCGTTTCATTCCGCCAAACCTTGCGATGGCGGTACTGGTGCGGTGTATGTGTTATTGAAAAAGGAACGGTAAGATGAAAGGTAACGTTATTATTATTGGCATTGCTGGTCCTTCGGCTTCAGGTAAAAGTTTATTAGCGCGCACTATATATAAAGAACTCGGTTCAAACAAAGTCGTGATTATTTCTGAAGATTCGTATTACAAAGATTTGAAAGAGCTGTCCTATGAAGAACGCTGCAAAGTCAATTACGACCATCCTCAAGCATTTGACCATGATCTTTTGTTTCATCATTTACAAAAACTACAAAATGGCGAAACCATTGAAGTGCCAAAATACGATTTCACTCAACATCTGCGCAGCGATGAAACCAAAAAAGTGGGTCTGCACCGCATTATCGTTTTAGAAGGCATATTACTTTTTGTTGAAAAAGATCTGCGTAACATCATGGACATTCGCATTTACATGGACACACCACTCGACACCTGTTTAATTCGGCGTTTAAAACGCGATATTATTGAACGCCAACGCACTCTGGAATCCGTACTGGATCAGTACGAAGAAACCGTACGCCCTATGTGTTTGCAATTTATCGAGCCATCAAAAAAATACGCCGATATCATCGTGCCACGTGGTGGTGAAAA
Source organism: Coxiellaceae bacterium (assembly GCA_041746415.1). Lineage (GTDB taxonomy): Bacteria > Pseudomonadota > Gammaproteobacteria > Coxiellales > Coxiellaceae > JBGTHB01. Next base: position 4,662 of record JBGTHB010000181.1, on the reverse strand, counting down.
TCGCATCGCTATTGATATGATTCAAGCCAAGATGCGTGAGCTACTCGCGCAGAATTAATGCGACTGATGTTGTTTGATCTTAATAAGCAGCTGGCGCATCTGAGCATCTTTCGGATCAACATCTGAAAAAAACCAATCCCACAGTACTGTATCAGGCTGATCCAATAAAAATAAAAATAAGTGTTGTTCTACGGGAGATAAATTCAAAAATACATTATCAAAAAACGGTGTGAGTAATAAATCCATTTCTTTCATACCACGTCTGGCGCAACGCCAACGTATTTTTTGCAAATCTGAATGCGCGTAATTCATAGTGAGGATGATAAAGGATTAGCGTTCAAATAGGTATAGGACTCATACATAATTAAACGATACCCGCGAACTCACATCACAGAGTAATTCATAGGCAATGGTGCCTGAATGCAACGCTACTTCTTCGACTGGCAGCCCACTCCCCCACAATGTGACTTCGTCACCAATGTCTGCCTGTGGCGCGTTATCAAGATTAATAGTAATTAAATCCATCGACACTCGCCCCACCAATTCACAGCGCTTATTGTTTACTAACACCGGCGTGCCATTTTTTGCGTGACGTGGGTAACCATCACCATAGCCAATGGCCGCAACGCCAACGCGCATATTTTTATCGCAAGTATACATTCCGCCGTAACCAATTTGGTCACCGCGTTTTAATTCATGAATAGCAATTAAACGTGAAGTTAGAGTCATGACTGGTTTTAAATTTAATGCCGTTGCCGTTTGATCCATAAAGGGTGACACACCGTACAACATAATTCCTGGGCGCACCCATTGATGATGCGTTGCTGGATAACGCAAAATAGCAGCAGAATTCGCCACACTTAATGGCACGTTTAATGGCGCAACGTGGCGACTAAACACATCCAATTGCTGTTGAGTAAAAAGCGCAGCAGCCGCTTCATCAGCTGTTGCTAAATGCGTCATGATCACTTGTGGACGCAAGCGTGAAAATAATTCATTGGCTAACTGAGGAGCGAAGCCCAAACGGTGCATACCTGAATTAATTTTTAACCACGTTTTAATGGTTGGCTTTAACAAATTAATTTGGTGCTCGCTGTGCACAACCGTAATTAAATCGTGTTTTTCAAATTCACTGACTTCGTTTTTTTCAAATAAGCCCGACATCACCACAAGCGGTTTAGTAATTCCCGCTTCGCGTAAGGCAACAGCTTCCGATAAGCGTGCCACACCAAGTGCTGCAGCACTCGACAACGCCGTCGCCACTTCAACTAATCCATGACCATAGGCACGACTTTTTATCATCGCCAATACATTGGCGTGCGGCGCATGTTGTTTAACAATGGCGTAATTATGCTGTAGCGCGCCTAAATCAATGCGCGCCTGAGCCTCTAAGCTCACTGTGGAACCTCACCAAATGAGACCCCTACTGTGGCGGATTGTGGTATGTAATCATCAAAGCGCATCAAAGCACCGCGAAACGTTAAATTGATTTTACCAATCGGGCCATTACGTTGTTTGGCAATAATCACTTCAGCGTGGCCTTTTTCCGCTGTTTCAGGATGATACACTTCATCGCGATAAATAAACGCAATCAAATCGGCATCCTGTTCAATAGAGCCTGACTCACGCAAATCCGACATCACCGGCCGTTTATCGGTGCGCGATTCCAAACTGCGATTTAATTGCGACAAAGCAATAACAGGCACATTTAATTCTTTAGCCAAGGCTTTAAGTGAACGCGAAATTTCCGCAATTTCATTAGTGCGATTTTCTTTGTAGCCCGCCACCTGCATTAACTGTAAATAATCAACGACAATCAAACCCAAACCATTTTCAATTGAACGCGCAACGCGACGCGCACGCGCTCGCATATCGCTAGGTGATAAAGCGGGCGTGTCATCTATATAAATACTGGTTTCCGATAACATCCCCACCGTCGAACTGACGCGCGCCCAATCTTCGTCTGTCAATTTGCCGGTACGAATTTTATTTTGCTCAATGCGCGTCAGCGATGACAACATACGCATCACAATCGCTTCTGCTGGCATTTCCAAACTGAAAATCAACACCCCTCTACCGGTTTTTAAGGCGACGTGTTCAGCCAAGTTAATACCAAACACCGTTTTACCCATCGACGGGCGACCCGCAACCACAACCATATCGGCGGGTTGCAAGCCCATGGTGATGTTGTCTAAATCTCGATAGCCCGTCGAAGCACCGGTTAAGGTGCCATCAATTCGACCTAACGCATCAATACGTTCGGTGGTTTTTGCCAACAAGGTGGAAATATCAACGGGTCCGCTGCCTGCACTGCCTTGTTCTGCAATACCAAATACGCGACTTTCTGCTTTATCAAGCAGCTCTTTGACTTCGCGGCCGTCAGGATTAAATGCATCCTGGGTGATATCGGTGCCAATCTCGATAAGCTGACGCAAAATAGAATACTCACGCACAATATCCGCATAAGCTACGATATTGGCAGCACTGGGGGTGTTTTTGGCTAGCTCAAATAAATAAGCTTCCCCACCTGCTTTCTCCAGTGAGTTCGTTGATTTTAAGGCATCTGAAACCGTCAGTACATCAACTGGCTTTAGACCTTCTACTAAACGACCGATGGTTTGATAGATAAGCTGATGATCTTGGCGATAGAAATCTGCCGCCGTAATACGATCAGCAATTCGATCCCATGAACGTTGGTCTAACATTAAAGCGCCGAGAACAGATTGCTCAGCTTCTTGAGAATGCGGTGGCAACTTAGCGCCACCGCTTTTCGCTATTTGTGATCGAGTCATTGTCATTCCATTGCAATAGGTAAGCCCTATTCTGCTATGACTTTAACTTGAATGGTAGTGTTAACATCACTATGAAGTTGTAAATCCACTTTGAATTCGCCGATTTCGCGAATCGGACCTTCAGGCAAGTGCACTTCGCTCTTGTGTAATTCCACACCCTTAGCCGTAACCGCTTCAGCAATATCACGTGGTCCAATTGAGCCAAACAATTTGCCTTCATCTGAGGCAATGGCTGTTAACTCGATACTTAACGCAGCCAATTTCTCAGCACGTGCTTTGGCTGAATCTAATACGTCTTGAGCGCGTTTTTCAAGTTCAGCACGCCGACTCTCAAATTCAGCTATGCTTTTTTCTGTAGCACGCATGGCTTTGCCATAAGGCAATAAATAGTTACGAGCGTAACCTGCTTTAACCGTAACTTGATCACCTACAGTGCCTAAATTAGGTACTTTTTCTTGTAAAATTACTCGCATGTCACCCTCTTATTTATGTGTATCACAGTAAGGAATCAGCGCTAAAAAACGCGCTAATTTAATAGCACGCGCTAATTCACGTTGATATTTTGCACCCGTTCCAGTGATACGACTTGGCACAATGCGGCCCGATTCCATAATGTAGTCTCTCAACATACGTAAATCTTTATAATCAATGTCGCGTCCACCTTTGAACGCACAACTTTTACGACGACTTCTAAATCCTGCCATGATTATCTTCCTCGCTCTTTTTCAGCTTCCATCATAGCGGATGGGCTGGTGACCGCTTCATTGCACTTTAAAACTAAATTACGCAATACCGCATCATTGTAACGAAATGTGTTTTCTAATTCTTTCAAGACATTATCATCGCATTCAATATTCATCATCACGTAATGCGCTTTATGAACTTTATTGATGGTATAAGCTAGTTGACGTCGGCCCCAGTCTTCAGTGCGATGAATTGTGCCCTTCGCGTCTGTCACCATTTTTTGATAGCGCTCAAGCATAGCTGGCACTTGGGTGCTTTGATCTGGATGGATCAACAGCACGACTTCGTAGTGTCTCATTGGACATCTCCCTCGGTATAATTGCCCCCGGACTTAGCGCCGTGGAGCGGGTTTAAAGAGCGGCCATTCTAGTGAAAATAGTGGATTAAAGCAAGCAATGGGCTGTGATTATTGGGCGCGACAAACGCTAATTACCCGCTCCGGCTATGGCGTTGTAATTGCAGGTAATACTCTTTGAACCATTTTGTGTTTTTACCGTAGCTGTTGGATCGCACTGCGTCTTTAATATGCCAGAATCAGACTCAACGTTAAAAGTGTAGCCTTGCGCCCCATTTTGCTCTTCGCATGACTGCTCATTCGCCGCCAAAATAGCATCCTGACTTTCAGTCCTTAAATACCAACAATAAAACTTGGCGTCATGACCTGCCCCAGTGGTGGGGTAATCAATACAGGAAACCGCTGATGCGCCATTCTTCACATAGGCGTTACAGCTTGCTGTATTAAATGTAAAAAGCAAATTGCTCCCTACCCCTGCCGCCATACTTGAACCAGAATAACTCGATACAAGTACCGCCAAAGCCGCGCTAATTACCCAATTTTTAAAAACAAATTTCACTGCTCTCCTCCAAAAAATATAATCCGCTCGCCATATAAGCTTTACTTTAACTTATTGTTTTTTATTGATTATAAGCTATAAATACAGCTAAGGCGAATTGAGCCAAGCAAGACACTCTGCTTTTTAATTTTCGTCTAATGCCGCATAATAGCCCAAGTTTAAAAATCAACGAGTTGTGCATGCAATTAAATGAAGATGACAATAAAGGCCAGTTTGTTATTCAACGTATCGGACGCAACGCCCTAACCATTAATAGTGTGCTTTATCATCAC
>JBGTHB010000180.1:0-6124 GCA_041746415.1 Coxiellaceae bacterium | reverse complement strand
GATAGCGCATTAAAAGATATTCAACTGGGACGCGCTGATATTGTATTAGCGGGCGGTACTGAAGCGATGTCACGTGCGCCGCTGATTTTTCGTCCTAAGATGGTGGATTGGTTAACGCAGTGGCGTCAAGCAAAAGCGTTTAATCAAAAAGTATCGGCATTGATGCAGTTTCGTTTGAGATATTTAGCACCTATCATTGCGTTAATTCATGGTTTGTCAGACCCATTATGTGGTTTGAGTATGGGACAAACAGCAGAAATTTTAGCCGATCAATTTCACATTACACGTGAAGAGATGGATGAGTTTGCGCTACGCAGTCATCAACGAGTTTCGTTCGCGAATGAGCATCATGATCTTAATGAAGTCATCCCTGTGTATGACGATAAAGGTAAATTTTTTGATTCGGATACTGGTGTGCGTGGCGATACGTCACTTGCGCAATTAGCAAAATTAAAACCCATGTTTGATAAATATGGTTTGGTGACAGCAGGCAACAGTTCCCAAGTGACGGATGGTGCTGCGATGCTAATTATGGCGTCTGAGCAAGCCGTGCAAAAATATCAACTTGAACCGTTGGCACGAATTGTGGATGTGAACTGGGGCGCACTAGCACCAGAAGTGATGGGGTTGGGACCGGTTTATGCTGCCACTCCCATGTTAATGCGCAATAATTTAACCTTAGATGATATAGATTATTGGGAAATCAACGAAGCGTTTGCGGCACAAGTGATTGCTTGCACGCGTGCGTGGGAAAGCGATGAATTTTGCAAAAAACATTTGGGTTTGGATAAAGCTTTCGGCACTTTAAACGAAGATAAATTGAATATAGATGGTGGTGCAATTGCATTAGGTCATCCTGTGGGCGCAAGCGGCGCTAGGATTACTCTGCATTTAGCACATATATTAAAGCGTAAACAAGCGCAACGTGGCGTTGCTACAATTTGTATTGGTGGCGGCCAAGGTGGCGCGATGTTACTGGAGAGGGCTTAAACATGAATAATTATAAACATTGGAAATTGGCAACGGATAACGACAACATTTTGTGGTTAACCTTGGATCGCGCCGATGCCAAAGTGAATTCATTAAATCGTGAAGTGTTTGATGAGTTCGATCAAGTAGTGGATGATATTGCGCAACAAAATCCAGTAGGCGTCATTTTACAATCGGCAAAATCAACAGGATTTATTGCTGGCGCCGATATCACCCAATTCACTGCATTAAAAGATGAAAAAGAAGCGTTTGATTTAATCCGTCAAGCACAGTTGGTGCTGGATAAATTTGAAGCTTTGCCTATGCCAACGTTGGCTATTATTAGTGGCTTTTGTTTAGGTGGTGGTTGTGAAACGGCACTGGCGTGCACTTATCGCATTGCTGAAATAACACCATCAACGCGTATTGGTTTACCTGAAGTGAAGCTGGGTATTATTCCAGGTTGGGGTGGTACAGTGCGATTGCCAAAATTAATTGGCGCGCCAGCGGCGATGAAAATCATGTTAGCGGGCATGGCGGTTGATGCACGTAAAGCGAAGAAGATTGGCTTAGTGGATCAAGCACTGCCAAAACGCGAGTTATTACGTGCTGCAAAAGCCATTATTTTAAGTAAACCTGCGCCACATCAACCTAAAGGCTGGTCGAGATTATCTAATGAATCTTGGGTGCGCCCTTGGTTAGGTAAAATGATTGAAAAAAACTTGCGTGCTAAAGTGAATCCGCATCATTACCCAGCACCGTTTGTGTTGTTACACAAATGGATTAAAGAAGGTGTAGGGACAAATTCCTATATAGCTGAAGCAAATGAGATCGCCAAATTATTAGTGACAGACATTAGTCGCAATATGGTGCGTGATTTCTTTTTGCAAACGGCTTTAAAAGCACAAGCGAAGGTCGCTAAATGCGAGATTAAAAATGTTCACGTTATTGGTGCGGGCACTATGGGTGGTGATATCGCTGCTTGGTGTGCGTATAAAGGCTTTAATGTGACACTGCAAGATCAAAGTGCCGAACGTATCGCACCGGCTATGCAGCGCGCGTATAAGCTTTACAAAAAGAAATTAAAAAAACCACATTTAATTCAAGCTGTATTGGATAGATTGCAACCTGATTTAAATGGTTATGGTGTGGCAAAAGCCGACTTGGTGATAGAGGCCATTTTTGAAGATTTGAAAGTCAAACAAGATTTATTTAAGTCGCTTGAGCCAAAATTAAAAGCAAATGCAATTTTAGCCACAAATACGTCGAGTATTCCATTAGATGAAATTAATACGGTGTTAGCGAAACCAGAACGTTTGGTGGGTATACATTACTTTAATCCTGTGCCGAAAATGCCATTGGTGGAAGTGGTGCATGGCAGTAAAACATCGTTGGCAGTGAAAAATGCAGCACAAGCATTTGTGGGTAAAATTTCAAAATTGCCATTGCCGGTTAAAAGCAGCCCAGGGTTTTTAGTTAATCGTTGTTTGATGCCTTATTTAATGGAAGCAGTTTATTTATTAGAAGAAGGCTATGCGCCGTTGCAAATCGACAAAGCCGCTACGGAATTCGGTATGCCAATGGGCCCCATTGAATTAGCCGATAAAGTCGGTTTGGATGTGGCTCTGTCTGTCGCTAAAAATTTGGTGGGCCATTATGGCGGTCAAATCCCTGAACGCTTAGAAAAAATGGTTGAAGCGGGTTACTTGGGTGTGAAATCTGGACGTGGATTTTACGAATACCAAAACGGTAAAAAACAAATTAACGCCAATGACGAAGGCAAAAAAGCCACGCCTGAAATAGCTGACAGAATGATATTGCGCATGCTGAACGAAGCGGTAGCGTGTTTGCATGAGAAAGTAGTTGAGGACATGGATTTATTAGATGGCGGTATGATTTTTGGTACGGGCTTTGCGCCATTTCGTGGCGGCCCGCTGCATTATGCGCAAACACGTGGGGTTGACCAAATTGTCGAACGCTTAAATCAATTTACCCGCGAATATGGCGAACGTTATAAACCGTTTATTGGTTGGGAAGCATTAAAAGGAAGTGCCGCCACAAAAAAGTGTGATACTGCAGAAAATGCACCACGTGCTGCTGCAGGTGATTCAGCCGCATTAGGTGAAAGCCGCGCTTAAATCACGGCTTTAGCTTTAGCATAGGGAGATGAAAATGATTAACTACGCCACTAAACGACAATCGTTCAGTGAATTGTGTCTTGCCACTTTGAAAATATATCCGCATATTTTCACTGCAGTGTTGCCATTGGCGCTGTTGTTGGGTGTGTTAAACAGCCTGTATTTTGTGGCGTTATTTGAGTTTGCTTATCTATGGTTAAAGGTGAGTGCTGTCATTATTTTAATGTTGCTGCAAGTGTATTTGTGGGCCGCAGCATTGCGCTGCGTTGATCAACGTATTAAAAATAACAAAGTAGCACTAGCAAAAATTTGCCTAGAAACCTGGCAGCGCATTAGTTCGATTTATTCTGCCTTTTTTTTAATGACTCTGTTGTGTTGTCTGGTATTTTTAGCTGGTTACACCGTGCTGCGTGTTTTCTCAATGGTAGTGCCAGACAGTCCGCAAATACACCTGGTGTTAATTATGGCGTTTATCAGTATTCCGTCATTATTGGTTTCCGTTTGGTTGCTAATGCTAATGCCACAATGTGCGGTTTTGACTAAAACCATACTGCATGCTTTACGTGATTGTTTTCGTTGGATCGGCACGCGTAATTGGCTAGTGACGTTTGCACTATATATTGTAACGTTGGTTTTGCTTTATATGGGATACCCTGATTCACGCCACATGCACTGGCTCAATTCGCATTTTTTACGCTTGGTGTTTAACGCAGTGCTGTATGCTTTATTCACGCCGTTATTAACAGGTTACACGTTACTGTTGCTGAATCGTATTAAGCAACTTCAGGCACACTAGTTCACAGCAATAGAGCAGGGATTTCGCGCCGCGTGCCGGCAGAGTGAGGGTTTCAGTTTTAGCGTGGATTTTGAGTTGAAGTTGATAATAATCAGCGGCTTGTTGTTGCCAATAATCCTCTAAGCCATTAACAGCGACATCAGATACGCCATCATGGCAAAAGGTGAGGGCATGATAAGTTTGTGGAGTAAGCAATACACTTTGCAGATAGCCACCAGTGGCGTTGTCGCAGATACGTAACTTATTTTTTGCTGTGCTGAGTTTTTTTACCAATTGCATGGAAGCGGTTTCAACTGTGTTGCTAATACATTGTGATTTCAATATGGCATCAAATTTTTTAATAGCCGTATCAAAAGCAGTTTTGTTTTCACAGCTCAATTTAACTTCAAGGTAGGGATAATTAACGCGATAGCCTAAGTCGCAATCGGGGTTATCAATTTTTTCTAATTGCGTGGCTATAGCACTTTCGCTGACGTTAAATAACAACCAATTGTGGCGCCACATTTTTTTGCTGTAGCCATTTTTTAATAATAATGGTTTAACCACACTATCGAATAGTGGAAAACATTCATTGGGTGGCCCAGGCAGCATAAAATAATCTTTATTGTTGTGATGCAAATAACAAGCGCAAGCTGAGCCATTTGGATTAGGGATCATTTGGCTGTTTTTAGGTAATAAAGCTTGTAGACGATTATTTTCAGTGATGGTAATACGGTATTGTTTAAAGCGCGTTTCAATGTCACGCCAAGCCTCTGCATTAAATTCCAGTGGTAATTGCAATGCTTCCGCTAGGCCAAAGCGCGTCACATCATCTTCTGTTGGTCCTAGACCGCCGATGGTAATGATGGCATCGTGATCTTGAGATAAATACAAAACAGCCTGTTTAATCGCTTCTTTATCGTCACCCACCGTTAATTGTTTGCCAGGACGAATATCGCTTAATTTGAGTTGTTGTGCAAAATAAGCCGTATTGGAATTTACAATATCACCATTGATGATTTCATCACCGGTGGCTAAGAGTGCCACTACTTTTACTTCGGCCATTCTTTTTCCAAATATTGCAGCTTGTCTGTCGCGTCTTTCCACTCATCCGCGTCTTCGGGTGCGGATTTAATGCTAGTGATTTCTGGCCATTTTTTAGCGAGCTCCGCGTTAAGTTCGATATATTCACGTTTATCAGTAGGCAGATCATCTTCGGCAAAAATGGCATCCACCGGGCATTCAGGCACACAGAGGTTGCAGTCGATACATTCATTCGGGTCAATGACAAGCATGTTTGGGCCTTCACGAAAGCAATCAACAGGACAGACCTCAACGCAATCGGTGTATTTGCAACGGATGCAGCTATCTATGACGACGAAAGTCATCTTACTAACTCCTTATTCAATCAGCGCACATTATAGTGTAATCTATGCGCCAATCAAATGAATTGGGGAAAAGAGATGGTAAGCAGCATAGAAATTAAGCGTTGGCTTGAAGCCGGTTTTAAAGATGCTGTGGTTAACGTCAGTGGCGATGGACGACATTTTGATGCTGTTATCATCAGCGCGGATTTTGCTGGTAAAAACAGTTTGCAACGCCATCGTATGGTTTATACTGTGCTCGGTGAAAAAATGGCGGATGTTATTCATGCGCTGTCTATTAAAACTTACACACCAGACGAGAATAAAAAATGACAATTGAAGAAAAAATTCAGCAGCAAATTGCGGATAATGCCATTGTGCTTTACATGAAAGGCACGCGTGATTTTCCACAATGCGGTTTTTCCAATCACGTAATACAAATTTTAGATGAGCTTGGTGCGGATTATTTAGACGTGAACGTACTGGAAGATCCATTGTTAAGACAAGGCATTAAAGATTTCACCAAATGGCCGACCATTCCGCAATTATATGTGAATGGCGAATTCGTTGGTGGTTGTGACATCATCACAGAGTTATTTGAAAGCGGCGAATTGGCTCAATTACTCAGTAAGAATTAAAACGCACCCCAATCTTGTTTGCCTTTAATGTAATACGAAGGACAAATGAATCGAAATAGGTGGGCGAATTTTTTGGCTTTGAGTAATGTCTTTTTAGATTGATTAAGCTCTTGACGTAATTCAGGTTCAAATATTTCTTTAAATAATTGGTTCGCTGCGGCTTTACGTTCCGCCTCAGTGGGAAAAAGATCGCGTATCTCCCTTAATTCACCTGCATCTAGCCAAACTCCGGCGCAGTTA
>JBGTHB010000179.1:0-9862 GCA_041746415.1 Coxiellaceae bacterium | reverse complement strand
AAAAAAATTGAAAGTGACATGGGTATAATTGCACTATAGCTGCTTATTGGAGCAAGCGGCATAACTTTTTGTATTTCATTTACTTTTCTTTCAAATGATACTTTCTCATTTTCTATAGCACTAAAAATTTCCGCATGCACGCTTTGTAGAAAATACTCAATAATATTTTCTATCAAAGCTATGTTGTATATCGATATGTCTGAGACGTTTTCGTAAAAAATTAAACGCTTATTACTAAAAATCAATAATTTTTCTAAAAAAAAGCGTAAACTGTTTATCAAATTGTAAAAATTAAAAACTTTTTTTTGCTCTTGAACCTTTAATTTGTTCCAACTTGCTGCAATTGATTTGAAAACCAAAATAATTTCAAAGGGTTTAGTTTTGTGAGTAATACCATTGATGGCGGTTATCGCTGGCTCGCATATTTTATTCCATGCCGTTAATCGCAGATCGTTTTTGCTTTTCTCGTCGTTAAATGAACCCTTGCGGTCTCTTCTAGACATTATCCATACCTACTGTGCTTTTTACAGGGAGATCAGTATAAATAATTTAACTTAATAGAAGATTAGTGAATAGTTACCCCATAAAGAGGATCAATTTTCAACCCGCACCGCATCCAGCTGACGAAAACCACGCGGCAATTTTAAGCCACGACGACCGCGTTCGGCTTGGAAATTAGCAAGGTCTTTTGGTTTCAATGTGAAATCACGCTTACCAGAAGTCAATATCAAGCTGCTGTTTTCATTTAACACCGCCACTGCCGTGCATAACTCTTCTCCAGCAGCCACTTTTTTTGGTGGAATACCAACAATTTTATTGCCTTTCCCTTTAGGCAATTGTGGTAACTCAGCAACGGGAAACACCAGCAAATGCCCCTCGCTAGTAATCGCAGCAAGATATTGCGAATCCAAATCACTGACGCGCTGGGGCGATAATGCTTTTGCTCCAGTTGGGCATTTTAATAAAGCCTTACCACTTTTGTTTTTCGTCAGCAGATTTTCAAACTCAGTCAGGAAACCATAGCCTGCTGTGGAAGCAATTAAAAATAAATCTTTCGGCTGCGCCATAGTGACCGAAATAAAATTGGCGCCGCCCTGTGGTTTTAATTTTGACGTCAATGGATCGCCATGACTCCGTGCTGAAGGTAAATCGTGTGTGGCTAAAGCATAACTGCGACCGAGTGAATCCATAATCGCCACCAGCTCATTTGATTTGCCGCTAGCTTGCATTAAAAAAGCATCGCCACCGCGATAACTCAAACTGGCTCCCTCAATTTCATGACCTCTGCCACCACGTATCCATCCTTTTTGTGATAACACCACAGTCACCGGCTCAGCTGTTATCAATTCTTCGACTTTCAACGCTTGTGCTTCTTCACGCTCAACTAATGGCGAGCGTCGCTCGTCACCAAAGTTATCACGAATGGTAGTGATTTCATCACGTACCAATTTTTTTAATTTGCTTTTCGAGCCGAGTATGGCTTGTAATTGTTTTTGCTCAGCCTGTAGTGCTGTTTGTTCTTCGCGAATTTTATGTTCTTCAAGCTTAGCCAAATGACGCAATTTTAAATCTAAAATCGCATCCGCTTGTTTTTCCGACAGCTTAAATTGCTGCATCAATTCTATTTTTGGTTGCTCTTTTTCGCGTATGATTTGGATGATTTTGTCGATATTTAAATAGGCGATAATAAAACCATCTAACAAATGCAATCTTGCCTGCACTTGCTCCAAGCGAAACGCTAAACGGCGTGTCACTGTTTCAAGACGGAATGCTAACCATTCATTTAGTACAGTGAGCAAATCTTTAACTTGTGGCCGTCCATTAGTGCCAATCATATTCAGGTTAATACGGTAGCTGCGCTCTAAATCGGTGGTAGCAAATAAATGCGTCATTAATTCGTCAGTATCAATGCGATTCGATCGCGGCTCAATCACAATACGCGTTGGGTTTTCATGATCGGACTCATCACGTAAGTCTGCCACCATCGGCAATTTTTTATTTATCATTTGCTGAGCGATTTGCTCAATGACTTTATTACCCGATGTTTGATGCGGCAGTGCTGTCACCACCACATTGCCTTCTTCTATTTCATACACCGCACGCAAGCGAATGCTGCCATTGCCGGTGCGATACATGGCTTTAATGTCTTTTTTGGGGGTAATGATTTCTGCTGATGTGGGGTAGTCTGGCGCTTTAATAATTTTGCAAATATCCGTTAACGTCGCTTCAGTATTTTCAAGCAAATAAATACAGGCGTTGGCTACTTCAGTTAAATTGTGCGGGGGAATATCCGTTGCCATCCCCACTGCAATACCGGAAGCGCCATTTAATAGCACATTGGGCAACTGCGCTGGCAATACTTTTGGTTCTTCTAATGTGCCATCGAAATTCGGTTGCCAATCCACAGTGCCTTGTTGCAATTCTTTTAATAAGTAATCGGCATAAACTGACAAGCGCGCTTCTGTGTAACGCATTGCAGCAAAAGATTTGGGATCGTCGGGACTACCCCAGTTGCCTTGCCCATCCACAAATGGGTAGCGATACGAAAATGACTGCGCCATTAATACCATCGCTTCATAACACGCGCTGTCACCGTGCGGATGGAATTTACCCAACACATCACCAATGGTGCGCGCTGACTTTTTGTATTTCGCCGTCGCTTTTAAGCCAAGCTCTGACATGGCATACACAATGCGCCGTTGCACCGGCTTGAGTCCATCTGCGAGACTCGGTAGGGCGCGATCTAAAATCACATACATCGAGTAATCGAGATAGGCTTTTTCGGTGAACTCAGCTAATGGCTGGGTTTCGATTCGCATTAGAGTTACACTTCTACCACTTCTTCAGTGACGGTACGACGTTTGCCACGTTGACGCTGTGGTTCGTCTGGCACACTCCATTGTTCAATATCAACACGTGTGCGCAATTTTAATAAGCTTTTCATATCGTCTAACACGTCGAGTGTGGCACACAATTTTAAAAAACGTTCTAATGAAATCTGCCCTGTGCGTTCAAATCTTTTTAGTGTAAACACATTCACGTCTGAGTGTTGCGCCAACACATCACGTGTCCAACCACGTGCTAAACGCAATGAACGAATACGTTGGGCAAACTGTTGCATTAACTCGAGTGCTTCTTGAAAACTTTCCATGTAATATCTCCTTAGTAAGACGGAGACAATTTTATCTGTATTTGTGGGTAAAATTCAACTAAAATATTTAAAAAATTATGAAAAAATTTTCAGGCACACAACGTCGTTATAATTTACTCGATACACTTCTTATTGAAGTCGATGGTTTTTGCCAAACCGTTTTTGGAAATCCAAGCGCCAAAAGAGAAAATCCTGCCCGAAACTGCGAAGAACAAAAAATGGATGCAGCACAACAGCGCGACAGCAGCGGCTTTATGCGCGTTAATCACACCGGTGAAGTGTGTGCGCAAGCATTGTATCGCGGTCACGCACTGGTAGCGCGTGATCCTAAAACGAAAGCCACCCTTGAACAATGCAGTGATGAAGAAAACGATCATCTCGCGTGGTGTGATGAGCGCTTGCAACAATTAAATTCGCACCAAAGCTATCTCAATATTTTTTGGTATCTCAATTCGTTTACGATTGGTGTTCTTGCTGGCATCGCTGGCGACGAATGGAGTTTGGGGTTTGTTGAAGAAACGGAAAAACAAGTAGCAGCGCATTTGGCCTCTCATTTAAAAAAATTACCGCTTCAGGATCACAAAAGCCGCGCCATTGTCACGCAAATGAAACAAGATGAAATTGCCCATGGCCAAACAGCGCAACAGGCCGGCGCCAAAGAATTGCCGGGGCCAATTAAAAAGCTCATGGGTTTGCAATCTAAATTGATGACGAGCGTGGCTTATTGGTGTTAGAGGTGTTACGTGCAGTTTTTACAAAGCAGCATGCCGCACAACCCAACCACAGCGCAAACCCAACGATCAAAGGCGGCACAACGTCGCTTTTCATTTGATCGGCCGCATTCAATACAAGGACTGCGATTAACGCCGCTCCACTTATCACGATCATAAATTTAGAAGCCGTATGACACCCATCATTCCTATCGCTCATTTTTTTCCTTATGCTTTGATTGCTTCACGCAGCGCGGTTATTTGATGCTGGTAGTTATCGGCATTAAATAAATTTGACCCCACCACGAAAAAATTAGCCCCTGCCTGACTGGCCTGCGCAATGGTGGCATCATTAATACCACCGTCAACAGCCAATATTGTTTCAGCATGTGCTGCATCAATCAATTTACGTGTTGCCGAGATTTTTGCCAAACAATCTGGCATAAATGATTGACCTGCAAATCCCGGATTGACGGTCATGATTAAAATTAACTGAAGTTGCTTAATCACTGCGGTGCTTAATGCCACTTTTGTTTGTGGATTAAAAGCGATACCAGGCTGCATCCCCGCCGCTTTGATTTTTTTAATCATCACTGAAACGTCACTGACCACCTCGTAATGAAAAATAAAAATATTCGCCCCGGCTTTTTGGAAAGGTTCGATGTATTTTTCGGGATCCGTTACCATCAAGTGCACATCAATAGGAGCGCTAACGCCGGCTTTACGCAACGAACGGCAAATGGGTGCACCGAAACTTAAGTTCGGCACAAAGTGATGATCCATCACATCAAAGTGAATGTAATCTACTCCCGCATCTATTACCGCATCAATTTCGTTTTTTAATTGCGAGAAGTCGGCCGCTAAGATGGAAGCGGAAAGATAATTTTTCATAGAACTCCCGGCTCATGGGTTGAAATCATCAATTTGGAGATCATCTTCATCAAGACTTACCGATTAACATTTGCTGCCATGTTACTGCATTGGTCAAAAATGACAATGCTAACGCATGCCGCGGGCTTTTTTGATTTGCTCATACGCTTCCTTAATTTGTTGTGTTTTGCGCGTGGCTACTTTTAACATTTCAGGCGGTAGACCTTTTGCCATTAATTTATCGGGATGATTTTGGCTCATTAAACGCCGATACGCCTTCACCACTTGTGCATCACCCATACTCGCATTCACTCCCAAAATACGATAGGCGTCATCTAAATAAGCATGTGGGTTTTGTTGCGCCTCGCGACGATGCTGGTAATAATGTTGTTCTGCGCGTGCTCGTTGCTCAAATTGAGAAAAATTAATGCCGTGAATGCCGAGTTTGTCGCAAATAGCTTGCAAAATTTGCCGCTTCGCGCCACTGATTTCACCCGTTTCTGCTAACGCCATTTGTAACTGCATTTCGATAAACACACGCAGTAAACTGGGATGGTGATAACACGCCGTCCGCAACTTTTCCAATGCGGCATCTAAATTAAAATGGCTTTGCTTGCCTTCATTAAATAAATGCATTGCTTGAGTTTTAAGTTGCTGATTCAGCAACATTTGATTCATCACCTGACGCGCCACTTCAAGCTCGCTCTCAGAAACGCGGCCGTCAGATTTGGCAATTTTCCCCATGACCTGAAACGTGGTGTTAAAAAAAATGCGCTGCACATCGCCATGATGACGACCACCGCCCACAGCGCCTTGTTTCCAGCGATGCAAGATCCCCGAATCAAATAGATAACCGATCAGACCACCGATCATGGCACCAAAAAAACCGCCCACAAGGTAACCGATTATGACGCCAATAATTTGCCCCATCCAACCCATCTGACTCTATACCCCTTGGCTGCTCGTAATTCGCATTTTTATCAACTATTAGTATATGATTGGCCATCGTAGCCCAATGACAGAGAAACGACAATGCAAATGCCGATACCAAATCTTGCCACAGCTCTTAAAGGTCCACTGCTGCCACTTGAAAAACATTTACTGACGCAGCAACAAAAAATTGAAACGTGGTTTGATGCGCAATGGCAAAAAACGCCTCCACCATTATACAGCTCAGTTGATTTACGTAATGCCGGCTACAAATTAGCACCAGTGGACACTAACATTTTCCCCGCGGGTTTTAATAATCTGAATGCCGATTTTTTATCCGGCTGTATTGAAGCAGCAAAAACTGCTATCAAACAAATCTGTCCTGACGTTAAACGTTTGCTGATTATTCCTGAAAGCCATTCACGCAATGTATTTTATTTTGAAAGCCTGAGCGTGTTGCACGAAATACTCAATCGCGCTGGCTTTGAAACACGCATTGGCTCGCTGGATGATAATCTCACCGCGCCATTTGAACCTGATTTGCCTTCGGGGCGAAAAATTAAAATTGAACCGCTCATACGTGAAAACAACAAAGTGGGCGTGGTGGGATTTTTTCCTTGTTGCATTGTATTAAATAACGATCTTTCCGCTGGTATTCCGCCGCTACTGGAAAACATCACTACTCAACATATTATGCCTTCTACCCAACTGGGTTGGTTTAAACGTTTAAAGTCACAGCATTTTCATTTTTATGAATTAGTCGCGACTGAATTTGCGCGCACTTTTGATTTGGATCCTTGGCTGATTAATCCGTTTTTTAGTCAGTGCCCGGAAGTGGATTTTATGCATCAAGCCGGACAAGCGTGTTTAATCCAACGCGCGGAAAGTTTGTTAAAACAAATTAATCATAAGTACGCTGAGTACCAAATTAAAGATAACCCATTTTTGGTTATTAAAGCGGACGCCGGCACCTATGGCATGGCAGTGATGATGATAGGTTCACCTGAAGAACTCGGCACACTGAATCGCAAACAACGTACGCGCATGTCCACCATAAAAGGCGGCAAACAAGTCACTCGCGCTTTTATTCAAGAGGGCGTACCCACATTTGAAACCATCGGCGATGGTAAAGTAGCGGAACCCGTTATTTATTTAATTGGCAGCAACGTAGTAGGCGGTTTTTATCGCGTGCATCAAAATCGCGGCGTCAATGAAAATTTAAATGCGCCGGGCATGAACTTTGAACCTTTGTCATTTAATTCCGATTGTCACAGCGACAATCGCTTTTATGCTTATAGTGTAGTGGCACGACTCGCGACACTCGCTGCCGGTCGAGAACTAGCAGAACTAAAATGAAAAAATTAAAAATTGGCTTTTTGATGGATGACATTGCCACCATCAAACCACACAAAGACACGACGTTTGCATTTATGCTAACCGCTGCCGAGCGGCAACACGAAATTATTTATTTTACGGATCAAGATTTGTGGCTAGAAAACGCTGTAGTTATGGCTGACACTAAAACACTGCGGGTCAGTGATAATACGAGTAACTGGTTCAACGTTGTAACAGAGCAACAACGCAATTTGGCTGAGCTGGATATTATTTTAATGCGCAAAGACCCGCCGTTTAATATGAACTACATTTACTTAACGTATTTATTAGAATTAGTTGAAGCAAAAGGCGTGCGTGTGGTTAACAAACCCCAAAGCTTGCGTGACGCCAATGAAAAACTCTACGCCAGTTGGTTTGCGTCTTGTTGCCCACCCACGCTTGTTTCACGCAATCCGCAGCAAATCCGCCACTTTGTACGCCAATTTGATGCTGCCATTATCAAACCACTGGATAGTATGGGCGGCAATAATGTGGTGCGCGTAACAAAAGACAGCGCAGAAATTGATGCGATTAACGATTGGCGCATGGTGCAAAAATTTATTGCTGAAATTAAAACAGGTGATAAACGCATTATTTTAATCAATGGCAAAGCCGTTGATTATTGCCTCGCTCGCATTCCAGCTGAAAATGATTTTCGCGGTAATTTAGCGCAAGGTGCACGCGGCGAAGTGCGCCCGCTCACCGCGCGTGATCGTTGGTTGTGTGATCAAGTTGGTCCAACTTTACGTGACAAAGGCTTGGTTTTTGTAGGCCTGGATGTGATCGGTGATTTCATCACTGAAATCAATGTCACCAGCCCCACTGGCATACGTGAAATTGAACGCGACACAAAATTAAATATTGGTAATCTTTTTTTTGAATCATTAGACGCATGATACTGAAAAAAATTGATAACAAACTTTCGCTTGGCTCAACTCAACATCCTGAGTTAAATCCTATTTATATTGATTTTTTAGCCGGCGAACTGGCATTTCGCCGTTTACATGGCGGTGGCAAAAATCAATTACTCGCTAAAGCAGTAGGATTACACAAACGCCCCCACCCCCGCGTGTTAGACTTAAGCGCGGGATTAATGCGCGATGCGTTTATTCTGGCTTGTTTAGGCGCCGATGT
The DNA here is from genome assembly GCA_041746415.1 of Coxiellaceae bacterium. Lineage (GTDB taxonomy): Bacteria > Pseudomonadota > Gammaproteobacteria > Coxiellales > Coxiellaceae > JBGTHB01. The sequence continues at coordinate 1,693 of JBGTHB010000179.1, read as the reverse complement.
CGTCGCACTCGAACGCAACGTCACTATCGCTGCACTCATTACGGATGCGCTGCAACGCGCACAGTCTGAGGATTGGTTCTGTGAACTTAAACTCGAATTTATGGAAACCCAAGCGCAACGTTATCTAACCTCAACTAATTCATTATTTGATGTAATTTATTTTGATCCCATGTTTCCTGAGCGCAACAAATCCGCCTTGGTGAAAAAAGAAATGCGCTTGTTGCGTGAAGCTGCCGGTGATGATGAAGATTGTGATGCGGTATTTCAATTAGCACTGAGCAAAGCCAAACAACGCGTCGTGGTCAAACGTCCTAAACTCGCACCTAACATTAACAATCAAAAGCCCGATTTAACGTATGCTGGTAAAAGTGCACGGTTTGATGTTTATTTGCTGTAAGGTTAAACTCCGCTTTTTGAAGTCTGGCAAGCATTACAACAGCTAAGCTTTACTGTTGCTAACAACATACTGGACATTGGAATGGTTGAGTCATGAAAAACAAAAACACACAAAGTATACAAATTATTATTCCGATGTCTGGCTTTGGTGAACGCTTTAAGCGCGCTGGGTATACCGTCCCCAAGCCCTTGATTGAAATTGATGGTAAACCCATCATTGCTCACGTAATCAATATGTTTCCGGGTGAAAATGAATTTATTTTTATCTGCAACCAAGATCACTTGGCAAATCCAGATTACCATATGGAAGCTATCTTGAAGCAGTACTGCCCTAGTGGCAAAATCATCGGCATTGCTGCGCATAAACGGGGACCCATACACGCTGTACAACAAGTCGCTGACTTGATCGATCCTTCACGACCTGTAGTAGTAAATTATTGTGATTTTAGTTGTTACTGGGACTGGAATCATTTTAAAAAATTCATCGTTACCAACGCCTGTGCCGGCGCAATTCCGGCTTACAAAGGATTTCATCCGCATTCTCTTGGCAACACGAACTACGCTTATCTACAAGAAGAAAATGGTTGGGCGCGTGATATTCAAGAAAAAAAACCGTTCACAGATTGTCGTATGAACGAATTTGCCTCGAGCGGCACTTATTATTTTGCTTCAGGGCGGCTGATGTTAGAAGCTTTTGACCACACTGTTACACAAAATAGAAATGTGAACGGTGAGTATTATGTTAGTCTCGCTTATCAATTTTTATTCGAAAAAAATTTACCCGTGACTGTTTACCCGTTACAACATTTTATGCAATGGGGAACGCCTGAAGATGTGGCTGAATATAAAAATTGGTCCGTTCTTTTTCAAAATTTAATTGAAGCCAATACATCAACTCAACCACCTCAGGGAAGCATCATTATTCCCATGGCGGGATTAGGGCATCGTTTTCAAAAAGAAGGTTACACCACCGTTAAACCACTTATTCCGGTTTCAGGCAAGCCTATGGTGTCACAAGCTATTAATAATTTGCCTGCGGCTTTACATCATATTTTCGTATTAAGAGAAGATATGCCTGGCTTTCAATTATTAAAAGACCACCTTTTAAAACAGTATCCAAATGCAATCATTCACGCTACACCCGAATTAACTCAAGGCCAAGCTTGCACAGCTTTACTGGGTCTTAATGCCGCTGAAAATAAAATTGATTCGTCGATGCTGAACCCTATTACTTTTGGTAGCTGTGACAGCGGGGTTCTATACAATTCACAAACTTTGCAAAAATTATTAAATAATT
>JBGTHB010000178.1:0-14360 GCA_041746415.1 Coxiellaceae bacterium | reverse complement strand
TATACGTAGGTTTAGCTTTGTCAGTATTATTCTTGTTACCTGAAGCGTGGTTAGTGGGTTCAATGATGGGGCTGATTATTCCATTTGTAATTATTGGTTTTGGTATAGGTGTGTTTGTATCATTAAAACGCGCGGTGTCTGTGGGTTCAATGGTGAGTATGCACGGTTTTTCGGCCGTGTTTGTGGTGGTGTGGCTAGTGGTTTTTTTTCAAGGATCCGGTATCACCTGGCCTATTTTAGTTTTGGCTGCTCTTTATTTAATAGTTAATATGATTTTTTATTTTCTGTTGAAAAAACCTACGGAACAGGGAGCCGCATTAATTAATAAAGCGCGAGGCTTTAAAATGTTTTTAGCTGCAACAGAAAAAGATCGTCTTAATTTCCGCAATCCACCCGATAAAACACCTGAGTTATTTGAAAAATATTTACCTTACGCATTGGCTTTGGGTGTGGAGCAAAAATGGTGTGAACAGTTTGCGCAAGTATTTGCGGCTATGAAAGAAGGTTATCAACCTAACTGGTTGATGGGCGTAGCATTGGCTAATTTGTCGATGAATGCTTTTGCCAATGATTTTAGCTCCAACTTTAATAGCGCCATTGCGGCAAGCAGCACTCCGCCCGGGTCAAGTTCCGGCTTTGGTGGCGGCGGTGGAGTCGGTGGTGGCGGCGGCGGTGGCGGTGGCGGTGGCTGGTAACCGCGCGTCAGCCTCTATCATCTTCTCCCCTGACTTGTTACCATAAGCGTGATTTTTTCGCTGCTTTTGCTGTAGCGAAATTCATTTTCATAATAATTAAGGAGAGAATTTATGCGACGCCTCATGATTTTAGGTGTAACCACATTGTTAATGACCAGCACTGCGCTGGCGGCTGTATCACTTAACTCTAAGGACGATAAATTAAGTTATGCTATGGGCGCAACCACTGGCATGGCTTTTAAAACACATAATATGCCAGTGAATGGCGCAGCGTTTGTGCAAGGTGTTCAAGACAGCATGAATGGCAAAAAGTTGTTGATGAATAAGGCGCAAATTAAAGCCTCGTTGGACAATTATCAAAAAGAACGTATGCAGCAATATCAAACAGCATACAAAGAACAAGCTGGTACAAATGCAAAACGCAGTGCCGACTTTTTAGCTAAAAACAAAACTAAAGACGGCATCAAAACATTACCCAATGGCTTGCAATATAAAGTGATTAAAGCAGGAACGGGTACTAGCCCAACATTAAAAGACACCGTTGTTGTAAATTACGAAGGGTCGTTGATGGATGGTAAAGTATTTGATAGTTCTTACAAACGTAAGCAACCGGCCACGTTTCCGTTGCAATCTGTTATTAAGGGATGGCAAGTGGCGTTAACAAAAATGAAAGCGGGTGCAACATGGGAATTGTATGTGCCGCCTCAATTGGCTTATGGCAAAGAAGGTGTGCCAGGTTTGATTGGTCCAAATGAAGCATTAATTTTCAAAGTGAATTTGATTAAAGTCAAAAATTCGTAATGAGACGATGATCCCGGTATGGTTTTAACATGCCGGGATAATGAGGAGAGTAGTTCGGTGTTGCTGTTAAAAGGTGAGAATGTAGCATCGTCATTTCGTCACCAACAGCGTTTACACCAACTGCAAGCTTTAGATCCCTCCTGTACTGATTATTCCGCCTATTATATTTATTTCATTGCTAGCAATAAAACATTGAGTGCTGCCAGCGTTGCCACGTTAAGTGAGTTGTTGCAAGCCACCGCCACCATCCATTTTTCTGACATAGCGGAGCCATTTGCTCTTGTCGTGCCCCGTTTTGGCACCATTTCGCCGTGGTCATCTAAAGCCACGGAAATAGCTAAAATTTGTGATATTGCAGGCCTGGTGCGTTTAGAACGTGGCATTATTTATCAATTTAAACAAAAAATTGATTTGGCTAAACTTAAGAATTGTTTGCACGATCCGCTGACGGAATCGTGGGTGACGGACACACAATTACTCGATCAATTATTTTTACAATCTTCTGCAATATCCTATCAAACTATTCCATTGTTAAAAGACGGTCTGAATGCACTAGATCAAGCTGATGTGCAACTGGGTTTAGCGCTCAGTGGGGATGAAAAAAAATATCTGCTTAAACAGTATCAACAACTGCAACGTGATCCCACTGATGTGGAATTAATGATGTTTGCCCAAGTTAATTCCGAACATTGCCGCCATAAAATTTTTAATGCACAGTGGAAAATTGACGGACAGCCACAAAAAAGCACGTTGTTTCAGATGATTCGCAATACGCATGATGCCCATCCTGATGCGGTATTAAGTGCGTACAGTGATAATGCGGCGGTGATGAAAGGGTTAGATAGCAGTATTTTTTACGCCGATCCCCTCACGCATATTTATCAGCAACGGTCTGCTGCGGCGCCATTTGTATTAAAAGTAGAAACGCATAATCACCCTACGGCAATATCACCCTTTCCTGGTGCGGCCACTGGCAGTGGCGGTGAAATTCGCGATGAAGCAGCGACTGGACGCGGAGCGAAAACAAAAATCGGCATGACGGGATTTTCCGTATCGCATTTGCATATTCCTCACTACGCAATGCCTTGGGAAGTGTGCGTAGGTAAAGCGCCGCATATGGCGAGCGCGTTAGAAATTATGTTGCAAGCGCCAGTAGGTGGTGCGGCATTTAATAATGAATTTGGTCGACCGAATGTGTGCGGTTATTTTCGCAGTTTTGAAATGGTGTTACCCAGCACGTACGGTGAAGTTACCTGGGGTTATCATAAACCCATTATGTTAGCGGGAGGCGTGGGACAAATTCATGCCGAGCACGTTCAAAAACAAAGTTTCAGTGCAGGAACAAAATTAATTATATTAGGCGGCCCGGCGATGGCGATTGGTTTAGGTGGTGGTGCGGCCTCATCACGTGCTTCGCACAGCGAACAAAGCGAGTTGGATTTTGCTTCAGTGCAGCGTGCTAACCCAGAAATGCAACGTCGTGCCTATGAAGTAATTCAAACCTGTTGCGCAATGGGTGCAGATAATCCTATTTTGAGTGTGCACGATGTGGGTGCGGGTGGTTTATCTAACGCCTTACCTGAGTTGGTTGAAGCGGTAAATTGTGGGGCGCTTTTTCAACTGCGGGATATTCCTAATGCTGAACCTGCTATGTCGCCCTTAGCGATTTGGTGTAACGAAGCGCAAGAACGTTTTGTGTTGGCTATTGCCGCCGATAAAGTAGCACTGTTAGCGAAAATCGCTCAACGCGAACGAGCACTATTTGCTGTAGTGGGCGAAGTAACGAGCGATCCCACACTAATTGTTGCAGACAGCCAATTTAATAATCAGCCCGTAGCGATGCCATGTGAAACGTTATTTGAAAAATTACCTAAAATACGGTGTGAAGATCAACGTGCGGCGCCACCACAACAAACAGAAACTACGCACATTATTGACTTAGTCGACGCCATTGAACGGGTATTGCAATTTCCGGCGGTGGCGAACAAATCTTTTTTAATTACTATTGGTGATCGCAGTGTGGGTGGTCTAGTCGTGCGAGAGCAAATGATTGGTCCTTGGCAAATACCAGTGGCCGACGTCGCAGTTTGCGCCAATAATTTTAGTGATAAAAAAGGACAAGCATTAGCGGTGGGTGAACGTGCGCCCATCGCATTATTGCATCCTGCTGCCAGTGCTCGCATGGCTGTGGGGGAAGCGATTACTAATTTAGCGGCGGCGGATGTCAGCAGTACCGAACAAATTGTTTTATCGGCAAATTGGATGGCCGCGCCACATCATCCTGGTGAAGGCGCTGCATTGTATGATGCGGTAGCGGCAATTGGTGAGACATTTTGTCCCGCGTTAGGTATTGCTATTCCAGTGGGTAAAGATTCTTTATCTATGCAGGCGCGGTGGCAAGATAACCTTCAAGAAAAATGCGTTACCTCTCCGGTTTCAGTGGTGATCACCGCAGCTGCAAATGTAAGTGATATTCGCAAAACATTAACACCACAACTGCAACATGTAGCCAGTAAGTTGTTGCTGCTTGATTTAGGTGAAGGTGCCAATGCGTTAGGTGGTTCAGTGTTATTACAAACGCATAATATGATTGGTAACCAACCAGCAGATTGTGGCAACCCACAATTGTTGCAGCGTTTTTTCACAGCAATGTATGAGCTTAAACAGCAAAATTTAGTATTGGCCTATCATGATCGTGCCGATGGCGGCTTGCTGGCTACCATTTGTGAAATGCAATTTTGTTCGCGTTTGGGTGTGGCGTTAGATATTACGCACGTGGATGACGATGCAATTAAAGCATTATTTAGTGAGGAGTTGGGGGCGGTGCTGCAAGTGGCGACTGAAAAACGCACTGCGGTGAATCATATAATGCAGCAGCACCAACTTGAACATTGCGTGATTGAAATTGGTGAAGTGAGTGAAGATGATGCGCTAACTATTACGCATCAAAAACAACAAATTTATCATAACACCCGTGTGGCATTACAAACACTGTGGTCAAAACCCAGTTATCATTTGCAAAAAATGCGTGACAATCCACACTGTGTAGAGCAAGAATTCAGTTTAATCGCGCAAAACAATAGTGGTTTGCATTCAACTTTATCTTTTGTGTTAGACGACCAGATTGCCGCGCCCTACATTAATAAAAAAGTTAAACCAAAAGTGGCCATTTTGCGTGAGCAAGGTGTGAATGGCCATGTGGAAATGGCAGCGGCATTTACCCATGCTGGCTTTGAAGCCATTGATGTGCACATGAGTGATTTACTCAGTGGTGAAAAAAACATGCAAGCATTTGATGCGCTAGCCGCATGCGGTGGTTTTTCATATGGTGATGTATTAGGAGCGGGGCGCGGTTGGGCGCAATCCATTTTATTGCACGATAAAGTGCGCCAACAGTTTGAAACTTTTTTTGCGCGACCCACTATAGCGCTGGGTGTATGTAATGGCTGTCAAATGTTTGCTGAACTAAAAACGATTATTCCTGGGGCGCAACAGTGGCCGCGCTTAAAACGAAATTTGTCAGAACAATTTGAGGCGCGGTTGGTGCCTGTGAAAATAATGACTTCGCCATCGTTGCTGATGAACACGATGCACGATTCAATTATGCCGGTAGTGGTGTCGCATGGTGAAGGTTTAATGCAATTTGCGAGCGCAACGGATTTAGAGTTTGTGGAAAAAAATAAATTAGTGGTGATGCGTTATGTCGATTATGCCGGTAACACCACCCAGCATTATCCGCTCAATCCGAATGGAAGTGCGCATGGCATTGCTGGATTAACCACTGCGGATGGTCGCGTTACGATGCTGATGCCGCATCCTGAGCGGGTGTTTCTCAATCAACAATTGTCTTACCGTGAATTTGACCAGCATTATAGTGCGTGGTTTCAGTTATTTGTGAATGCGCGTCGCTTTTTTAGTTAAAAACTTTGCCATCTTGCGTCATAGCACAGAAGCCGTTAGGCTTAGGTGCTTTAATTTTGGAGAGTTGAATGATTACCTTAGAAACCAATTACGGTCCTATTAAAATCAAATTGGACCATGAAAATACGCCACAAACAGCTAAAAATTTTGAGCAGTATGCTAAAGAAGGCTTTTACAATGGTGTGATTTTTCATCGTGTTATTGATAATTTCATGATACAAGGCGGCGGTTTTGAAGTGGGTATGGAGTCGAAAGAAACTGGCGCGTCAATTGAAAATGAAGCTGACAAAGGCAAAGCCAACAAGCGTGGCACAGTCGCTATGGCGCGCACATCCGATCCACACTCTGCCAGCGCTCAGTTTTTTATTAACGTAAAAGACAATGACTTTTTAAATTTTAAATCGAAATCACCAGACGGATGGGGTTATTGTGTATTTGGTGAAGTGGTAGAAGGCATGGATGTGGTGGATAAAATTAAAAATGTGGAAACCACCTCGCGCATGGGCCACCAAGATGTGCCAGTAAAAGACGTCATTATTACTTCTGTCAGCGTGGAGTAAGCATGCTAAAAAAAACAGCATGTGTAATTATAATATTGTTGTGTAGCTTGATGACCGCATGTGCCACACAACAATATTACGCTTCGACTGTTAATACGTGGCAAGGACAAAACGCGAAGCAGTTGTTTCGCATCTGGGGTTACCCCGATCGCGAAATGAAATTACCCCATGGTCATGTGTTGTATGTGTATCGCGTTCATCAAGTGCAGGATGTGCCAGCGATGCGTATTCCCGGCCAAACTGATGTGTATACCGCTGGCGGTCAAACTTACGTTACCACGACCCATGATGTAGTCGAGGGCGGTGAACACGTGGTGTCAAATTGCACCACCTGGTTTGAAACAGACAGCACAGGTAAAATTGTTGGTGTTGAGTTTCGTGGCAATGCTTGTGAAGCAGGCGATAAATTTAAACAGCAATATTCAGCGCCATAATATTCCATTAACATGGGGTGGCATAGTGAGTGTTGTTGCGCCGCTTTTTTGTCGTTACAGTCGGTTTTTTCCGTCGTTGCGATTCCGCGAAGCAATCAACGCGAACTGCAGTGTCAAATGAGATCGCCACGCTCGATGACTCGCTCGCGTTTAGTTTCTTCACGACCAGCTGCACATAAAAATACAAACTCAACTAGGTTTGTAATGATTCCTTAAATATTTTCAAAAATCGCGCCATTTCACCACCGGTTACTGCACGATGATCGCAGGTGATCGAGAGTGGCATGACAGGATGAATTTCCATTTTGCCATTACACGCCACCACTTCATCGCGCGTACGGCCGATCCCCAAAATACATACCATGGGCGGTAATAAAATTGGATTAGCGTATTTGCCAGCGAACGCACCGAAGTTCGATAACATAATGGTGCCGCCTTTCATATCATCAGGCGCCATGGTTTTGTTTTGTGCTTGTTGTTTGAGTTTTTCAATTTCACTGCGCAGTTCAGCTGCGGATTTTTTAGCGGCGTTTTTAATAACGGGCACAAATAAACCGTGCGGCATATCCACGGCCATCGCTAAATTAATTTCGCTAAATTGTTTAGTGGACATAGAAGCGCTGTCAAAATGGGCGTTAAGCGTGGGTTCAGCAGCAGCGGCTTTTTCAATGGCGCGAGCTAAGCGCACCATTAAATCTTCTTTTTTATACCAGCTGTGAATGTCTGCATCTTCAGTTAATGTCACGGGCACGATTTGTTGGTGTGATTGCGTCATGCTTAACACCATGGCACGTTTGACGTTAGACAGTTGCGTAAAACCGGCAGGTATTTTTGTTGCAGTGGTGGGAGCAGTAGAATGAGTCCCTGCAGCGGCTTTCACTTCATCGGCAGTAATTTGCGCGCCTTTAGGTGTGAGCGTTGTTAAATCCACGCCAAGTTGTTTGGCGAGCATGCGCACCGCGGGTGTGGCTTTAACGCTGTGTTGCGCTCGCTGTGCTTGCACGCCTGCTGCCGATTCTTGTAACACGCTTTCACTTTGTTCGATTGCTCCGACGACAGTACCAGAATCTTTATTTTCTTCGTGATCGCCTTCACCTTCAAAACCAATGAGTGCCGCATGCGTTTCGATGGTATCGCCCACCGCACCAAACAGTTTTTCAATTTTGCCATCTTGCGGTGACGGTACATCGACTAACGCTTTTGCGGTTTCCATCGCCACCAAGGGTTGATCGGTTTTTACGCTGTCGCCTTCTTTAATATACCATTCGCGAATAATGGCATCGGGTAAGCCTTCGCCTAAGTCGGGTAATTTGAAAATCTTCATGCGAGCTCCTCAGTTTATGGATAAAAACCGGCAATAACGGCCAATCTTGAACGTAAAATTAGCCTCAAAATGCTCAGGTACTCAATGTACATTGCGCTTTTTCGTTAATTTTACGTTCAACCTTGTCTCGTTGTTGCCAATTTGCAGATCATCTTCATCGGTACCTGAGTAATTACTAAAAATCGGCAATAACGGCCAATTGGTAGATTATTTTCATTGGTTACAGAAAAAGTTGTTCATGCAAACTCTAGTATTTCTTGTGCGGCTGCCAAAATACGTTTGGTGCTCGGCATGTAATATTTTTCTAATTTAAAATAAGGCATAACGGTGTCAAAACCCGTCACGCGTTTAATCGGTGCTTGCAAAAACAACAAGCCTTTTTCCGCAATTTCAGCTGCAATTTCTGCGCCCACACCACAGTTACGCGCTGCTTCATGAATGATAACGCAGCGTCCGGTTTTTTCAACGGAATGCAAAATGGTGTCGATATCTAATGGCGAAATGGTGGCGACATCAATAACTTCAGCACTTACACCTTGTTGTTTAAGTTGATCGGCTGCTTCGAGTGTTTCTTTTGTCATCGCACCCCACGTGATAAGAGTGATGTCGTGACCTTCGCGCAACACAAAACATGTGTCTAATGGCAATGCTTCACCATTATCGGGTACTTCTTGTTTAACCAAACGGTAAATGCGTTTCGGCTCTAAAAACACCACCGGATCCGGATTGCGAATGGCCGCTAACAGCAAACCATAGGCGCGTGCTGGTGAAGATGGAATGACCACACGCAAACCCGCTGTGTGTGCAAATAGCGCTTCAGTGCTTTCAGAATGGTGTTCAGGTGCGTGAATACCACCACCATAAGGTGCACGATAAACGATAGGACAGTGTAAACGTCCACGGGTGCGATTACGTAACCGTGCAGCATGGCAAGTAATTTGGTTAAAACCCGGATAAATAAATCCCATAAATTGAAATTCAGCTACGGGTTTTAAACCTTGTGACGCCATACCAATGGCCATACCAGCAATCATGGCTTCGGCTAAGGGAGTGTCAAGCACGCGTTCTTTACCGAATTTTTTTTGTAGATCCACTGTGGCGCGAAACACGCCGCCATTGATGCCGATGTCTTCACCTAATACCACCACGTTTTCATCGTGGGCCATTTCATAAGCTAGGGCTTGGTTAACCGCTTCAACTAACGTAATTTCAGGCATGATTATTCAACCTCTTTGGTTAATTCAGCGCGCTGTTCCTGGGTGCGTTTGGGTAATTGCGCAAACAACGAATCAAACATATCGGTAGGTTTTGGCGCGGGTGTATTTAAATAATCGTTTAATACGGTATCGACTTGTGTGATTAATTCTTTTTGCAGTTGCGCTTCTTTGTCGCGATCCCAAAAACCTTGCGCTTCAAGATAATGTGCTAGACGCGCAATGGGTTCGATTTTCCAGGCGGCTTTTAATTCTTCAGGTGGCGTATAGCGTGTCGCGTCATCGGCTGTGGTGTGATCGGATAATCTATAGGTGATCGCTTCAATTAAAGTTGGACCGCCACCTTGACGCGCTTTTTCCAGGGCGCGTGATACGGCATAATGCACTGCCACCACATCATTACCATCTACTTGCACGCCTTCAAAACCTCCGGCAATGGCTTTTTGGGCGATGGTTTTGCAATGCGTTTGAATGCTGCGCGGCACTGAGATTGCCCATTGATTGTTATTGACCACAAATACCACGGGTAATTGCCAATCGCCTGCTAAATTTAATGCTTCGTAAAATTCACCTTCAGAGGTGCCGCCTTCACCAATGCAAGTTAAGACGGCGCGTTGTTGTTTGCGATATTTCAAAGCAAAAGCAATGCCGCAAGCGTGCAGAGTTTGTGTGGCGATAGGAACGCAACTGGGAAAATCACTGGCTGTGTGTTCACCATCATAATTGGAGCCGCGCTCATCGCCACCCCAATACAACAAATAATTTTTTAAACCTGAGCCGCGCGCTAACATCACACCTTGATCGCGATAATAAGGTGCAAAAATATCGTCTTGGTGCATAGCGCTGCCTGCACCAACACCCACTGCTTCTTGTCCGCGGCATGAAGGGTAGGTGCCCATTTTACCGGTGCGTTGTAAGTTAACGGTTTTAACATCAATAGCACGTGTGAGCGCCATTTGTTGGTAAATTTTCAACAACCATTCTTTATTGGCAAAGGGAGGTAAAGTTTGTGTTGCTTGATTTTCTGCATCAATGAATTGTAGATAATCAATCGCAAACTCGGCAACTTTTTTTGTTTTGTATTTAGTTTCAATTAATGTCATACCATTTCACTCATGTTGTGTTTAGCATTACGTATTTTTTCAATAGCCATGGTTTCAGCCACTTGATAAGGCAATTTATTTTCGCGCGTGGCGCGTTCGAGAATTTCCAATGTGCGATCATATAATTTTTTTATTTTGTGCTCAGCAATAGTAACATCGGCATAATCGTGCATAGAGGCAGCATGAATTAAGCCACCTGCGTTAATCACAAAATCAGGGCAATATAAAATATTACGCTCATGTAACAGCTTGCCCACTTGGTGATGCGCTAATTGGTTATTGGCACAGCCGGCCACAATTTTCGTGTTGAGACGGTGGATGGTGTCAAAATTTAGAGAGCCGCCTAGTGCGCATGGCGCAAAAATATCGCACTCGAGATCATAAATTTGATCATTATCACACACCTGCGCTTTGAAGACATCGCGAAAGCGCTCACACACCTCGGGTTTAATGTCAGCAACGATAATTTTAGCGCCCGCTGCGTGTAAATGCGTTGCTAAGCTAAAACCCACTTTACCTCCGCCTTGTATCGCTACAGTTAGGCCGTCAAAATTTTCATGGCCAAATTTCACTTTGATTGCCGCTTGCATGCCGTGATAAACGCCTGCCGCGGTAAAAGGGGAAGGATCACCTTGTACGATGCTACCCGTGGTGGTGCCAATTACGTGCGGAGTGCGCTCTGCAATAATATTCATGTCATCGGTTTGGGTGCCAACATCCATAGCGGTAATGTACTTACCATTCATTTGCTCCACAAAATCCCCGAATGAGCGAAATAATTCAGCACGGTTGAATGGTTTTTTGGGTTTTAAAATCACGGCTTTTGCACCACCGTGTGGCAAATCCACAATAGCCGCTTTTAATGTCATGCCATAGGCGAGTCTTAATACGTCTTTGAGAGCTTGTCCGTGAGAAGCGTAACTATAGAAACGGCAACCCCCAATGGCGGGACCTAAGTTAGTATTATGGATGGCGATAATGGATTCGAGACCGGTATTGGCGTCCACTTTGTAATGTATTTCGCCGTAACCAAGCATGCGCGCATAGCGGGAGAGTGCGGAAAAATGATGTCTGGATTCAGTTTTATGGGAAGCCATCAAACGACCTTATTTGGTTGAAAGTTAAAATTGCCAATCTGTAGCCGCATTGGCGATGGCTATGTTATCAGGAAAGTATAAGAGCGTCATCACTATGGCTTGGCCGTGGAATGGTTTGCTGCTCGCATATTGCAGCGCGAATACTATAATGACAGCAACTTAAAACAAGGAAGTGATATGGATTTAAATTTATCGCCCATTATTGCACATCGCGGTGCGTCACAGTTAGCGCCTGAAAATACCTTAAGTGCATTTAATAAAGCAGTTGAACTGGGTGCGCAATGGATAGAGTGTGATGTGCAATTAACAAAGGATGATCAAGCGGTGATTATGCACGATTTTAGTTTGAATCGTACCACCAATGGTCAGGGTAAAGTGGCTGAGTTGGAATTACAAGCACTCTTAAAATTGGATGCAGGTAGTTGGTTTAATCCACAATTTAAATCTCAAAAAATTGTCAGCTTAGCGCAAGCGTTGGCGTTTGCAAAAGAACATAATGTGGGTTTGAATTTAGAGTTAAAGTGTAACTGCACACGTGAAAAAATGTTAGCACAAGTGGTTCACGAACAATTAAAAAATTATCCGCTGCCGGTTTTAATTTCTAGTTTCAACTATGTGGCGTTGGAGGCTTTTCGCAGTTATGCGCCACACACCTATTTAGCATTAAATTGTGATTATTGGGATTTGCGCGTGATCAGCCAAGCCAAAAAAATAGATTGCTTTTCAGTTCATGTTAATCATAAAGACGTCACGCCTACGCTAATAGAGGAATGCAATAGTAATTTTTTAAAAGTGTTGGCTTACACGGTGAATGATAAAAAACGCGCTGAGCAATTGCTAAAACTGGGTGTGACCAGTGTGTTTAGTGATATTCCAGATTTGTTGTGATAAACCCGGTTATTTAATTAATCAGCGCGGTGGCGTTTCCGGAGTGCGAACTCACTTGCTGTGGGCGTAAACTAAGCAGTAGTTAACGTGCTTCGGGTAAAACTCCTGTTAATGCCTGCGCTAAACGTGGCGCGACGCTTTGTATATAAGCGTTTGCTTGACGTTCTAAATAATTTTGCGTGGACAAATCTCCCGGCTTTTTTATTAATGCGCGTTTGCGTTGGCTGGTGTCATAAAGACTGATGGCAGCGGCTACGGATAAATTCAAACTTTCACTCATGCCACACATAGGAATGTGATAAGTTGTATCGCAAGCATGGATCGCTTGCGGTGTTAGACCGCGACTTTCATTGCCAAGCAGTAAACAAAGGGGTTTGTCGATAGCAATTTCGCCGACAGTAATAGCGCCGTCCATTTTGGCGCCGGCTAAAAAATAATGCGGTGTGGCTTTTAAAAACGCGGCCAACGAATCATGCCACGCAATGTTAACCCAATAAATGGCGCCTTGAGTGACGGAGCGCGCACTTCTGGCCTCACCTTGTGCGTTAATGATGTGCACTGTGTCTATGCCCAGTGCTTCGCTGGTGCGAATTGCTGCTAAAGCGTTATTGATGTCACTGGGGTTTTCTAGTGCTAATTGAATGCTGGCTAAGCGATAGTCAAGTACGTTTTTTATGCGTGTTTTACGTGATTCGCTAACAAACGGTGCGAGTTTTTCGATAATAGTAGCGGGTGTCATGGACTCTCGTTGTATCAATTAATTAATTCTGAGAGACTAGCGGCATGAACAAATTTATGCAACACGCATTGAGCTTAGCACAATCGCGGCGTGGCTTTTGCGCCCCGAATCCTGCCGTGGGCTGTGTGGTTGTTAAAAATAATCAAGTTATTGCAACCGGTGTGCATATGGCGTGTGGTGAGCCGCATGCCGAAGTGGATGCGTTAAAAAAAGTGTTGGGTGAAGCGGATGGAGCGCAACTGTATGTGACATTGGAGCCTTGTTGTCACTGGGGGCGCACGCCGCCGTGCACCCAAGCTATACTGCAAGCAAAAATTGGTAAAGTGTATTATGGGTTTGATGACCCAAACCCAAAAGTGGCAGGACAAGGTGCAGCCACATTGCGTGAAGCGGGTATTGACTGCGAATTGTTGCCAACACCAGCAATTAACGCTTTTTATCAGAGTTATGTGCATTGGCAGCAAACTAAAAAACCATTTGTAACTATTAAATTGGCATTGAGTCAGGATGGATTTATAGCCAATGCAGATGGTTCGCCGGTTGAGTTAAGCGGCAAAGCAGCGAAGCAATTTACGTTTCAACAGCGCTTACAGAGTGATGCGATTTTAACAACCATTACCACGGTGCAAAATGACGATCCGCAACTCAATATACGTCTGCCTGATGCCACGATTCGTAAGTCCATTTATTTATTGGATTCGCATTTAAAATTTCGTTTCAAATCAAAATTAATGCGCAGCAATAAACAGTTAACCCTTTTTCATCAAAAACGCATTGCGAAAATGAAGACAGATATTTTGCAAAATAATGCGTTGAAAACGGTGGCGGTGCGCAACAATGATTACGGTTTGAATTTACATGATGTGTTAAAAAAAATTGGCGAAGATGGCGTGCACGATTTGTGGGTGGAGGCAGGCGCGACGTGTTTGAATAGCTTTATTCAACAGCAACTGGTGAATCGGCTTTATCTTTATTATTCACCCAAGGTGCTTAAAAAGGGCTTGCCTGGTTTGCCTCAGGTATTAAAAATTAACGCCAAACAGCTCACCAGCCAGCGATTAGCAGACGACACATTATTATCATTTGATTTTTAAACAGGCTTTTAGGCCGCCTTAATTGACGAGCACATTAGCCGATGCTAAAGTTCAGCTACCTTCAGGGTAGGGTGAAATTCCCAATCGGCGGTAAGTCAATCGTGATCAGCCCGCGAGCGCTTTGCAAACGCAAAGGTCAGCAGACACAGTGCGAAGCCAAGCTTCAATTCTGTGGCCGACGGTATAGTCCGGATGAAAGAGGGTGAACTATGTTTACTGGTATCGTGGATCATTGCGGTACTGTTCGTGACGTAAAAACGACAGCGAGCGGTATTCGAGTTACTGTTCAAACGGTTTTTTCTGATTTCGTCTTAGGCGAAAGCATTGCTGTTGACGGTGTTTGTTTAACGGTTGTTTCATCCAGTTCTGATGACACTTTAAATCATTTATTTGTGGTAGACGTCTCACCAGAAACGCTCGCTAAAACTACCGCCAAATATTGGCAACCAACAACGCAGGTTAATCTCGAGCGCGCGCTTAAAATGGGTGA
>JBGTHB010000177.1:0-3458 GCA_041746415.1 Coxiellaceae bacterium | reverse complement strand
TGTTGAAACACATTAAAACACTGCACCAACTTTATAAAAAATTATTGCACCAGCGTCATCTGCGCGGCGCGGTTGAGTTTACGAGTATCGAAACAAAAATAGAATTTGATGACAAAGGTAAAATTGAAAAAATTGTACCGCGTGCGCGTAATGAAGCGCATCGTATTATTGAAGAATCGATGCTGGCAGCCAATGTTTGTGCTGCTACTTATTTAGAAAAATCCAAGTTACCAGTGCTGTATCGAATTCATGAATCACCTAAAGTGGAAAAACTAGAAGCGTTCCGCGAATTTTTAAAACCATTTGGTTTGCGCTTAGCGGGCGGTAATAAACCTACACCCATGGATTACACGCGCTTGTTAGAGCGAATTGAAAAACGAGAGGATGCTGGATTGTTGCAAACGGTTATGTTGCGCTCAATGCAACAAGCGGTTTACAGTCCAGATAATGCTGGCCACTTTGGTTTGAGTTACGATGGCTACACACATTTTACCTCGCCTATTCGGCGCTATCCTGATTTGTTAGTGCATCGCGCTATTAAATTCCGACTTACTAACGAAAAAGCAAATTTGTTTCAATATACACATGCAGATATGGAACGGCTGGCTTCGCATTGTTCTATGACTGAACGTCGAGCTGATCGTGCAACACGAGACGCAACAGATTGGCTAAAATGTGAATTTATGTTAGATAAAGTCGGTCAATCATTTGCAGGGCGCATTGTTGAAGTTACTAATTTTGGTGTGTTTGTGGAATTATTGGAAATTTATGTGCAAGGTTTAGTGCACGTCACTAGCCTTAAGAGTGATTATTATCAATACGACGCTACCCACCATATGTTGCGTGGCAAACGTGGCGGTCAAGGTTACCGTTTGGGTGATGCCATTAAAGTGTTGGTAGCGAAAGTGGACTTGGATGAGCGGCGAATTGATTTTGAATTAGATTTAGCTCTTTAGCTTATGGATTGAAACCGGCGTTTTGTTCTAACCAATCAATAAATTTTAAGCAGGCTTGTAGATAGTACTATTACATAACCATGCTATAATCTAAACGCTTTGTTTTATACGAACGCTGTAGTTACAGCGTTTGTTTTTAATGATAGGAGATTGATATGAAAGTAGTGAGACTGTGCTTATTAGCTTCGGGAATGGCGTTATTATGTAACGCATCGTTAGCCTCAACTGCATCAATGCATTCGTTAAATGTCAGTGCACTTAACCAGACTACTGCATTGCAGAATTTTGCGTTAACTGATGACGATACTAATGGCGACGCTTCAAGCCAATCGAATAGCACTGATGACAGCAGCGACCAAAGCAGTTCATCAGATCAAACTGATACTGGTACGGCGGACGATGATAGTGCGACAAGTGACGACAATGGGTCGGCTAGCAGCGATGACAGCAGTAGCGATGACGGTAGTACAAATGGTGATAATTCAGATAGTGATGATGATTAATCGTCGTATTGATTGTTAATAAAAATCCCCGCTTAAGCGGGGATTTTTTTATTCGTAGTATTTAATACCAATCTTGACTCGTTCGCGTTCATTTTGTTTGCGCCAGCGATTGGTGTCACGCAGTGAATAAACACAACCGCAGTATTCTTGTTGATAAAATCGTTCTTGTTTGGAAAGTTCGATCATGCGTGCAGCACCACCAAACTTACGCCAATTAAACGTCCAGTAGACTAAATTAGGATAACGGGCCGCCGCACGAATACCGCAACCGTTAATTTGTGCCATGTTTTTCCAGCGTGAAATACCAAGCGAGCTAGAAATAACATCAAAATTATTTTCATGGGCATATAATGCTGTGCGTTCAAACCGCATATCAAAACATTCAGTGCAGCGACGACCTCGCTCCGGTTCATTTTCCATGCCTTTAATGCGCGCAAACCAATTATCGGTATCGTAGTCAGCGTCTATGAAAGGAATAGCATGTTTAGTGCAAAAGCGAATATTTTCTTGTTTGCGTATTTCATATTCTTTGGCCGGGTGAATATTAGGATTGTAAAAATACACGGCATAGTGAATGTTGGATGCAATTAGCCGTTCCATAATGTCTCCGCAACACGGCGCGCAGCAAGAATGTAGCAGTAACCGCTGAGTCGATGGCGGTAAGTTTAACAAGGGTAGATGTGCATTTTCATTTGTCATGGTTTTGCCTACAATATACTATTTGCATTTGAAGTGGAATGAGCAAAGCGTAATGTCCGTTTTTTACAATAATGAGCAGATTCGTCAACTTGAAACATTAGCGATTGCGTCAGGCATCAGCGCTTATCAGCTCATGCAGGAAGCCGGTCAAGCCGCATTTACGTTGCTACAACAAATTTATCCTGAGGCACTTAAACTGAGTGTAATTTGTGGAGCGGGTAATAATGCTGGCGATGGTTTTGAAGTAGCGCGCTTAGCTCATCAAAAGGGATTGTGCGTAACAGTACACACCATGCGTACCACTGCCGATTATCAAGGCGCGGCACAACAAGCATTGCAAGCAGCACAACAGGCGGGTGTGACCATCATACCTGTTAACGAGCAGTCGGATTTTGCAGCTGACTTAATAGTAGATGCGTTATTGGGTAGCGGCTTAAAAGGGGAAATCAGCCCAGCTTATCAAACTGTGATTGAACGCATTAATCATATTAATAGTCCGGTTGTTGCTCTTGATGTGCCGTCAGGCATTGATGTGGATAGCGGCGATATGCACGGTTGCGCGGTGCAAGCAGAAGTAACTATTACTTTTATTGGTTATAAGCAGGGTTTGTTTACACGCAAAGGACCGGGGCATTGTGGCGAATTGTATTGTGATAATCTGCAGCTGCCGCAACACTTGTTGGCGCAGGTCAAGCCTGCGGGTGAAATATTAAATTCGGCTAAGATAAAACACTGGTTACCCCCACGTGAACGTGATGCTAATAAAGGGGATTATGGCCATGTGTTGGTGATCGGTGGTGATTACGGCATGGGCGGCGCGGTACGTATGGCATCTGAAGCAGCAATGCGTGTGGGTGCTGGTTTGGTGACGGTGGCGACACGGCCTGAACACGTCACCGTAGTAGCAGCCGCTCGACCTGAAATTATGTGTCATCAGGTGCAACAAGCTGCCGATTTAGAACCATTACTTAAGCGTGCCACTTTTATTGTTATTGGCCCTGGCTTGGGTAAAAGCGATTGGGCAAGAACATTATTGGCCGCTGTATTAAATGCACCCCAACCAAAACTATTGGACGCCGATGCAGTTAATCTGATTGCCGAGATGAATGTGCACAGTAATAACTGGGTGTTAACTCCGCATCCCGGAGAGGCGGCGAGATTACTACACAAAAGCTGTCAAGAAATTCAATTTAATCGCTTTGAATCCATTATTGAACTGCAACAGCGCTAGGGCGGTGTGATCGTTTTGAAAGGTAACGGTACGTTAATCAGAGCGGATGACTCACCGCTTACTTATCTT
>JBGTHB010000176.1:0-16962 GCA_041746415.1 Coxiellaceae bacterium | reverse complement strand
CAAGGCACCAACCAACAAAAAAACTCAATAGCATAACTATGTGACCAATCTGGCCTGTAAACCGCATTTTCATTTTTAGCACGATACCGCCATGCAAACACTAAGCTTAAAATGATTACAGGAATCACAACGATCAACATTAACAGTGTTGCATCAACCAATAATTGTTTTTCACTCGCCGCAATCACGCCTTTCGGATCAAGCACAGCAAATTTGCAGCCAGCAAGCAAACTGCTGAACAACAAAATCAAACTCAGCGAGACATAACGTCTTATTTTCATTAGCGTTTGAATCCTTTGTAATCTACAATCAAAAATGAAAAGCCACGCATGCGGATTTTGCTAACCCGGTGGTGTTTTTTTGGCGCAAGATAGCATCAAATGATAAGCAATGGAAGCACAAAACTAGCAAAGAACAAAATGATCTAAAAACTGCCGCATCAACTGATTAATTGCTGCAAAATCCGCTGATGTAATTTTGTTTTTATTTTGGACAAACTTACCGGGCTCAATATCATCATAAGCGCAATCCACCAATACTTGCGTGCGTTGTTTATTAAACTCTAAATGGCACTGAATACCATATACTTTTTGCTGAAACCGCACCACCTGACGCGGACAACCTGCACTTTGCGCTAATACTTCGGCTCCGTCAGGTAACCCAATCATATCAAAATGCCAATGCAGACTCTCAAATGAAAGCGGGAATGTTTTCATGATAGGATCATTTTGCGCGGCTTCCAATAATTCCACTGCAAAGCAACCAATTTCAGGATAGGGACTGCGCTTTGCTTCCCCACCTAAGGCGACACCAATGAGTTGCGCGCCCAAACAAATTCCTAATACGTATTTGTTAGCCGCAATGGCTTGCTGTATGAGCACCATTTCTTGGTGCAAATAATCGATATGCTCTACATCCAAAGCGCTTTGCGGTCCTCCCAAAATAATTAAAAAGTCAAAGCTATCCAGTGCAGGCAACGCATCCCCTGCAAATGGCCGATACGCAGTTATTTCATGTTGATTATCCTGTACCCACGAGGCAATCACACCTAAAACCTCATAGGATATGTGCTGAATATAAGCAATTTTCATAATTTCCTATGCTACACTAATTTAATGAAAAAAGTACTGAATCTCATTGCTTATACCATTGTATTCCTGGTGCTAGGCTGGATGGCACGCTGCATGATGAAAACCCCAAGTAGTCCGCAAGATCCGAACAAACCTCTCATCAACCAACTCAAACGCAACACAGCACAAGAAAAAGTCATCAAATTCTGTGGTTCACTCAACAATGTGATTGTGCGTGGCGATAAAGTTTTTTGTCAAAACGGTTTGCTAGTAGACGGTGTACAGGCACAGGATTTAAAACGCTAATTTTCTCTATCTTATTTAGAGCCTATTTAAAATCTATTGATTAGCTGCAAAAGCGGCGTAACGGGCTAAAATTTTTGCGCGCGAATTCACTCCGCGCGCAGAACAACAAAAAGCAAAAACGCTTACTTAGGCTGTTTGCCCACATAAATGGAAGACGGACGCATAATGCGATTGTGTTCCGATTGCTCCATACATTGCGCTGACCAGCCAGCTATACGGCTAATGCAAAACGTCGGTGTATAGAGTTCTCTTGGTAAACCAATTTCGCGTAAGACCCCAGAAGCCCAAAATTCCAAATTAGGAAATAAATTACGACCAGGCTTGTATTCTTCTAATAACTTAATCGTCAAATCTTCCACATACAAACTCAAATCAAAATAATGACTTTTGTTTGAAAACTTTTTAACGATTTCTTTTAATGCGCGCGCACGCGGATCGTAAGCTTTATAAACGCGATGACCAAAACCCATAATTTTTTCGTGGTTCTCAATTCGATTACGCAACCATTTTTCAGCGTTTTCTTTACTACCAATATCATCCAACATATTGTCAACTTCAGATGGCGCACCGCCGTGCAACGGACCTTTCAACGCACCAATCGCGGCTGTTACAGCCGAAACTATGTCTGATTCCGTTGAGGTGACTACCCGCGCTGTAAAGGTAGAGGCGTTCATATCGTGATCGGCTGAAATCATTAGATAGGTTTCTAATGCACGCGCATGCGATTCATCCGGTTTTTTACCGGTTAACATGTAAAGATAGTTTTCAACGTGACCCAATGAAGCGTTGGGTTTAATCTCAGCTTTGCCTTCACACAAATTATAAAAATAAGCCACCATCGTCGGCGCTTTTGCCAAAATCTGGATGGCTTGCTCTTTAGTTGGAGGCCAAGACGCACCGGGGACGGTTAAGGATGAAACTGCTGTACGCAGCATGCTCATAACATCAATATTTTTGGGTAAGGTTTCAATAATTTTTTTAACATAATCAGGCAGCTCACGTTGCGCCACTAATTGTTTGTTGAATTCTGTCAGTTGCTCTTTATCTGGGAAGTCGCCGTACCATAGCAGGTAAACTACCTCCTCAAACGTGTGCTTGTCCGCCACTTCTTCGATAAGGTGCCCACGATAAATCAAGCGCCCCTTAGCGCCATCAATAGATGATATTTTCGTTTCTGCAATAGCAACGCCTTCTAATCCAGCATTTAACGTCGATGGCATGAGCTTCTTTCTCCAAAAAGTTGAATTCAAATAGAGTGGCGATTCTTACATAATAGGCATGGATTTTCCAGGGCAAGCGATGTGTTCATTTAGCAAGTGATCTGCTAATGCCCAAGAGCAGGTAAATGCGGGTGAAATTGCATTAATCATATGCAGCGAATCCACTCCTTTCTCAAGCTTAAAATCCATCACCAATTCAGCGGTGCGGACATCATAAAGCTGAGGACGAATGCCAACCTTATTCGTTTTTTCTAACCACTGAGGCTCAAGTGTTTTAACAATCTTTTTAGCATCCTGATAAAAAAAATGTCGCCAGTATTTACGTGGCTCAGAATAAACAATACTGCGAAATTTAGCATTACTAAAAAATAACTTGGCGTTACCCTTTAAAATAGAGAAAATTTCTTTGTCAATGTTTTGAAGTCCGTGGTAATTTTCTCGCCCCCAGCAAGGTACAGCTGTTGGTCCTGCATAAATCTCACCATGGATATTGCGCGTAAAGTGCACCCCCAAAAAAGGATTACGTATATCAGGCACAGGATAAATGTTACCGCGAATTTCGCAGTCGGCTGCTTTAGTTAACTTACGATAAAATCCTTTCACCGGTAAAGAACGGTACTGCTTAGCCAAACCAAATTGTTGTGCCACTTTGTCTGCGTAAGCACCAGCCACATTAATTAATAAGTCATAAGAAAAAACGCCGCGTGAGGTTAATACTGCTTGTTTTCCCTGGCAGCTTATAAAAGCAGTATTAAATAAAAACTTAACATTACTGTGTTGGCTTAACTCATCAAACAACGTTTGCATAATTTTTTTTGGGTCGATAACCGCAGTATCGTGTACCCACAACGCCTGCTCCACCGTTTTCGCATTGGGCTCAATCTCATTTA
Source organism: Coxiellaceae bacterium (assembly GCA_041746415.1). Classification (GTDB taxonomy): domain Bacteria; phylum Pseudomonadota; class Gammaproteobacteria; order Coxiellales; family Coxiellaceae; genus JBGTHB01. The sequence continues at coordinate 13,476 of JBGTHB010000176.1, read as the reverse complement.
ATTGATGCGCATCTATTAACTCCACTCTGGCACCATTTGCCTGGGAGCGCTCAAACAATGTTTTTAAAATAGTTAATTCAGCGGCACTTTTTGTCACCACGACTTTGCCAGTTTCTGCCAAAGGTAAATTGCGCGCACGACAATAGGCACGCATCAAATAATTTCCCTTCAAACAAAACTGCGCTTTTAATGAATCTTTAGCGTAATAAATTCCGGCGTGCAACACGCCGCTGTTAGAGCCTGAAGCGTGCAGACCATAAGAAGCTTCTTTTTCTATAATCGTAATTTTGGCATACGGATAGGTTTGTTGAAGACGCGAAGCAAGCGTTAAGCCCAAAATACCACAACCAACAATAAGAAAATCTGTTTGCATCCAGGGAGTGTAGCGAGCAGCTTGGCCGCGAGCAAGAGTAACCTAGCGCTTATCCAAATACATCAACGTCGCCCCCATCACAGCAGCTGGCATCACCAAAAAATTCACAATTGGGATCAACGTTGCCACCATTACCGCGACACCAAAACTGAGCGTTGTCCAACGCTCTTTTATCATCCACGCTCGCATGGCTTTAAAATTATTGCCGTTGTTGTCCATGACAAAATCCAAATACTGCATGCTCATCATCCAGGCATTAAATAAAAACCAAATCGGTGTAGCAATAAGATTGACGACAGGGATGAAAAACAAAATCAACGTCAATACAGCCCAACCCAAGTAATACAAAATATATTGCAGCTGCCGTTTAAGCGCAGCTGGCACCACAGTAAGGATACGCAAACCGTCTTCAGGCTCCTTATTAGTCATCAGCTTTTGCAGTTTAGCTGACAAAAAACCATTAAACGGCGCACCAATTAAATTAGCAATCAAGGTAAACGTATACGTCACCAGCACCATCGCCGCTGTCACAAACAATAACCACAACAACCAATTTAACCACTGCAGCCAACTCGGGAGTTTGCTGTCAATCCAATTGAGCAAATCACCAAACTGGTGTGAGCCCCACATCAGCAGCAACACAAATACTAAAATATTAATGATAAGGGGCACAATGACATAAGCGCGCACACCTTTTTGGGTGATCAATCGAAAACCTTTGAGCAAATAAGTAAAACCATTCATGCGAAAGTAATAGCATCTACTAGACAGGTTTGGCAAGACATTGCATAATCGCCGCAAGTTCAATGGCTCATCGAGGGATGTATGCATGTCAAACACAACTCTGTCACCACCGGTGTTGTCCCTCCAGGGCATCGCTAAATCATTTGCCGATCAACAAGCACTGCAACCATTCGATCTTGACATCGCCAATGGTGAATTTTTAACGCTACTCGGTCCTTCGGGGTGCGGCAAAACCACTTTGTTGCGCGTGATTTCTGGTTTTGAAACACCCGACACTGGCCGCATACTGCTTAATAGCCAAGACATCACCCATCAAGAACCCGAGCAGCGCCATATCAATATGGTATTTCAAAGTTACGCGCTGTTTCCGCATATGACCATTTTTGAAAATGTGGCATTCGGCTTACAATGCAAAGGCATTGCCAAAGACGAAATCGCCACCCGTGTTGCAGAAGCCCTAAAACGGGTCCGCTTACAAGAACTGCGTGACCGTATGCCTTCACAATTAAGCGGCGGACAACAACAACGCATTGCCATCGCCCGCGCGTTAATCAATGAACCCATTGTGTTATTGCTCGATGAGCCTTTAAGCGCACTCGATTACGTGCTGCGCAAAGATATGCGCATCGAACTTAAAGCATTACAACGACGCCTGGGCATCACTTTTATTTTAGTGACACACGATCAAGAAGAAGCCTTAACCATGTCCGATCGTATCGTGGTAATGAACGCCGGTAAAATTGAACAAGTGGGTACGCCGCGCGATGTGTACGAAGAACCCAAGAATTTATTCGTGACGCGTTTTATTGGTGAGGCGAATATTTTAAAAGCCACCGTCACCGCCGTGAGCGAGCAAACGCTTGACGTAAATTTATATGGCCAAACCTACACTTTAAAAAACAAAAATGGTTTTCGCGTCAACGACAACATCAATATCATTATTCGCCCTGAAGACATTGAAGCGTGGAATAAAAATGAATTGGATAATGTCACCGGTTTATTTAGCGCTAAAGTAAATGAAGTGATTTATAAAGGCAGTACAGTTGATTTAGTAGTAACGCTTGATGATGGTCAGCGTCTTTACGCCACGGAATTTTTCAACGAGGACGATGATAAGCTGGATTACAAAATTGGCGAACAAGTCTACCTCGATTGGAAAGTAGGTTGGGAGGTGATACTGCCTGATGAGACAGCCTAAATTATTCAAGCAATTTTCATTATTAACTATCGGCTGTTGGTTAGTGCTGTTTGCGCTAGCACCGCTGGCATTGATGTTAATCGTCAGTTTTCTTGGCAACGATGATAACCATTTAATATTATTGCAGTTCGATTGGCGCAACTATACCCAACTCTTCAGTGCGGTTTATTTTAAAATATTTTGGCATTCACTGTGGCTAGCAGGCTTTTGTGCCTTATTATGTTTAGCACTCGGTTATCCCATTGCTTTTATCATTGCGCAAATGGAAGAACGTAAAAAAAATTTATTGCTGATTTTATTGATCATTCCATTTTGGACCAGCTCGCTTATCCGTACTTATGCCATTTTAACTTTACTCAAAACGAAAGGACTCATTAATTCGTTATTAATAAAGCTAGGTCTTATTCATCTGCCCTTAGCCATGATTTACACCACCGGCGCTGTTATCGTAGGTAATGTTTATAATTTACTGCCGTTTATGGTGCTACCTCTTTATGCCAATATTGAAAAACTTGACGGGCGTTTACTGGAAGCCGCGCGCGATTTAGGCGCAAACCGTTTTCAATTATTTAGCAAAATAATTATTCCGCTCACCATGCCCGGCATTATCGCCGGCATGCTATTGGTGTTATTGCCAGCCATGACATTATTTTACATTCCGATGTTGTTAGGTAACGCTAAAACACTACTGGTGGGCAACTTAATTGAAAATCAATTCTTAATTGTTCACGATTGGCCAGCCGGTAGCGCCACCAGCGTCACATTAACATTACTGATGCTGGCATTAATTTGGTTTTATCAACGCAAAAGCCGCGGCAGCAATGAGGAGATTTTGTCGTGAGCAAAGTTTTCAAAGTGGCTTATACCAGCTTCATTTACGCATTTCTTTATATTCCCATTGCTATTGTGGTGTGTTTTTCGTTTAACGTTGCCCATCGCTCACTGTTGTGGCAAGGTTTTAGTTTTAAGTGGTATCACGTTTTATTTCACGACGGCGACATGTTAACCGTCACCTTGCATTCTTTGCTTGTTGGCACCTTAGCCGCCACCCTTGCCAGCGTGTTAGGCATGATTACCGCAGTCAGTTTTTATCGTTATCGCTTTTCTGGCAAAAAGTTTTTGTATGGTATTTTGTTTATCCTAGTGATCATCCCCGATATCGTGTTGGCCATTGCATTTTTATTGTTGTTTAGATTGACCTCTATCCCTTTGGGTTTTTGGAGCTTGTTAATTGCTCATATCACTTTTTGTTTACCTTTTGTTTTTGTCACGCTAAATGGTCGCTTAAGCGGCACCAACCCCAATTTAGTTGAAGCGGCACGTGACCTCGGCGCAACCGAGCGTCAGATTTTTTTTCGCATTATGACGCCACTGTTATTGCCCGGTTTAGTGGCCGGTTGGTTATTGAGTTTTACCTTATCTTTGGATGACGTCATCATCAGTTACTTTGTGACCGGGCCTACTTTTCAAATTTTGCCGTTAAAAATATTTTCGATGGTGCGCCTGGGTGTGAGTCCGGAAATTAATGCGCTGTGCACGTTACTGGTGGCATTTACGTTTATTGTCGTGGTGTTATCCCAACTTGCGTTGAGGAAAAAATGGTAATGAGCACTAAAAAAATTCTTATTGCACTGCTTTTTTTACTAGCGTGGCTTATTACCGGATCGGTGTTAGCAAATCAAAATGTTTTAAACGTTTACAATTGGTCTGAATATATGCCTGATATAGTGCTCAAACAATTCGAGCAACAAACCGGCATTCACGTTAATTATCTTACTTACGACAGTGACGAAACGCTTTATGCCAAACTCAAAGCCGATCCCAACCTCGGCTTCGATGTGGTTTTCCCCAGTGCGCATTACGTTAAACGCATGGTGGACGAACATATGTTACGCCCTCTTGATCCATCCCAATTACCCAATGCAAAATACATCAATCCCTTATTAATGAATCGCAGTTTTGATCCGCACAATGAGTACAGTATGCCCTACACGTGGGGCACCACCGGCATTGTTGTCAATAAGCGTTACCATAATCCAAAAGAGTTTAATCGTTGGTCCGATTTTTGGAATCCAAAATACAAAAATCAATTGTTGATGTTAGATGATATGCGTGAAGTGTTTGGGTTGGCATTATTTGATTTAGGTTATTCCTTTAATGATCGTAATCCAGAACACATTAAACAAGCGTATGAAAAATTACGCCAACTGCTACCAAACATAAAATTATTCAACTCCGATGCTGAAATTAATATTTACATTGATGAAGACGCCACCATCGGCATTGGTTACAACGGCGACGTGCACTTAGCACAAGAAGAAAATCCCAACATTGTGTTTATTTATCCGCAAGGCCATTTTCCGCTATGGATTGATTGTGGTGCTGTGCCAATTAACGCGCCGCATTTTAACAACGCCATGAAATTCCTTAACTTTATTATGGAACCCAAAATCGCCAAAGAAATTGCCATTTACACTGGCTACACTTCTCCTAACTTGGCAGCGGTGAAAATGATGCCGCACTCATGGCAGGAAAATAAAGTATTAAACCCCAGCAAACAATTACTTAAGCGCGCCGAAGTTGAATCCGATGTAGGACCCGCACTCAAAATCTATGAGAAGTATTGGCAGCTGTTAAAGCTCGGCGGCTAAAAAACGGCTTAGTATCTTTTATAATCCGCCTATTTCTGCGACACTCTGTATTTTTTAAAGCCTATGAGGATACTGCATGTCAGCTTATTCACAACTCGAACTTTTTTTCCAACAACTTTCTGATCTAGAACACTTAAGCGCCCTTGGTAATTGGGATGAAGCGGTAATGATGCCAAGTGGTGGCGCCAACGCCCGCGCAAACGCCATGTCAACTTTAGACCGTTTAATGCACGAAAAGCTAACCGACAAAAAAATAGGTGAGCTTATCAAAACCGCATTAGATGAAAGTAAATTAACGCCCTGGCAACAAGCAAACCTAGGCTGGATGCAGCGCTTATATACGCACGCTGTATGCTTGCCAGCGGATTTAGTTGAAAAACTGTCGCAAGCGCGCTCAGCTTCAGAACACATATGGCGCACATTGCGTGCGCAAAATGATTGGCAAACCTTTCTGCCTTATCTAGAAAAAACACTGAAGTACACCCGCGAATCAGCTAAATTACGCGGCCAGTTTTTTAACCTTTCACCCTATGATGTGTTGATTGATGAATTCTCACCGGGCATCACAGCCAAATTTATCAATCCCATCTTTGATAAATTAAAAAAAGTATTGCCCACTTACATTGAAAAAATCATAGCGAAGCAGCCTGCTTTGATTCCACTCACCGGTCCTTTTGCAATAGCGCAGCAGCGCGAGCTGGGTTTAGCTTTAATGCAGGCGATAGGTTTTGATTTTAATCACGGTCGGCTTGATGTCAGTCATCATCCATTTTGTGGCGGTGTCCCACAAGATGTGCGCTTAACCACGCGTTACAATGAACACGAATTTATTACCAGCGCCATGGGCACCTGTCATGAAACAGGACACGCGCGTTACGAACAAAATCTTCCGCAGCAATGGCAACGTCAACCTGTAGGTCGCATTCATTCAATGACGATGCACGAAAGCCAATCGCTGCTTATTGAAATGCAAGCGTGTCGTTCACCACAGTTTATGCAATTTCTCTCGCTGTTAATCAAACAACACTTTGGTAATGAAGAAAGTTTTGACGCTCAAAATTTATATCACCATTACACCCACGTCAAAAAACAATTGATTCGTGTTGATGCAGATGAAGTCAGCTATCCTTTACACGTCATTGCCCGTTATGAAATCGAAAAAGCATTAATTGATGGGGAAATAGAATGCCAAGATATCCCCGCTTTATGGAATGAAAAAATGTTGCAGTATTTGGATTTAAACACCAGCGGCAACTTTAAAGATGGCCCCATGCAAGATGTACATTGGGCAGCCGGCTTGTTTGGCTATTTTCCGGCGTACACACTCGGCAGCTTAACCGCAGCACAACTCTTTGCAAAAGCCAAGCAAGCACAGCCAAAACTCATGACTGACTTAGCCCATGGCAATTTTACGTCGCTGTACGACTGGCTGATACCACACTTTCAAGCACACGCTTCGAGTCTGAGCTTCGATGAGTTGATGCACAGCGCAACTGGCAGCACCTTAAAATCCGACTATTTTCTGGCGCATGTTGAAGCGCGTTACTTATCCACATAGAATGGAACTCTATTATTAGGGAGTACTTATGGAGTTTTTCGCCAACTATGGTCTTTTTCTATTGAAGCTTGCCAGTATAGTGGTGGCTATTTTGGTCATTGCAGCCGGCTTAGTCGCTGTATTTTCTAAAAATAAAACCAAACCTCATGGTAAATTGAAGGTTAAAAAACTTAATAAGCGTTATACAAACTATCAAAATGAAATTGCCGCACAACTCGATGATAAGAAAACCTTAAAGCAACTCAAAAAAACTCTCAAAATGGCGACTAAAGACAAAAATATTAAGCCGCGTCTTTTTGTATTGAACTTTAATGGTGATGTGCGCGCCACCGCTGTTAATCCGTTACGTGAAGAAATTAGTGCGCTGCTGTTAGTAGCAAAAGCCGAAGATGAAGTACTCGTTAAACTCGATTCTGGTGGCGGCATGGTTCATGCTTATGGTTTGGCTGCTTCCCAATTGCAACGCATTCGTGATGCCAAATTAAAATTAATTGTAGCTGTAGATAAAATTGCAGCAAGTGGTGGTTACATGATGGCGTGCGTGGCCAATGAAATTATAGCCGCGCCGTTTGCCATTATTGGCTCCATTGGCGTCATTGCTCAACTGCCTAACTTTCACCGCTACTTAGAAAAAAAGAATATTGAATGGGAGCAGTTTACCGCTGGCAAATACAAACGCACGGTTACCATGTTCGGTGAAAACACTAAAAAAGCACGCGAAAAATTGCAGCAAGAACTAGAAGAAACACACAGTTTATTTAAAGATTTTATTAGCCAACATCGTCCCCAAGTCAATATTGAAAAAGTAGCCACTGGAGAACACTGGTATGCCTCTCAAGCTAAAGATATGCAGCTTGTTGATCGCCTTCAAACCAGTGACGATTATTTATTACACGCGCGTCAAGAGAAAGAATTAATTGAGTTGTGCTATCACATTAAACCATCATTTATACAACGTTTTTCCCAATCCGCAGAAAAAACTTGGTTACGATTAAGCGGACAAGATATTTATGCATGATCATTCGCATCCTAATCACCACCACGGCATCAGCAACTCACTCAAAGCACTGTTAATTGCCATTGTTATTATTTTTATTTTCGCCATTGTCGAAGCAATCGGTGGCTGGTTCGCTAATTCGCTTGCTTTACTGGGTGACGCTGGTCATATGGGTTCAGATGCTATTGCACTTAGTATCGCTGCCTTTGCTGCATGGATTGCAAAAAAACCTCCCTCTGCCAAACACACTTATGGCTTTGGCCGTGCCGAAGTGATTGCTGCATGGATCAGCAGTATGTTAATGCTGTTGATTTCAGTTGCTGTTATTGTGGAAGCCGTTGCTCGTATTCACCAACCGTTGCACGTTAAAGGCGGCACTGTTGTCTTAATTGCTTTTATTGGTCTACTGGTTAATTTATTTGTGGCGTGGATGCTCGCTCACGGTGAACGCACCATTAATATTCGCGCAGCCTTATTGCATGTCATAAGCGACCTGCTCGGTTCATTTGCAGCACTTATTTCGGGTGCAGTTATTTATTACACCCATTGGATGCTAATTGATCCCATTCTATCAATTTTGATTGGGGTGTTGATTCTAATTTCCAGCTTGCGCTTACTGCGTGAATCTATTTTGATTTTAATGGAAGGTGCACCAAAAAATGTGGATCTAAAAGAAGTACGTAAAGCGATGAAAACCATTGCCGGAGTTGATGCCGTACACGATTTGCATGTATGGACACTGTCTTCTGGGCGGGTGGCGTTATCAGCACACGTGCATATTCAAAATTTTTCTGGGTGGTGTCAAATTCTGGCGCAAATGAAAAAAAGTTTACGCCAATTAAAAATTAATCATATTACCTTGCAGCCTGAATCAGATCAAATGGACTGTTTGAATTGCAGCGATAAGGAAAAACATCATGAGTAAAACCCCAATTGACTGGCAGACCCTAGCTAAAATCACCAATAACAATCAGCAGTTAGCGTGTGAAATCATTGCCATGTTAGTCAAAGAACTACCTGATCGCCAACAGAAATTAGCACACGCTTACGCGAATAATAACTGGGAAAAGTTGCTCGATCACACCCACAAACTGCACGGTTCCGCATCTTATTGCGCCGCTATTTCCTTACGCGATGCCAGCGCTGAACTTGAAAAAAAACTAAAAAATAAAAATTACACTGACATTAAACCACTGGTTGAAAACATTAATCGTGAAATTGCTAACTTTTTAAAGGCTGCCCAATGACACACAATATTGATGAACACGAAATTCATAAGTTTGACGAATTTGCTAAAGATTGGTGGGATGGAAATGGCAGCATGAAACCACTGCATCAATTAAACCCGGTGCGACTTGCTTTTATTGAACAACACACCACGCTAGCTAATAAAACCGTATTAGATATTGGTTGTGGCGGCGGCATCCTCAGTGAAAGTCTTGCCAAAGCCGGTGCAAAAACAACAGGCATTGATATGAGTACAGGCGCCATCCAAACAGCAAAAAACCACGCTATTGAACACAACCTTAATATTGACTATCAAGTAACACCGGCAGAAACATTCGCCCTACTGCATCAACAACAATTTGATGTGATCACTTGTATGGAAATGTTAGAGCATGTGCCCAATCCCAGCAGCGTATTACAAGCTTGCGCTAACTTATTAAAACCTGGCGGAAAATTATTTGTTTCCACACTTAATCGTAATCCAAAAGCGTTTTTATTAGCGATCGTTGCTGCTGAATACGTAATGCGTTTATTACCACGCGGCACCCACGAATACAAAAAATTTATTAAACCCTCTGAGTTACGCAATTGGGCTGCTGCCTTTGAATTAAAACTTGTTGCACTTAAAGGCATTACTTACAATCCCCTCAAACAACTATTCGCTCTAACTGATGATGTTAGCGTAAATTATTTAGTTTATTTTGAAAAAAAGTAACTACTCGGGTACCGATGAAGATGAGCTGCAAATTGGCCGTTATGGCTGATTTCAACCCCTGAGCTGGAGAGTTATGAAAAAAATAGGGACCAATATGAAATATAAAGCGGTTTTATTTGATTTAGATGGCACTCTTGTCGACACCGCGCCTGATATCATGGATGCCGTCAAAATCCTGATGAGCCATTACAAAAAACCCATACATCACGCTAACGAGTTGCATCGCTATATTTCACAAGGCTCCATCACTATGTTGTCTCAGGCCTTAAACTTCACTGCAGATGATCCGCGCTTACCTGAATTACGCCAAAAATTATTTGATGCTTATGAAAAAATACTCCACAAAAAATCGAAACCGTTCCCTGGTATTCCGCAACTGCTAATCGCATTGCAACAACAAGCGATTCCGTGGGGGGTGGTGACCAATAAACCTTATTGGTTTGCCAAAGAAGTGATGACTAAATTAAATCTTATTGAACACTGTCGAGTATTAGTTGGACCTGATTGTGCAGGGGCAAACAGCCGCAAACCCAACCCTGGTAGTTTATTATATGCTTGTTGTCACATTAACCAAGCGCCACAACACGTCGTCTATGTTGGTGATTGCGCCCATGACATCACAGCAGCACACAATGCTAATATGCAAGCCATTGCCGTTACTTGGGGTTATTATCCACCTGATTCGCAACCAACTGCATGGAATGCTGATAGTGTCTGTCACACTGCTGAAGAATTACGCGCTGCATTAACTCTGTGATACATTAATAATTATGACAACAATTAAAAAAATTGTGTTACTCACCTCCGGCGGTGACGCTCCTGGTATGAATGCGGCCATTCGCGCGGTGGTGCGCACCGCACTGCATCATAATATACAAGTGCTGGCGAGCGAGAATGGCTTTATGGGTTTAATTGAAGAATCACTAATTGAACTCAATGCGCGTGACGTTGGCAATATTATTCAACGTGGCGGGACAATTTTAAAAACCGGCCGTACCAAAGCGTTTCATGACCAAGCCATACGTGACAAAGCACGAAGCTTTTTACAGCGTGAAAAAATTGATGGGCTTATTATTCTGGGTGGCGATGGCAGCTTTCGTGGCGCAGCTTTACTGCATGCAGAAGGTGGGCCGCCGATCATCGGCATTCCCTGCACGATTGATAATGATATTACTGGCACGGATTACACCATCGGTTTTGATACAGCACGTAATACGGCGCTGGATGCGATTGATAAAATTCGTGACACCGCCTTTAGTCTTGACCGCCACTTCATGATTGAAATAATGGGTCGCGCCACCGGGTTTTTAGCGGTCGATGTCGGTATTGCAGGTGGAGCAGAACACATCTTAATTCCAGAATTTCCCATTGAGCTTGAAGCATTGTGCGCCAAACTTAAAAATAAAAATGCTGCTAAGCAAGGTTCTATTATGGTGGTGGCAGAAGCAAATCAGCCTGGCCACACTATTGCACTAGCACAAGCCATAAAAGAAAGAACCAATATTGAATATCGAGTATGCATTTTAGGACATATTCAACGCGGCGGCTGCCCTACCGTAAAAGATCGTGTCTGTGCTTCATTAATGGGCGCCCAAGCCATTGAGCATCTTATAAAACATCGTAATAGCAAAATGATGGCAGAAGTAAATACCAATATCGTGGCAGTGGATTTTGCTGAGCCAAAAAATGCCACCCGTTATTTTGAAAAAGCAGCGCTTATTGAAATCAATAATGTCATTTGCGATGTTTAAAAACAAAGTAATGCTGCGGTTTAAGCATTAAAATCGGCCCTAATGACTTATTTACACCTTATCATTTAGCATCCAAAGTATGATTTTTCTTAATGGTGAACATATTAAGCAACTTAACACCACATTAAAAAAATTATTTAGCCTAGCTTTATAGGGATTTTCATTGACTCACACGACAATAAGATGAAAAATGTGCGATAACAATAATTCTTTTGATTTAATGATTACGATATACCAATTGGTGTGAAATGCGATCCAGTCAGTTTACTATCAAAGCACTTGCGGCAAAGATCGCCCACCGCAGCAATATGCCCCGAGCTGCATCAAATCAGCTACGCAAAAACAGCAACGAAATTTATAATGGGCCTGGCTGTATGCATGCAGCACCTTTGCATCTTTTACAAAAAATTCGATTTAACCACACATCAGGATTAAAAAATACAACACTGCCATACCAAACCTGAAGCAGTGATCATTTTTAATGTGCTCAATAGGGAAGTAAGCGTACAAATGGAAGATAAAAACCTTGAAATAACAGAACTTCTTAAAAATATGATGGCCACCACGCCAGGCTCTTTGTATTGGAAAGACAAAGACGGTGTCTATTTAGGTTGCAACGGCTATATGTGCCGCATTGCGGGTTTGCAAAGTACAGCAGATATTATTGGCAAAACCGATTTTGACTTATGGCCAAAATACGCTGATAAAATCCGCACTAATGATCAAACAGTTATTCACCTCAACAAAACCTTGGAAGTGGAAGAAGAGGTTTATGCACCAAATGGCAAGGCACTGTATTTCAAAAGCATCAAAATGCCATTGCATGACAGCCAAGGTAACACCATTGGCGTAGTCGGCAACTCACTTGATATTACTGAACTTAAAGAAATGCAGCGAGCCTTACACGAAGCTAAAGAAAAAGCAGAGAGTTCTAACATTGCTAAATCCAATTTTATTGCCAACATTTCCCACGATTTACGCGCTCCTCTTCATACCATCTTAGGAACTGCTGAACTGCTGCAAGTGCGCAAACACTATGTCGAGCAAGATGAACTCATCGAAAACATTATTGATGCTGGGCAAAAATTATTAAAGCTGATCGAAAATATTTTAAGTTTTTCAGAACTGGAATCGTCATCCAAAACCACGGATGGCGATCGCTTTGATTTGCGTCAATTAATTGAATCCATCGTCGCTGATTACACACCGATAGCTGAAAATAAACAGTTAGATTTAATTATCTCTTACAGTGATTTTGTGCCGCACTTTGTGGTTGGACACATGCAAAATTTGCGCCGCATCATCGGTAATTTGGTTGAAAATGCCATTAAATTTACTGATACTGGCCATGTTATGATTGCGGTTGAGTGTTTGGATATGAATGAAACTGACGCCACTTTACAAATCAACGTTGAAGACAGTGGCATTGGCATTAGCAAACCGGACCTCGAGCACATTTTTGATCGTTTTTATCGCGCTACGCCATCTTATACTAACCGCTACAAAGGGACCGGTTTAGGGCTGGCGATTATTAAACAACTAACTGAAAGTTTAGGCGGTCGGCTTAAAGTCAACAGTCAATTAGGCTATGGCACTACCTTTTCCTGCACTATCCCTTTTAAGCTCACACAACAAGTAGAAGATTTTGAAACGTTACGTCAGCAATTAAATAAAGCGCGCATTTTAATTATTGATGATCATCCGCAACGTCGCCAGGCATTACTTAAACAGTTGCCGGGCCAACATGTTGCTGCGGTTAATAGTCGCAATGCCTTTGCCACTTTTGAAGCTAGTGAGAAAATTAGCGAGTCCTTTAATCTGGTTATTATTGATGAAGATATCGAAACTAATTCGCCTGAAGAACTAGCCCGCGTTTTAGTAAAAACCTCCACGCTTTCACACCGACCCATGATGGTGTTGTATCGTAAAATCAATGATAGCAAAGCCAACGAAGAACAAAAGCAGCTATTCCAACAAATTTTAAAAAAACCATTGGCGCCCAGCGAATTGGCTTCACGTTTAGTACCGACATGGCAACGTTGGCTTGCGGCTTTTGAGCGCAAAAGTCACTCTACTTCAAGGTGTAAGTTAACTGTATTGCTAGTTGAAGACGATGCCTTAATTCAAAAATTCACCACCAGTTTGCTGAAAGATTCGGGTTGTGAAGTTGATATTGCGGGTGATGGTCGCACCGCGATCGAAAAATCCGTCAATGATTATGACTTAGTATTAATGGATATCGGTTTGCCAGACATCGATGGC
>JBGTHB010000175.1:0-13982 GCA_041746415.1 Coxiellaceae bacterium | reverse complement strand
CATTATTTCTTCAGATCAATGATATTTTAACTCTCGTCTGGGGCATTTTGTTTTTATTAACGGCTGCTGTGGATTTCTGGCATGTGCGCAATCCGTTATTCAACCGCACTATTTACACTCTTGTCAGCAATGGCAGTTGGGTTGTTGGTGCATTTATTAGTAAAGTTTTTCCGCCTTATTGGAAGAAGAAAAAACTAGGGCCACAAACTTAAGAGCCTGTTTAAAATCTATTGATTGGCTGCAAAAGGTTATTAAAAAGCCGGGCTTTACCCGGCTTTTGAAAATGCGTCTTTAAATCTTATTCTGCTGCTTCAGCAAAGTCACGCTCGCGATCCACTAATTCAACGATGGCCATTGGGGCGTTATCACCATCACGAAAGCCACACTTTAATACACGCGTGTATCCGCCGGGACGTGATTTACAACGTGCTGCCACGTCATCAAATAATTTTTTTACTGCTACTTTATCGCGTAAACGCGCAAAGGCCAAACGGCGATTTGCTACGGTGTCATTTTTTGCTAATGTAATTAACGGTTCAATAACACGTCGCAATTCTTTTGCTTTAGGTAAAGTTGTTTTAATCACTTCATGCTGCAACAAGGACGCGCCCATGTTACGAAACATAGCTTCACGATGCGCTGTGGTGCGATTTAACTTTCTACCAATTTTTCTATGATTCATTGTCTTATCCTACTTAGATTCAATTTACTCGTCATGCAAATTAGCTGGCGGCCATTTATCTACTTTCATACCTAAACCCAAACCGCGTTGTGCCAGAACCACTTTAATTTCCGTTAATGATTTTTTACCCAGGTTAGGTGTTTTGAGTAAATCACTTTCAGAGCGTTGCACTAAATCACCAATATAATAAATATTTTCTGCTTTTAAACAATTTGCTGCACGCACCGTTAATTCCAAATCATCCACTGGACGCATTAAAATGGGATCCATGTTCTGTTCTGATTTATGCGATTTTAAGACGCTGTCATTTGGCAGCTCAACAAACGCAGATAACTGATGTTGCAAAATGGTTGCTGAACGACGAATTGCTTCTTCAGGATCTAGTGTGCCATTTGTTTCTAAATCAATAATTAATTTGTCTAAGTCAGTGCGATTTTCTACACGCGCATTATCAACAGAATACGCCACGCGTTTAATTGGGCTAAATGAAGCATCAATTTGCAACGAACCCACTTCACGGCTTTCTTCAGCACCAAAACGTGTGCTCACAGGTTCATAACCGCGACTAACACGCACTTTTAGTGTCATATTAAATTCTTTGTCACCGGTTAAATGCGCAATGATGTGATCTGGATTCACAATAACCGCGTTGCCTTCTGTTTGAATATCTCCTGCAGTGATTGCACCTGGACCTTTTTTGCGTAAAATCAGTGTCGCGTGTTCACGATCATTTAAACGAATCGCTACGTCTTTAAGGTTTAATAAAATATCAACCACGTCTTCACGCACGCCATCAATTGAGCTGTATTCGTGTAACACACCATCAATTCTTGCTTCCACAATTGCCGCACCAGGCATAGATGAATACAAAATACGACGCAAAGCGTTGCCAAGTGTATGGCCAAAGCCGCGTTCTAATGGCTCAAGCACAACGCGAGATGTGTTTTCATTCAGTTTTTGAACCTGAATATTTTTTGGAATTAAAAACTCTTTATAAATATCTTGTATACTAACCGCCATGCTAACAACCCTCTATTTGGAGTACAGCTCAACTACTAAGTTCACTTTGAACTCAGCTGGAAGTTCTGCCACATCTGCTTCATCTTTAAATACACCACTCATTGCTTTTTGATCTACTTCGATCCAGGCACTAGCTTGGCGTTGTTGCGCTAAATCCATTGCGGCTTTGATGCGCAATTGACTTTTTGCTTTGCTGCGAATTTCCACAGTATCGCCAGGCTTCACCATATAAGAAGCAATATTGATAACATTACCATTAACCATAATTGATTTATGGGAAACCAACTGTCGCGCTTCAGCGCGCGTAGCTGCAAAACCCATACGGTAAACAACATTATCTAAACGTGATTCCAACAATTTTAATAAATTGTCACCTGTTGAACCTTTGATTCTTTCCGCTTCTTTATAATAGTTACGGAATTGACGCTCCATAATGCCGTAATAACGACGAATCATTTGTTTCATGCGCAACTGAACACCGTAGTCTGTTGTACGACCACGACGCTGCCAATGTTGACCAGGCGTACGATCCAATTTGCACTTCGTGTCAATTGCACGAATACCACTTTTTAATTGTAAATCTGTACGTTCACGTCTTGATAAACGACATTTTGGGCCTAAATATCTCGCCATAAAAAACTAACCTCCTAAACTACACGCGACGTTTTTTTCGTGGACGACAACCGTTGTGCGGTAATGGCGTCCGATCTTCAAGACTAATAATTTCCAAGCCAGCAGAGTGCAATCCACGAATTGCCATATCTCTTGCAGTACCAGGACCAACAACACGCACAGCTACACGTCGTAATTGGTATTTTTCAACCGCTTTACGTGCAGCTGCCTGAGCAGCTAATTGGCCTGCATAAGGTGTACCTTTACGTGAACCGCTGAAATTATTTGCACCGGCTGTTGACCACGAAAGCAAATTGCCTTGCGGGTCTGTAATTGAAACTTTGGTATTGTTAAAGCTAGCATCTACATACGCAATACCTTGTGCAACCACTTTATTGGTTTTGCGTTTTGTTACCGGCTTATTAACTTGCTTACTGTTATCGTTTTTATCTGTTTGCTCGTTTGCCATTTATACCATTCCTTACTTTTTATCACGCACAGGTTTGCGTTTACCTTTGCGCGTACGCGCATTGGTTTTAGTACGCTGACCATTAAGTGGTAAACCACGACGATGGCGTACACCTTCGTAGCATTTTTTATCCACTTTTTGTTTAATGTTCATTGAAACTTCACGACGCTTGTCGCCTTCGACAACGACTTGAGCAATGCGCACACGAATGCGCTCGATGTCATCTTCGCTCAATTCTGAAATGCGTGTGTCCGCTTTAATATTTGCGTCCTCACAAATTTTATGCGCAGTGGTCTTACCAATGCCATAAATCGAGCTGCTTAGGGCTACCCAAGCATGCTTATTTTCTGGGATATTTACTCCGGCAATTCGCACGGCCATTGATATCTCTCCAACGTTAATTAAGTGTAAAAAAAGCTCGTAAGCTTACCCTGCTTGCCTTGCAAAATCAAGCGATTAACCTTGACGTTGTTTATGACGTGCATCTTTACAGATGATACGTACAACGCCCTTGCGACGAATGATTTTGCAATACCGACAAAACTTTTTAACTGATGCTCTTACTTTCATTTTCTTCTCCAACTAATGAATCTAGCCGCGGATTATTTATCAGTTTCGCGGATTAAGCCACCTACTTTTGAGTTTTTGTTTTTCATCAACGAAGCATACTGATGGCTCATCAAGTGCGCTTGCACTTGAGCCATAAAATCCATTACCACGACCACAACGATCAGTAATGAAGTACCGCCAAAGTAAAAAGGAACATGCCATGTAATGATCAAAAATTCGGGTAATAATGCCACTAAAGTGAGGTAAATGGAACCCACCATTGTCAATCTCATCATCACTTTATCAACATAATTGGCTGTTTGTTCACCTGGGCGAATACCTGGAATGAAAGCACCTGAGCGCTTCAAATTGTCGGCTGTTTCTTTTGGATTAAAAACCAACGCGGTGTAGAAAAAACTAAAGAAAATCACAGTGACCGCAAACAGGGCTATATATAGAGGCTGGCCAGGCTGTAGCGCCAGCGACACGTCAGCTAACCAACTGAAGCCTTTTGTGGTTGAAAAAAAGTGCGCTATGACGCCAGGAAATAAAATAATACTCTGTGCAAAAATAACCGGGATCACGCCTGACATATTGATTTTTAAAGGTAAATGACTGGATTGTGCTGCATATAACTTACGGCCCTGTTGACGCTTAGCATAGTTAATGGGAATGCGGCGTTGGGCGCGCTCGAAATAAACAACTACTAATGTTACGGCTGCAACAACTGCTACCAATACCAGTAACGTCAATGGTGACATCTGTCCCTGATTGACTTGAGAAAAGACTTGGCCGATGGCAGCGGGGAAACGCGACGCAATACTAGCAAAGATAAGCAATGAAATACCATTGCCAATGCCGCGCTCAGTCATTTGTTCGCCTATCCACATTAAAAATACCGAACCCGCAACCAATGTCACGATGGCGGTAAAATAAAATGTCCAGCTAGGGTAAAGTACAACACCGCTTGAAACTAACCAGCGCGTCATAAAAATAGACTGCGCTAAAGAAAGGACAACAGTACCATAACGAGTATATTGATTAATCTTGCGACGACCTGACTCGCCTTCTTTTTTGAGCACTTGCAGTTGTGGTGAAATCTGACTATACATCTGCACAATAATAGATGCTGAGATATAAGGCATAATACCCATAGCAAAGATGGTCATGCGTGATAACGCACCACCAGAAAACATGTTAAAAATACCCAGCAATCCGGTTTGATGTTGACTAAAAAAATCAACTAAACGTGCAGGGTTAAGACCTGGAACAGGAATATAAGCACCTAATCTATAGACAATAATAGCAATTAAAACAAATAGTAAACGGTGCTTTAGTTCACTTAAGCCACCGCTTGCAATATCCGCTCCTAATTTTGCCTTAGCCATCTACTCGGCCACCCGCTGCTTCAATTGCGGCTTTCGCGCCTTTGGTGGTAGAAATGCCGTGCAGGGTAACCGCTTTTTTTATTTCGCCTTTCAAAAAAACTTTGGCTTGCTTTACTGTGCTTTGTATCAGATTTGCTGCTCTAAGTGCTTCAAGATCTATCACTTCTGCCGTTATTTTATTGAGTTCTTCTAAACGAATTTCAGCACTCACTAACGCTTTACGTGAATTAAAACCAAACTTAGGTAAGCGGCGTTGCAATGGCATCTGACCGCCTTCAAAGCCAACTTTATGATAACCGCCAGCACGAGCACGTTGTCCTTTATGGCCACGACCTGCTGTTTTACCTTTGCCGCTACCAATGCCACGTCCCACTCGAACTTTTTCAGGGCGCGATCCTTCAGCGGATTGAATTGTATTAAGTTGCATTAGACTTCCTCAACTT
Organism: Coxiellaceae bacterium; assembly: GCA_041746415.1. GTDB lineage: Bacteria > Pseudomonadota > Gammaproteobacteria > Coxiellales > Coxiellaceae > JBGTHB01. The sequence continues at coordinate 8,819 of JBGTHB010000175.1, read as the reverse complement.
TCAAAAGATAAGACACTTTATTAATCATGCCGCGAATCGCTGGCGTGTCTTGAATTTCAACCATGTCATGACGTTTACGTAATCCCAAACCTTCAATACAGGCACGATGACTAGGCTGACGACCAAATTTACTTTTTTCAAGCGTTACTCGTAACGTTTTTTGTGCCATTTTATTTTGCCTCTCCAGTAATCTCTTCAATTGTTTTTCCACGTTTGCGCGCCATGATTTGTGGCGTGTCCATTTGTTTTAAACCTTTAATTGTGGCTTGAACAACGTTAAGTGGATTATAAGAACCAATACATTTGGCCAATACATTTGATACGCCCATTACTTCAAACACAGCGCGCATTGCATTACCTGCAATCACACCAGTACCATCGGAAGCAGGCAACATCACGATTTTACTTGCACCATGATGCGTTTTAATCGCATGATATAATGTTCCATCACGTAATGGAATTTTCACCATGCTGCGGCGCGCGTTTTCAGATGCTTTTTTGATAGCGACAGGCACTTCACGTGCTTTGCCAGTACCATAGCCAATTTTACCTTTGCCATCACCGGCCACCACAAGCGCTGAAAAACCAAATACACGACCACCTTTAACTACTTTGGCAGTACGTCGTACGGCAATGAGCTTATCCTGGATACCATCTGTTGCCACTTCTTTTGCTGCATTTCGCATAATTTACACCTTTAAAAATCCAAACCGCCTTCACGTGCTGCTTCCGCTAACACTTGAATACGACCATGGTATTGAAATCCTGAACGATCAAAAGCTACTTTTTTTACACCTGCTTTAATTGCTCTTTCAGCAATCATTTCGCCAACTGCTTTCGCCGCATCTTTATTGCCACGATGCTTTAACTTCTCACGCAAAGTTTTATCTAATGTTGACGCAGCTGCTTTAACAGCGCCATCGGGTGCCACAACTTGCGCGTAAATATTGTTAGACGTGCGATGCACAGTCAAACGCATTTCATCTAAACGCTTAATCAACGCTCGGGTTTTCGCTGAGCGGCGCGTTCTTTTAGTTTGCTTATTTATCATTTTTTCTTACCTTCTTTGAGCTGCACCACTTCATCATGATAACGAATACCTTTACCTTTATAAGGTTCAGGTGGTCGCACAGCACGAATGTTTGCAGCAACTTGGCATACTTTTTGCTTATCAGCACCTTTCAGCACAATGTCAGTTTGAGTGGGCGTTTCGACAACAACACCTTGCGGCATTTTTATATCAACTGGGTGTGAAAATCCAGCCGTCAATGAGAGCATGTCGCCTTGCGCTTTAGCGCGATAACCTACGCCTTTCATTATCAATTTGCGTTCAAAACCCTTGCTGACACCCTGTACCATATTATTAGCTAAGGCACGCATCGTGCCGGCGTTCATATCAGCAGTGCTGCTTTTACCAGCAGGCACAAAAGTTAATGTTTTTTCGATTTCAGCAACATTCACGTCTGCCAAGATTGCTTGCGACAACTGCCCAAGCTGACCTTTAATCGTTAACATACTGCGGTCAATTTTTACTTCGACTCCAGCAGGCAAGTTAACGGGATAATTTGCAATTCGACTCACTGTTTAATCCTCATCTCGTCATTAGCTCACGTAAAATAATACTTCACCGCCTAAACCAACCGTTCTAGCAGCCTTGTCCGTCATTATGCCTTTAGACGTTGAAAGAATTGCTAAGCCCAAACCATTTTTAATTTTTGGAATTTTGTTTTTTTGTTTATAAACCCGTAAACCAGGTTTACTAACACGCTTTAATTCTCTAATAACAGGCTGCCCTTCATAATATTTCAACCCTAGGACAAGCGTTGGCTTGCCTTCTTGAGCTTCAATATGACTGTTTTCAATAAAACCTTCTTCCGCTAACACACTCGCAATTGCTGCTTTCAAATTTGAAGCGGGCATTGAAACCATAGACTTATTAACGCTTTGAGCGTTACGAATCCGGGTTAACATATCAGCGATAGGATCTTGCATACTCATTGTAAAAAACCTCTTTTACCAACTAGACTTTTTCAAGCCGGGAACTAAACCTTTCATTGCCGTTTCACGTAAATGAATACGACACAAACCAAATTTACGATACACACCACGTGATCGACCACATTGACGACAGCGGTTACGAATTCGAGTTGGGCTTTGATTGCGCGTTTTCGACAATTTAGTCACCGCGCGACTGTGCTCTTCATCGGTGCCATTTTTTACTAAATTTCTTAGTTCTGCACGTTTTGCAAATGCACGTGTTGACTCAACAATACGTCGCAAATTACGATGTATTACACTCAATTTTGCCATTAGTTTTTCACCTCGCCATCCTTTGTTTCTTTAAACGGAAACCCAAATGCTGCTAATAATGCCGCACCTTCTTCATTTGTACTTGCTGTGGTTGTAATCGTAATATCCATACCACGAATTGTGTCAATCTTATCGTAGTTGATTTCAGGAAATACAATTTGCTCTTTGATGCCTAAGCTGTAATTGCCTCGCCCATCAAAAGATTTAACACTGAAGCCACGAAAGTCACGAATACGTGGCACAGCAACTGAAATTAAACGTTGTAAAAAATCATACATACGCTCACGGCGTAATGTAACTTTGCAACCAATTGGCCAATCTTCACGAATTTTAAAGCCTGCAATTGACTTGCGTGTTTTTGTCACCACTGGTTTTTGACCACTGATTTTTACCATATCATCTACTGCGTACTGAACAATTTTCTTGTCCGCAACAGCCTCACCCAATCCCATATTTAATGTGATTTTTGTGACACGCGGAACTTGCATTACACTCTTATAATTAAAGCGCTGCTTAAGTTCTGGCACGATTTTTTCTTTGTAATTTTTTGCAAACTCAGCCATCTTTTTTTCCCAAACCGTTAATCAACGTTAACCATTTCACCGTTCGATTTAAAGTAACGAACTTTTTTACCATCTTGAAGTTTTTTAAACCCAACACGGTCCGCTTTTTTTGTTGCAGGATTTAACAAAGCCACATTGGATACGTGTACTGCTGCTTCGCGTTCCAAAATCCCACCTTGCTCATTTTTATTTGGGTTAGGGCGAACATGTTTTTTAATCATGTTAATACCACCAACCACTAAACGATCTTGTCCAGACAAGCGCAAAACCGTACCGCTGCGACCCTTGTCTTTACCAGCAATCACGATGACACTGTCACCTGTTTTAATTTTTCGTGCTGTCATTGTTACTCAACCTTTTTTATAAAACTTCCAGCGCCAATGAAACAATCTTCATATATTGCCGACGCAACTCACGCGTCACAGGCCCAAATATACGTGTTCCAATAGGCTGCTTTTGTGCATTCAATAGCACAACCGCATTACTATCAAAGCGAATTAGTGAACCATCATCTCGGCGCACGCCTTTTTTAGTGCGTACCACAACCGCAAACATGACATCGCCTTTTTTCACTTTGCCACGTGGAATCGCTTCCTTAATACTCACTTTGATAACATCGCCAATACCAGCATAACGCCGCTTGGAACCACCCAGCACCTTAATGCACATTACACGTCGAGCGCCGCTGTTATCCGCAACATCGACTATTGATTCAGTCTGTATCATTTACCTACTCCGTCACCTAGGTGGCGAAAGCCGGTAAGTATACCACTGCTTCGCCAAAAATCTATGGTCAATAAGGCCTTATGCAGCCCGTTCTTTAATCGACTCCAAACTCCATGTCTTTGTTTTTGAAATGGGTCGGCATTCCTTAACGACTACCACATCACCGATCTGACATTCGTTACCTTGATCGTGAGCATGCACCTTAGTCGAACGGCGAATAAATTTGCCATACTTTGGATGTTGCACACGACGCTCAACGAGCACCACGATTGTGTCTTTCATTTTGTTACTAACAACTGTACCGGTCAGGGTACGTGCTTGAGATGTCTTAGTCATTACCCTTGCTCCTTCTCAGTTAGGATCGTCTTAACTCGCGCAATATCAAGTCGCACACGTTCATACAAGTGTGGCTTAGGCGATTCACCCATGCCTTTTTGCATGCGCAAATTAAGCTGCTCTTTTAACAGCGCATTCAGTTCTTTTTGCAAATCCGCTACAGATTTAGCGCGTGCCTCTTTTGCATTCATTACTGTACTACCTTTTCAACAAAATTAACTTTTACTGGCAGTTTTGCTGCCGCTAAGGTAAACGCTTCTTTAGCTAACTCGCGTGAAATACCTTCAATTTCAAATAACACACGACCTGGCTGCACTAACGCTACCCAGTACTCGACGCTACCTTTACCTTTACCTTGACGTACTTCCAAAGGTTTTTTAGTAATAGGTTTGTCTGGAAAAATGCGAATATATAATTTTCCACCGCGTTTCACATGACGCGCCACCGCACGGCGAGCCGCTTCAATTTGACGCGCTGTAATACGACAGTGGCCCAATGCTTTAATTCCGTATTCGCCAAACGCTACTGTGGTACCACGTTTTGCTTCACCACGGTTGCGGCCTTTAAATTGCTTGCGAAATTTCGTTTTATTCGGCGCTAACATTGCTCACTTCCTCTTCTTCCACGGCTACTTTTTTAACTGGGTGAACTTCACCTTTGAAAATCCACACTTTCACGCCAATGATGCCGTAAGTTGTTAATGCTTCCGCTGTTGCGTAATCGATATCGGCACGAAACGTATGCAATGGCACACGACCTTCACGATACCACTCCGTGCGTGCGATCTCCGCACCACCAAGTCGACCACCAACGCTAACTTTTATGCCAAGCGCGCCAGCACGCATAGTAGTTTGTACAGCCCGTTTCATAGCACGGCGAAACATCACTCGTCGCTCTAACTGTTGCGCAATACTGTCAGCAACTAATTTAGAATCAAGCTCGGGCTTACGGATTTCTTGAATGCTAATGTGCACAGGCACTTTCATTACTTTAGCAATCTCATCACGTAGCTCTTCTATATCGCCACCCTTTTTACCAATAATGACACCGGGCCGTGCTGAATAAATCGCAATTTTTACATTGCGCGCCGGTCTATCAATTTGAATGCGACTTACGCCAGCGCCTTTTAAACGCTTATACACTAAGCGTCGCACTGTGATGTCTTCATTCAAATAGTTTGCAAAATCTTTTGTGCTTGCATACCAATTTGATGACCAGTCTTGTGTGATACCTAACCGTATACCAGTAGGACTTACTTTTTGACCCATCTGTCCATCTACCTCTTATGCTTCTGCCACCATCACCGTGATGTGACAGCTACGTTTTAAAATTGTATCGCTACGTCCACGACCACGAGCGTGAAAACGTTTTGATTGAATACCCTGATCAACCATAATGGTTGAAACTTTTAATTCGTCAATATCAGCGCCTTGATTATGCTCCGCATTGGCGATCGCTGAATCCAGTGCTTTTTTTACTAAGGTTGCCGCTTTTTTACGACTGAAGCGTAATAAATCGAGCGCCTTTTCAACGTGCATACCTCTAATTTGATCTGCTACCAAACGAACTTTTTGCGCAGAAATAGGGGCGTTACGTAATTTTGCTAATGCCTGCATTATGCTGCACCTCCTTTATCTGTTTTACGGTCACCGGAGTGACCTTTAAACGTACGCGTCAAAGCAAACTCACCTAGTTTATGTCCAACTAAGTTTTCGCTAATGTACACTGGCACAAAGTCTTTACCATTATGTACGGCAATTGTTAATCCAATCATGTCAGGCGTGATCATAGAACGTCGCGACCAAGTTTTAATTGGTTTTTTGCTATTTTCATTCATCGCTTTTTCGACCTTCTTTAGTAAATGGTCATCTACAAAAGGTCCTTTACGTGTTGATCTTGGCACTTTCTTCTACCTCTTATTTATTTTTTACGTCGGTCGCGAATAATCATTTTATTCGTGCGTTTATTTTTACGCGTTTTATAACCCTTGGTTGAAATACCCCAAGGTGTTACAGGATGACGACCACCTGAAGTGCGTCCTTCACCACCACCGTGTGGGTGATCAACCGGGTTCATAGCCACACCGCGAACGGTAGGACGAACACCACGCCAACGTTTTGCACCTGCTTTACCAATAGAACGTAAGTTGTGTTCAGAATTGGATACCTCACCAATTACTGCACGACAATTAACAAGCACTTTACGCATCTCACCTGAGCGCATACGAATAACAGCATATAAACCTTCTCGAGCTGCTAGTTGCGCTGAAGTACCGGCGCTACGCATTAATTTCGCTCCACGTCCTGGTTGTAGTTCAACACAATGAATGGTTGAACCTAGTGGCACGTTTTCTAATGGCATGCAGCTACCTGGGCGAATCGGTGCAGTAGCACCTGACATTACTTTTGAACCAGCCGATAAACCTTTAGGCGCGATAATATAACGTCGTTCCCCATCCGTATAAAGCACTAATGCAATATACGCACTGCGGTTTGGATCATATTCTAAACGCTCAACTGTACCTTCAATGCCATCTTTATCACGTTTAAAATCAACAAGACGATAATGACGTTTATGGCCGCCCCCACGATGACGCGTGGTAATGCGCCCCATGTTATTACGACCACTGTTGCGTTTTTTTGCTTCCAACAATGGTGCATAAGGTTCGCCCTTATGCAACTCTGGGTTAACCACTTTGATTACAAAGCGACGCCCTGGTGATGTTGGTTTTGTTTTTACTAACGCCATTTCAAACTTCTCCACTCAAAATTAAGTTACTGCATGCCGCCAATTTCAATATGTTGACCTTCAGTCAACGTTACGTAGGCTTTTTTCCACGCTTTATGTCGACCAATCGTACGACCAAACCGCGCTGGCTTACCTTTGTTATTCAAGGTGCGAACATTTTTAACCTTCACACTGAAAAACATTTCCACGGCTTTTTTTATTGTTAATTTATTCGCACCCGCTACGACTTTGAATACATATTGACGATCACGTCCCGCAGATTTTTCTGAAACGTGGGGTGCTAATAATACTTTGAATAAATTTTCAGTGCTCATGCTAATCTCTCTTCAATTTTCTTAACTGCATCCTGGGTCATCAACACTTTATCAAACGCAATCAAATCCACCGGATTGATTTTGCTTGCCAATTTAACCAAAACATTCGGTATGTTGCGCGAAGCAAGTGTTAAATTTGTGTTTTCTTCTGCTATGACAATCAGAGCTTGCTCTGCATTCAATTGCTTTAATGCTGCAGTTAATAATTTTGTTTTTGGCTCTTTAATTTCAATCGCGTCAATAACAGTGACTCGATCTAATCGAAACAATTCCGACAGCATGCCAGCCATTGCTTTGCGCATCATTTTGCGATTCACTTTTTGTGAATAATCACGCGGTCTTGCAGCAAACGTCACCCCACCCGAACGCCATAAAGGGCTACGGGTTGTGCCAGCACGTGCACGGCCTGTGCCTTTTTGACGCCATGGTTTTTTACCGCCGCCACTCACATCACTGCGATTTTTTTGCGCTTTGGTACCAGCACGGCCAGCCGCCATATAAGCTGTAATAATCTGATGCGCTAAACCTTCATTGTAGTCGCAAGCAAACGCACTATCGGCCACAGTTAATTTGGAGGTCGCACTTTTATTCATTGATTGAACTGAAAGTTCCATTATTTGCCTCCTTTTGCTTTAGTCGATTTGTGAATTAACACTAAGCTACCTTTATGTCCAGGAACAGCACCTTTAATTAAAATAACGCGTTTTTCAGCATCTACTCGTACCACTTTCTGATTAACAGCAGTACGACGCGCATTACCCAAATGGCCTGACATACGTTTACCTTTAAAAACACGGCCTGGTGATTGGTTTTGACCAATTGACCCGGGTGCACGATGTGATAAAGAGTTACCATGCGTCATATCTTGGGTACGGAAATGATGTCGTTTTACGGCACCCGCATAACCTTTACCAAGAGAAGTGCCGGTGATATCAACCGCATCGCCTTCAGCAAATAAATCTATGGAAATTTCATCGCCAACATTTTTGCCTTCTATTTCGGTTTCGTTAACACGAAACTCACGCAGATATTTCCCCGCCTCAATACCCGCTTTTGCAAAATGTCCGGCTAGCGGTTTATTCACACGCGATTGTGCTTTCACACCTGTAGCAACCTGCACAGCAGAATAACCATCGCTATCTACCGTTTTCAGCTGAGCTACGCGGTTTGGCGAAATTTCAATAACCGTAACTGGGATTGATACACCTTGCTCGGTGAAAATCCGCGTCATACCACATTTTGTTCCAATTAAGCCAAGAGCCATCGTCTAATCCTCAGTTATTCAACACTAATTTGTACGTCAACACCGGCAGCTAAATCGAGCTTCATTAATGCATCGACTGTTTTATCCGTCGGCTGCAAAATATCTACCATGCGTTTATGCGTACGAATTTCATACTGATCACGCGCATCTTTATCCACGTGAGGTGAAATTAATACCGTGTACCGTTCAATTTTTGTGGGCATAGGAACCGGCCCGACAATAATTGCACCTGTACGCTTCGCTGTATCAACGATTTCACGTGTCGAACGATCAATAAGTTTATGATCGAACGCTTTTAAACGTATTCGAATTCGCTGACTGTTTTTTACTACCGCCATTTTTTAAACCGCCATTTTGTCAAAGAGCATTTGATAAATAAAAAGGGTCCAGCACAAACTGGACCCTAACCATTTCACTTATTCAATAATTTTCGTTACGACACCGGCACCCACTGTACGACCGCCTTCACGAATCGCAAAGCGCAAACCATCGTCCATCGCTATCGGTGCAATCAACTCAACCTTCATCTTGATGTTGTCGCCTGGCATTACCATTTCT
>JBGTHB010000174.1:0-2387 GCA_041746415.1 Coxiellaceae bacterium | reverse complement strand
CTTTCATTGGTAGGGTGATGATAGTTGTTATAGTGATTGTTTAATTTTAAAAAATCATCAAATAAGTCTTTATTATCAGTTTTTAAATTCCATCCTCGTTTAGGAAATTTGCATGTTATGAACTCCAGAATAGAGGGCACCTTACCTCTAAAATCAGCAGATAGCTGCTGGCCGAATAAAGTAGCAAGACAAAGCCCGAGTGCAGTGATTATTTCTTGTCGTTTTGTTGGTGTTAACGGTCCATTATAAAAGGTATTTTTCGCATCAAACCAGTGTGCGAGTTGGGGATTATCTTTTGATTTATTTTCAGGACCATAAGATACAGTTAACGAACTTGAAGCTGTTGCAGCGTCAGCAATTTCAAATTTTTCACACAATGCTTGTTCCATGTTTAATTGTAGGTTGCAATATTATCTCGCATCTTGCCAATAAAAAAATAACCCATGAACGGGCTATTTTTTTATTGGTGGAGGCGGCGGGAATTATTCGGCGCGTCCTGCGCCTCACCCTCGCAACAAGTTGCTCGGGCCGCGCTAAAGCGCGTTCAAAATTGTTCCCGACAATTTTGTGAACCCGCTACGCGTGATTACTCCATCTTTACAATTAAAAAAACCACCTTGCAGGTGGTCTTTTTAATTGTGGAGGCGGCGGGAATTGAAAACGCGGCCTCGTGTTTTTCTGTAACAGGAGACTATGCCAGACTATGTGTGACAACGGCTTGGGCGATGCTGCGAAAATGTAGGTTGTCTGCTGTTGTCTGAGATTGTCGCTAAATGAGCACTCTGTGAGCACTCTGGTTGTCTTCAAAGCGCGCATCTAGGGTGCTGCTGATAAGGGGGCCTTAAATTGAATGTTTTTTAGCATTCTTCGATTCCAAGGTGTAAATAGTGTTTGTGCCATAGCGCCGCTTATAGTATTCTTATATCCGGCGCTATGGCACAGGACCCATTATGACTATTTTAGGAAGAGAAAAAGAGATAAAGCAGCTTGATCAGCTTTACCAATCGAATAAGGCCGAGTTTTTAGCATTATATGGTCGTCGAAGAGTAGGGAAAACGTATCTCATTTGGCAGTATTTTAAGAATAAAAAAGAGGCTTTATTTTTTGACGTGACGGGTTTACAAAATGGCGATATGGCTGCTCAAATCGCAAACGTCATGGATCGTATTGGAAAAATTTTTTATGGGGGGGTAAAACTTCAACATGAAAAAAAATGGCGAGATGTTTTTGAGCTGATTAATGATGCTATTGAGAAACAAGACAAAGCACAAAAGATCGTATTATTTTTTGATGAGCTTCCTTGGATGGCGACGCCCAAATCAAAATTATTGGAAACGTTGGACTACTATTGGAATCAGTATTGGTCTCGTAATCCAAAAATCAAGCTGATTATTTGCGGTTCTTCAGCTTCATGGATTATTAATAAAATTATTAATAGTAAAGGTGGGTTGCATAACCGAGTTACTGAGAAAATCTTATTAAAGCCTTATAATCTGCACAATACTAAACAGTATCTAAAAGCGAATGATATTACACTGAATGATAACCAAGTGTTGCTTATATATATGGTAACAGGAGGCGTTCCATTTTATTTGTCTCAAATTCAGTGGAAAACATCAGCAATTCAGATTATAGAAAAACTGTGTTTTAGTGAAGATGCATTTTTACTGGGAGAGTTTGATAATTTATTTGCTTCTTTATTTAATGATCATGATGTTCATGTGAAAATCGTAAAAATATTGGCAAAAAATCGTTATGGTATTACGAAAAATGATCTTTTAAAACAGGTTGGTTCTACCGGTAGCAATAGTGCAAAAAGGTTAGATGAATTAGAGGATGCCGGTTTTATTATGAGTTTTAAGCCGCTTTATCATGAGCGTAAAGGTACCTATTATCGTTTAATTGATGAGTACAGTTATTTTTATCTAAAGTGGATTGAGCCGATAAAAACAAAATTGCAAGCCGGCGCATTTGATAAGAACGATTGGCAAGCCATACAGTTAACCCCCGAGTGGAATAGCTGGTTAGGTTATGCGTTTGAGGCAGTATGTTACAAGCATCTGCCACAGATTAAGCGAAAATTGGATCTGCCACCGATGAGTTTCGCCAGCACCTGGCGCTATGTGCCAAGTAAAGGTGAAAACCAAAAGGGAGCTCAAATTGATTTGCTGTTTGATAGACGTGATGAAGCCATTACAGTTTGTGAAATTAAATATAGCAACAAGCCATTTGCAATCTCAAAAGATTATTTTGAGTCACTAAACCAAAAGCTGTCAGTATTTAAAGAGCAGACACGTTCTAAGAAACAATTACTTGTGTCATTTGTGTCGGCGAATGGCTTGGTAGATAATCAATATGCTAAAAAATTAGTAAGCAGTGTTGTGACG